>NZ_JBQGAA010000005.1:0-256829 GCF_056542585.1 Ruegeria sp. AB9 | reverse complement strand
GCCGTGTTCGGCAGCCAGACCCGCCATCATCCGGGCGAAGACGCCCTTGTCACTCCACCGTTTCCAGCGGTTGTAATGCGTCTTGTGCGGGGCCGTAGGCAGCGGGCGCGTCGCGCCAGCGCAAGCCATTGCGACTGATGAATATAATCCCACTCAATGCGCGTCGGTCATCGACCCGTGGTTTGCCGTGTGACTTGGGAAAGAAGGGGTCAAATCGCGCCATCTGCGTCTCACTCAACCAGAAAAGGTCAGACATGTTCACCGCTCGTTTTGAGCCCCGTGAAACACGAGGTTAAGCGGAAATCAATGAGTCCTGAGCCTAGAGTGACATTGCACTTTGCTGACGCGATGGTGGATTTCGGTAATGGTTTAAAAAAATAATTTTAGAAAACTCTGAGAAGCGTAAGCATGGCCGCGAAATTGGGCTCTGTTGGGCGTTGGACCAAAATCTTGGCGGTTCTGTCGCCAATTCTTCTTCCGACTGTCGCTCCGACCGCGGTTCTGATCGCGCTCGCTCGGATAAGACAGGAGGAGGCAGTGGCGATCTCGTTCGAACTCCGCGATGCCATTAACACGAGCGCTTCACTTCAAAACGGTCAGGCTCAAGACTCTGCGACGAAGCCCTTGCATCTATCTAACATCAAAGCGTAATTTGACAAAAAGGGTGTGCGGCGGCCCAAATCGAGCCATTCTTGGCGTTCCCGTAAAAAATCAGGCCAAATATTAGGAGCTCCCATGCGACGGTTTGGATTACTCGGCTCTCTTACAATTCTTACAACGGCATCACCGCTATATGCACAGGAACAGGGAAGTATCATCCCAATCCCTGAGGCGAGCGCCACCTATTCACCTTACCTTGATCAGGATTTTCCCAATCAGGTCCTGTTCGGGGACACACACCTTCATACGGCCTATTCCGCCGACGCGGGTCTGGCTCTGGCGACCCTGACCCCGGATGATGCCTATCGTTTCGCCAAAGGCGAGACCGTGGTTTCGTCGCTGGGTGTACCCGGTCGTCTGAGCCGGCCGCTCGACTGGCTGGTCGTTTCAGACCACGCGGAAAATCTGGGCTTGCCAGTGGCGATGGCGACGAATGACCCGGTCATGGAGGCCAACGAATGGAGCCGCTCGATCGTCAAGGCTGCCGAGCCTGGCACAATGGACGCTGTGCTTGAGGCCTATGGCATCTGGTTCGGCACCGTCAACAGCCCCGGCGCCACCGATCCGATGGCCGGCACCGGCCTGATGGAGACCTATTGGCAGAACACCACCGAAGCAGCCGAGCGTCACAACAATCCCGGCGCGTTCACCGCCTTCATCGGTTATGAATGGACCTCGGGGCCGGACGGCAACAACCTGCACCGCAACGTGATCTTCCGCGATGGCAAGGACCGGGCAGACCAGATCGTGCCACTGTCGGCTTACGACACCGAGGATCCCGAAGATCTTTGGAACTGGTTGCAGGCATATGAAGAACGCACCGGCGGAAAAGTGTTGGCGCTGGCGCATAACGGCAATCTCTCGAACGGTCTGATGTTTGACGATGTCACACTTTCAGGCAAGCCGCTCAGTGCCGATTACGCCACCCGCCGTCAGCGGTGGGAGCCCATTTATGAGGTGACCCAGATCAAGGGCGACGGCGAAGCGCACCCGCTTCTGTCACCCGAAGATGAATTTGCGGATTTCGAAACCTGGGATAAGGGCAGTTTCGGCCCACAGCTCAAGACCCCGGACATGTTGCCGCGGGAATACGCCCGCGAGGCCCTGAAACGCGGCCTAGCCTACAAGCAGGATCTGGGCGTGAACCCGTTCAAGTTCGGAATGCTCGGTTCGACCGACAGCCACACCGGTCTTTCGACGGCGGCCGAAGACAATTTCTTTGGCAAGGTTACCGTTCTGGAACCCACAGACGATCCGATCCGCATGGAAGAGGCGATCACCGGGGCGCTTACGCCGGACGATCCGTCAGATGACATCACCGCCGCCTATAGCGCGGCCTCGGGTCTCGCCGCTGTCTGGGCCCGCGAAAACACCCGCGAGGCGATCTGGGACGCCATGAAGCGTCGCGAAGTTTTTGCGACCACCGGAACCCGCCTGCGTGTGCGCGTGTTTGCCGGTTACGGATTCGCCGAGGAAGATCTCGCCCGTCCGGATTTTGCCGCACATGGCTATGCAAATGGCGTTCCGATGGGCGGCGATATGAGTGCGGCGCAGGGCGATGATGCGCCGACACTGTTGATCCGGGCGCTGCGTGACCCCGAAGGGGCCAATCTGGATCGGGTGCAGGTAATCAAAGGCTGGCTCGATCAGGACGGCAAAACTCACGAGGCCGTTTTCGACGTCGCCTGTTCCAACAATCGCGGCATTGATGCGAACAACCGTTGCGACGCGCCGGTTGGAAATACGGTCGACGTGGAAAATGCCAGCTATAGCAACGCGATCGGCGAACCGGTTCTGGCGGCGCATTGGCAGGATCCCGCATTCGATCCCGCGCAGAACGCGTTCTACTATGTTCGCGTGATCGAAATTCCGACACCGCGCTGGACCACCTACGACGCCAAACTGTTTCGTGCCGAAGTCCCCGAGGACGTACCCTCGTTTGTTCAGGATCGTGCCTATACTTCGCCGATCTGGTATACGCCGGGCTGAACCAAATCGGGGGGGGGGCCGGTGCGACCGGCAACTAGTTGGGTTCGACAGCGATTAACTGACCGAAAGATGGTTTGCCATGACGTTTTACAGAGAACCTCTGTTCCATTTTATGCTTGTGGGCATCGTGGTGTTTGGATGGTTCGCCTTTCTGAATCCCGGCAGTGACACACCAGACAGTGAGGACCAGATTGTCATTGACGAGCAAGACGTTGACCGATTGATCGGACAATTCCAGGCGACGCGACAACGCCAGCCGACTGCAGATGAACTAACCATGCTTCAGGATAATCTGCTGCGCGAGGAGGTTCTGGTCCGCGAAGCCCGGGCGCTGGGGCTGGATCGCGGCGACAGTATCGTGCGCAACCGGCTGGCGCAGAAGATGGACTTTCTGACCACATCGCTGGCGCAGTCGGTCGAGCCGGACGACCAGGTGTTGCACGACCATCTGGCCGAGAACAAAGACCGATTTATGCCGCAAGGCAAGATTGCGTTCCGGCAGATTGGGTTCGGTGCGGATACCGATCCGGCGAAAATCGAGGCTGCGGCAGACGCTCTGAATGATGGTGCAGATCCGGCAATATACGGCGTAGCCAGCCTGCTGCCCGCTGCATTGCCTCTGACATCGTCCCAACAGGTCGACGGCACATTCGGGCGCGGATTTTCTGATGCACTGAGCGAATTGTCCCTTAACCAGTGGGCCGGTCCGGTGCGCTCGGGATACGGGTTGCATCTGGTCCGCGTTGAGGCCCGGCAGAACGCTGCTCTTCCTCCGCTCGAAGACATTCGCGATGACGTTCTTTTCGACTGGCGACGCGACTTGAAATCCGAATTGTCCCGCGCCCAGTTCGAAGAGCTTAAATCGAGATACGACATCACTGCCCTCACCCCCGGTCAACTGGCAGAAAGAGTGTCGCAATAATGCTGCGCCGTTTCTTCCTTGCCGTTCTGTTTATGTGCCTGTCGGGCGTTGCGGCACTGGGTCATGCGCTCGAACCCGGTTATCTGGATGTCCGGCAACTGACACCGGACAGCTGGCAGATATTCTGGCGCAAACCGGATGTGGCAGGTGCCCCGATGGCCATCGACGTGACCCTGCCCGACACCTGCACACCCGCCGCCGGACCGGCACCGAATTACGATGGTGCCGCCTGGATTTCTTCTTGGGTATCCGATTGCCCCGGCGGTCTGGTGGGTGGAATGATCGAAGTTCCCGGCCTTTCGGCGCAGCGCACGGACGTTCTTCTGAGACTTCAGGCATTGGAACGAACTCCGGTTACGTTACGCCTTACGCCGGACCAGACCAGCCATATCGTACCGGCAGAGCCGTCTGCGCTTGGTGTTTTCAGCAGCTACGCCACCCTTGGCTTTGACCATATTCTGGAAGGCTGGGATCATCTGCTGTTCGTTTTCGCGCTGCTTATGCTGATCCGCAATATCTGGCGTCTGGTCGGCGCGATTACCGCTTTTACAATTGCCCATTCCATCACGCTGGCGCTGGCGACACTGGG
The DNA here is from genome assembly GCF_056542585.1 of Ruegeria sp. AB9. Classification (NCBI taxonomy): domain Bacteria; kingdom Pseudomonadati; phylum Pseudomonadota; class Alphaproteobacteria; order Rhodobacterales; family Roseobacteraceae; genus Ruegeria; species Ruegeria sp. AB9. Next base: position 252,669 of record NZ_JBQGAA010000005.1, on the reverse strand, counting down.
GCATATATCCGTCCCCGGCCCGCCGGTCGAGGCGGTGATTGCCCTGTCGATCATCTTCATGGCTGTAGAAATTCTGAAATCTCACGGCGGAAATGAACGCCTTTCCGAGCGTGCGCCCTGGTTGATCTCGTTCGCCTTCGGGCTCTTGCACGGGCTGGGATTTGCGGGTGCCCTGCGTGACATCGGTCTGCCGCAGCAGGATATCGGCACAGCGCTCTTGGCCTTCAACGTGGGTGTCGAGGCTGGTCAGCTTGCCTTTGTCGGTGTCGTTCTTCTGGTGGTCGGGCTTATTCGACGCGCGATCCCCATCGTCGCGCGGCAGTGGCAGATGCCGGGCAGTCCGTTTAACACTGCGCTGGGTTACGCGGTCGGGTCCGTGGCGACATTCTGGTTTGTCGAACGGGTGATGTCATTCTGACCTACACGCTGGCAAATGGTCGCTTCCAACCGGACGCAGCTTGTCATAAAAGTGTCTGATCGTGGGTCATGTGTTTCGCTCATAGTAAGCGGCTCAAAAGGAAATTCAGGTAATGGTAACAACATCTCATGCCTTTGGCACGATGCGCAGAACAGCGACCGCTCTGGCCATATGTTGCTCGGCTCCTGCGTTGGCGGATCAATCGCTGGAAAGCGAGGCGAGTGATCCAACCGCGTCGCTGATGGCCTTTCTGGTTCAGGACTTTTATTCGCCCAACCTGCACAACATTTCCGGGTCACAGAATATTACCCAGTTCAGAGCCGCCATACCCTACCAGTTGGGCGGCACGAACAACATTGCCCGACTGACGCTGCCCTATGTGACCCGGAACGCGGCCGGGGACTCGGGGTTCAGCGATGCCACGCTCTTTAACCTGACCACCTTCGATAAAAACTGGGGGCGATATGGTATCGGTCTGGTGGCCCTGCTCCCCACTGGTGCCGACGGGTTCAGCGCCGAGAAATGGGGGCTCGGGCCTGCGATTGGATTTGTCGCACAGCCGGAATGGGGTCTGATCGGCGCGTTCAACCAGAACATCTTTACGGTGGGCGGTGACGCATCGCGCCCCGACGTCAATATATCGACGCTGCAACCGATTGTGGAATACTCGCTGGGAAACAACTGGTCGGTCGGCGCCTCGGACATGACTTTCACTTATGACTGGGATCGGGGCGAGTTCGTAACGCTGCCGGTTGGCGTGAAACTCTCGAAACTGACCTATATCAGCGAACGACCGGTGCAGTGGCAGCTGAGCTATGAACGCAATTTTTATGACACCGGAACAGGCCCCAAGGACACGATCGGATTCATCGCCAAACTGCTGGTGCCCAAATAGGGCCGCCCCTTTCCGCTGATCCATTCTACGTGATGGGAGCCATAGAAAATACAAGAATAGGCCCAGTTGAAATCTGGCAGGATGTGTCGCCAACTGTGCTCAACAACCAGAGCTGGTTTCGTTGCAAAGTTTTGTGTCGATCAGACAGATTTGCGACACACCCCTTCATTCAAAAGAACACTCACCTGAACCCAACAAAAACGTAACGGCCCAGAAATTTCGATGGAACCCGAACCGAAAGTCATGTTTCGCCGGGTTCCAAATCTCCGATCAAAGTTCAGGCGCGACGCCAAACACAAACTTCGCCGGGGTGGCGCTGGTATTGTGGTATTGATGCTCGAACCCTTCAGGAACAAAAAAGCCGTCTCCGGGCTTCAGTTCAAACCATACTTGCCCGTCTGCGCCGGGCGCATAGACATTCAGGATGCCCTCTGTCACGTATAGACACTCGTCACCCTTATGTGTCTCCATTACCGTTCTGTGACCCGGCAGTACTGTCGTCTCGCCGGAGGTCAGATGTTCGGTCGAGCAGAATATGCGCGTGAAGGCCCCGTGGCTTTCCGCGTCCAGCGTCCAAATGGCGTCCGCTGGTGAAACCGGGATGATGGTACGCTCTGCCTTTTGCGCCTCAAGACCCATGGGCCAGTTTCCCAGCCACTTGTCCTGGCAATAACGGCTGTCTGCTGGCTCCAGAAATGGTTTTGTTCGTGCATAGGGGCCTGACGTTCCCTGCGACGGGGGTGGCGAAAAATACTCCAGGATTCGAACCTGATCGTGCCCGAGATTGAAGCCGTGGTGCCAGGTTCCGGCACGGAAGAACAGCGTATCGCCGGGTTTGGCGACGTGAAACTCGCCAGTTTGAGGGTTAGCAAGGCCAAAGGTCCCACTGATGACATACATCAACTCGTCGGCACCGAAAATCGTGCGAAAGCTCTCGCTGTGGGTAAATTTCCCGCCGGGTGCCAGCCCGAAGAGCAGTTGGTGGATTTTGTCGGTTGAGGCATAGATCCAGTCATCAACCTGACCAGCGTCCGGTTCGCCCCACAGGTGCCGGGTGACATCTTCGTAGGCGATCTTGCTCGGTTGATCAAAGGTTGGTCGTGGTGAGGCTTTGTAACCCATATTTACTCCATTTCAGGCGAATTAATCGCCAGTCGTCATGGCGATGAGCCTTTCGATCACATCGCGTTTCATTTGCGAATTCAGCTTCATTACGTCGAATGCTTCGGCCAGCCACATGCCTTCGGCGGCCAACCGGATAATGGTTGCCAGAACCGGATCCAGCCCGTCGTTTTCAACGCCGTGCTGGCACCGGATGTTCTGTTGCCGCACGATCTCGAGATAATCCGGGAAAGATGACAGCGCAGTCGTGATCGGGGCGCCGAGCCGATCGAAATCTGCGCCGGTCGTCGCCGCTTCGCCAAAGGTCGCGCGCAGATAGGCCCTTGAAAAACGGCCCTTTTCCATGTCGTCAGCTTCTTTCAGTTCGTCGATACCGTTTTCGAACCTGGACACGAACTGCTCGACCATCGCCTTGATCAGCTCATTCTTGCTGGAAAAGTGATAGAGAATGCCGCCTTTGCTGAGGCCGGACACCTCTGCAACCTTGTCGAATGTCAGGCTGCTGACACCGTTCTTCGCAACGATGTCTTCGGCGGTATTCAGAATAAGAGTTCTGGCGTTCGGTTTGCGTCCCACATTTATCTCCCTGGATTGAAAGCAACCTTCCCTAGCTGCGATTCATTGCTTCGGCAATCTGAGCCAGCAGAACAAGGTCTTCGCGTGAATCTGACAGAGAGGTCTTGGGCGTCGTGCCTTCGGTCACATGTCCGTGGAATACGTCAAGCTCAACCTGAAACGGGTCAAGGAAATCCGGACCGTGCAGCGTGGTTCTGGTTTCGTCGTCATCAGACGTGACCACTTTCAGTTGGGTCGGTAGGTTTCGGATGTAGGGTGTGTCATAGCTGACCTCGAGGTGCTGGCGGTCAGACAGCACGTCGATCCGCGCTTCAAAGCGGGCAATGTTGTCGATCATGGCCTCATAAACCGCCAGGAAAGGACCGTAATCAAACACCACCACGATCGATTCACCGCCCTGCCGCCAGTTGGCGGAGATCACGCGTTTCGGCAGGCCAATCAACTCGCGCATTGCCGACAGCGAATGCGACGATAGTCCGGTCAGCACCTGATATGCGCGTTTCAAACCCTCCGGTGCGTCCTCACCGACAACTGTGCCTAACAGGGCGTCTGTTTCGATCCGTCCCTGTGCGATGATCTCGGGATCGACGTCGCTGGAATAGTGAATCCTTCTCGATTGGCCGATGAAAAACGGGCCTTCGGCAATCAGATCGCGAACCCGAACAGTGCGGATTTCAGAAGTGTCCGGCATCAGGTCCTTCGCCTTGGTAAACGGCCGCGAGTAGCGGCGCATGTAAGCGACAAAGAGTGTCTTGTCGCTCTGCTCCGCCAACGGCGCTGCCGCGTCGATCTCGTCTACAGTCAGGCACGCAGGCTTTTCCAAAAAGATGTGCTTGTCGGCTTTCAGCGACAATTCCAGAAGGCGGCCATGCGTGTTGTCCGGCGTCAGAATGAAAACAGCGTCGATATCCTGGTCGGCGATCAGTGCTTCGGCGCTCTCGAAAGCTCTGGCGGTGGGGTAGCGCGCGCAGGCGTTGCTGATTGCGCTTTGCGAGACGTCAAAGACGCCCGCGATGGTGTATTTGTGGTTGTTATCCGCCAGGATCGGCAAGTGCATCAACTGACTTACTTCACCAAGCCCGAGGATACCGACGCGAATGGGGTCTGTCATATTTTTCTCCGATGAGATCGAGGGTCAGCCTTTTACCGCACCGGCTGTCAGGCCAGCCATGATGCGCTTCTGGAAGATGAGGGCGAGTATAACCAGCGGGACGGTAACAATCGTCGACGCCGCCATGATCGCGCCAAACGGTGTCTCGAAGCGACTGTCTCCAGAGATCAGGGCGATGGCGACCGGTACCGTCCGGTTTTCGTCCGTTAGGATGAAAGTCAACGCGAACATGAACTCGTTCCATGCGGCGATGAACGCCAGCAGGCCGGTAGAGATCATGGCCGGGACCATCATCGGCAGGAAAATGTGCGTAAGAATCCGCAGCGGTGAACAGCCGTCCATGATCGCCGCTTCTTCAACCTCTTTCGGAAGGTTGCGCATGAAGGCCGTCAATACCCAGATGTTGAACGGCAGCGTGAAGATCATGTAGGCTACGATCAATGAGCCGATATGATTGTACAGCCCCAGCCAGGTAATCAGTTCAAACAGACCGGACAGCAACGCGACCTGAGGGAACATCGAAACCGCGAGGACTGTCATCATGATGGTGCTGCGGCCGCGAAAACTAATGCGGGCCAAAGCGTAGGCCGCTCCAATAGCCAGCCCCAGTGAGATAAAGACGACCGATGTGGCCACGATGAACGAGTTCAGGATCGACCCGACAAAGACTTTGTCTTCCAGCATGATTTTGAAATTGGTCAGGTCGAAATCCGGCAAAAAGCTGGAATCGAACAGAGCCTGACTGGATTTCAGCGCGGATGCGATCATCCAGTAGAATGGAAACAGGGTGTAGAGTGCCACAACGCCAAACAGAACGTAAATCGCGATTGTTCGGGCGCGCTTTGTACCTTTTCCTCTTACCATCTCAGGCCCCCATGGTTTTACGGTTGACGCGGAAGATGGTCAGATAAACGACCGTGATGAACGCCAGCAGGAAAAACACCGCTGTCGAGGCGGCCGAGCCGTATCCCATTTCCTGAAAGTTCACCAAAGTTTCGCGCGCATAGATCGATACCGTTTTGGTGTCGTCACTGTTTGCTGACAGAACATAGGCCAGATCGAACATCCGAAGTGCATCGAGCATCCGGAAGAGTGCTGCCACCGCAATGCCCGGCCCGACCAGCGGCAAAGTGATCGAGGTGAATTGCTTCCACGCGGGAACACCATCGACGGCGGCCACTTCATAAAGGTTGCGAGGCAGCATTGTCAGCGCAGCCAGGATCAGCAAGACCATGAAGGGGGTCGTAATCCACACGTCCACGGCAATGATAACGGGCATGGCAAGGCTTGCCTTGGCAGTCCATGCGATCCCGCGCTCGATCAAACCAAGATTGATCAGGATGTTGTTGATAACGCCAAACTGGTCGTGCAGCATCCATTGCCACATGCGGGCACTAACGACGACAGGGATGGACCAGGGGATAAGAATGATCGCCCGCATCAGGCCACGTCCGCGTAGGTGCGACGACAGCAGCAACGCAATCGCCAGCCCCAGCGCGGTTTCAATCGTGACGGAAACACTGGTGAATATCAGCGTATTGCTGACCGATTTCCACCACAAGGCGTCCGTCGCAAGAGCATAGTAGTTGTCGAGACCGACCAGCGAGTAATCACCCGGAAGTGTGAGAATGGCATCCGTGAAAGAGAAATAGATCGTCCGGACAAGTGGCCAGAGGGCGACGGCGGACAGCACGACCAGACTGGGCAACAGGAAAAGCCAGGCCGTCCGGGTTTTCTTGCGGGCAAGCACGCTTGGGGCATCATCGGCCAGGGCGGGTTCTGCGGAAATATGCTCGGTCGCCGCCATCAGCCCAGCTCCCGCTTCGGCCAGATCGATGCGTCGTCAGCGCTGAAAACATAAGAGTTGGCAAAGTCGGCCCCGACTGTGATTGTTTCGTCCTCTGCAAAATCCGGAATTCCGGTGTAGCGCGCCACGAGCTTTTGGCCGTCAAGAAGTTGGAGGTGGACCAGTGCTTCTCCGCCCAAAGGCTCGACAAGTACTACCTTGGCGCCAAAGTTGATATCCGCGGATCCAAACACAACGGATTCCGGACGAATTCCGAAATTGACATTGCCTCGATGCTCGATCGGAAACTCGCGGCTTTGACCAGCGACCGTGATCTGTGTGCCGTCCATTGCGGCGGACAGAAAGTTCATTCTGGGCGATCCGATAAAGCCGGCAACAAACTTGTTGGCAGGAAAGGAATAGAGCTCCATCGGTGACCCGACCTGAGCGACCTGACCTTCCTTGAGCACGACGATACGGTCCGCGAGTGTCATCGCCTCCATCTGATCGTGAGTCACATAGATTGTGGTCGCATCAAGCCGTTCGTGCAGTTTGGCAATTTCAACACGCATCTCCATCCGAAGGTCGGCATCCAGATTGGAAAGCGGCTCATCAAACAGAAACAGTTTCTGACTGCGAACCACGGCACGCCCGATTGCGACCCGCTGTTGCTGCCCCCCCGAAAGCTGGCTTGGTTTGCGTTTCAACAAGTGTTCAATCTGTAAAATTTTGGCTGCGCGATGCACCCGCGTCTGAATTTCACCCTTTTCCATTCCAGCGGTTTCAAGCGCAAATCCAAGGTTTCGCTCTATGTTGAAATGGGGGTAAAGCGCATAGGATTGAAAAACCATCGCGATGCCGCGTTTCGACGGTGGCACGTCATTTACACGATCTTCGCCTATTGCAAGATCGCCGCCATTGATTTCTTCAAGACCAGCGATCATCCGCAACAAGGTTGATTTACCGGAGCCCGATGGACCGACAAACACAATGAATTCACCAGGGCGGACATCCAGATCAACGCCTTTGATAACGTCGACACCACCGAATTTCTTCCGGATTTGCCTGAGCGTCAAAGAGGTCATTTGCTAACATCCTTTTCTTGAAGTTCGGCCAGAAAGACAGCGCCAATTGCAGCAGCGTTGCCTTCGAGATTGCTGGCGGCGATGGGCAGATTACGCGCGCTTTCCGCCCAGATAAAATCTCTCGTCCGCTCGGAAAGGCGGTCAAAAACATCTGTACGAGTACCCATGCCTCCACCGATCACCATCGCGGCAGGATCAAGAGTATTGATCAACTGACCGAGATAGGATGAGAGGGAATCTATGACCTCATCGACCAATTCTCGGGCACCATCGTCATATTGGCTGGCTTCGAACAGGTCCCGGGCCGAAAGATCCGGATTACCTTTCAACTCAGCATACCGTTCGCCCAGCGCCCGGCCTCCGGCAAAAAGCTCCAGATTAAACGGCGACAGGGTTTTGCACGTGTCGCATTGGGTCAGCAGATCGGTGCCGGCAAAATGAAGGGCATAACCGTTGGCTCCGGAATACGGCTTTCCGTCGATCACGAGGGTATGTGCGATGCCCGTGGACAAAGTGACGTACAAAAACGGATCGGCATCTGCCAGCCTGGACAGACGGCTTTCGGCGAAAGCCGCTGCGCGAACATCGCTTACAATACGAACAGGTAGTCCCAGATCGAATGCGGACGCAGGTTCCAGACCCCGCCAATCGAAATTCCAATCAGATGCGGGCTGGCCGTTGTTGTCGACAAGTTCCGGTACAGCCACCCCAAGGTATTGTACTTTCTGGTCTGTCTCAGAGCAAAGTGTTCGGGCAAGTTCAGACGCCTGATCCAGAACCGCCTGTCCGCCCTCGCGCCGGGCCGTTGGCCAGGTGATAGACTTGACCGGAGCCCGCATGTCTCCGTCGAAAAGGCACCCCAACATTTTGGTGCCACCAATATCGATACCGATGCTGACGCCATTTTGCTCTTTGCCATAATCAAGCGCCATACTACACGCTCCCCGCTGCGGCGCGATCAGCATAAATTGAGGCACGCCTACAGACGCTGGTTATTGTGGCGGGCCAGCTTGGATCATAGGCTGTGGCCTGGGTGATCCGCTTAAAAGCGTCCGCTTTGTCAGCACCCCAGATAATCATTCCAACCTCATGAGATTGGTCGGCAATCGTTCCGATGCCAACGGTCAAACCGTGTTCGGGCACGTCGTCGACGCCGCGAAATTCCGGAAACGTCCTGAGATTGTCGATCTGGGTTTGACGAGCAAGGCGTACTACCCGCGTCCGGCTGGCTCGCTCCGCCCCCGGAGGATTGAATGCAATGTGCCCGTCGCCAGCGCCGGATGCGAGGATGAAGTAATCCACCCCGCCCGCTTCGGCGATCTTCTGGTCATACCCCAACGGTTTGGAAAGATCAGGCAACCAAAGGTTCTTTGACGGTATCTGATGCGATGCCGGAAGGTTGGCATTTATGAGCCCCAGGATGTCCCGTTCCCCGAAACCGCGGCAGGAAAAATGCGCGGCCCGGTCCGGTAGCCTCTGATCGCCATCAGAACCGAGAACGTACTCGTCCATCATAACAATGGTTAGGTTTGACAGGTCCAACCCCTGTCGGGCCGCCTTGTCAGCCAACGCACTGTAAACGGGTTTCGGGCTACGCCCACCCGGGCACCCAAGCAAAAATGGCTTGCCTTGCCCCTTGGCTTCCAAAAGCGAGAGGACACGATCTGCAATCGCTTCACCGGCCATCCCGGACGTGTCATATGTGAATACGGCGGCAGTCACAGCTTTGCCTCCGCAGATTGCGGCGTGGTCAGGAACGCCAAGTTTGATCTGGCGATCTCTTCAGGGCTACGGGGATTCTCGTCCGACAGGTCCTGCTCAACGACAACAGGGCCCTGGAAGTCAGTCTGTTTCAGCACGTCGACGAACGCTCCGATGTTGACACTTCCTTTGTCCAGATCGGTCATTACGCCGATTTCAAACGCAGTGTCGCAGTGGATGTTTTCCGCGTGAACACGGGCGAGAACATCCGGATCAACGTTCTTCAGGTGAATGGCGGAAATGCGGCTACGGTGTTTGTTAAAGAACGCAACCGGGTCGGCATTCCAGTAGGCGTGATGCCCCGTATCCAGACACAGTTTCACCAGATCCGGATCGGTTTCATTCAGCAGTTTTTCGATCTGCTGTTCCGTTTCAATACAGGTCCCAACATGCGGATGGAACGAAAACTCAAGCTGATGGTCGCGGGCAATCTGAGCGGCTTCATTGACCTGAGTAACAACGTTTTTCCATTGTTCCGCAGTTACAACCCCCATTGCGTCTTTCGGATAAAACTCGGATTCATCCATCAAAATGAATTGCGACGCACCGCAGGCAGAAATCAGTTCGCAGATTATAGCGGTCTGCTGACGCAGTTTTTCCAATGTCGCTATATCGGCAAGGGTATGCACATGTGCTGCGGCGACGATCTCGATATCCATTGCCTCAACGGACAGTTTCAGGTCACTCGCTTTGGTTGGGCCAAACCCAAAGGGACCCAGCTCGGTTTGCCGATATCCCGCTTCATGGATCTTCGACAAATACGTTTCCCAGGTCAATGCATTGCCTTTGGGCCAGTAGACCCCCCAACAGCATGGAGCAATCGCAAATTTCATCGCTATTCCTACCTGATCTACAAACAACAGTTTTTGAAGGCGCCCCGGCCATCGGGAGCGTGGCCAGAGCACCTTCCGGGAGAGTCTATCTCCAGCCGCGTGACTTGATGCGTTCCAAGTCGCTTTCGGCCTGTTCAACGCCTTCGGCTGCCGTCACCTTACCGCTCAGAATATTGTGGACGGCATTAAAGATCCGCTGAGAAGAGCGGTTGTACGACGCGCCGGTTACCTGCGATGGCCGCGAGGCGCTTTCCGAATAAGCCTGTTCCGCATCTTTTAGGAAAGGATAGGCTTCGAGAATTTCCTCGTCCTGATAGAGCGCTTCGACCGTTGGGCTATAGGCTTCCAGTGCACGTCGCTTCTGCTCACGCGCATTGGTCAGGTAAACCGCAAGGCTCGTCGCGGCCTCGGGGTCTTTCGAGTATTTTGATACACCCAGCATACCTGCGCCGTAGCAACCACTGGATTTTTCCCCCTCAGCGCCAACCGGCAGCGCCATTACGCCGACTTTGCCTTGCAGCAACGCACCGTCTTCCTGCGAGGTGCCCCAGACATAACTCCAATTCCTGTGGAACACGGCATTTCCGGTTTCGAACACGCCACGCGACGCTTCCTCGTCATAGTTCAGAACACCTTCGGGACTGATGGTGCCGACCCAGGATGCCGCAAGGTCTAGCGCCTCGATGGCCTTAGGGTTGTTGACAGTAATTTCACCATCCGGCGAAACGAAGGTGCCGCCACCAAAGGATGCAACCAATTCAAGGGCATCGCAGGTCAACCCCTCATAGGCGCGACCCTGCCAGACGTAACCCCACATGTCTGGATTTCCATCTTCGCGCTCAGCATTCTGAATGAACTCAGCGGTCTCCGTCAGTTCCTGCCAGGTCGTCGGTATCGGTTTGCCGTGTTTCTCCAGCAGATCCTTTCGATAGAACATCATCCCTGCGTCGATGTACCAGGGCATGGCCAACAATTCGCCGTTGATCGTTGCATCATCAAGCGCGGATGCAAAGTGTTGGTCCAGCTCTTCGGCGGGGACGTGTTCGCGAAGATTCAGAAGGTGCGGCGCGAGCGCGCCAACCCAAATATTGTCCAGCGTCATCAGGTCAATATCACCGGATTTTCCAGCCAAAAGTTGCTGGTAGAGCGGTAGCGCTTCGCCCCAGCTGGCTGGCATCTTGTTGATCTTGACCGAATTGCCTGTTTCTTCAGCCCATGCTTTGGACGCAGTTTCACAGAGCTCAAGCTCTGTGCCCGCGGAGCTGCAGAATATCGATACTTCGGCCGCCGATACAGCGGTGCCGCCGGCGGTCAGGGCAAAAGCTCCGGTGACCCCCCACAGAAAGTGCCTCGCCTCTGGTCTCATCTGAGTTCCTCCCTTGCTGAAACTTGGCGCCTCCTCTGCCAAGTTGATTCTTAACTATACCGTCTGGACGGTATAGTTAAGAATCAAAATCCTCCGTTTGACCGGCAAAGCGCCCTCGCCTGAAACGACACTGTTGCATTAGGTGATCCGGCTGCAGGAAGAAGGTCCTACCCTTCTTCAAGTGGCTTTCGGAAAAAAGTTCGAAGTAGCAGCCATTTCGTTCCGAACACCGCTTGGGTTGTTCGCGAAGCGGCCTTTTCTGATTGCCCGGAAGGCTTCGGTCGCCCGCAAAGAACGTCAATTCTTCGTCGGTGATCAGGTCTCGTGCCAACCCGTTCTCGATCGCAGATACCAGCTTGAATCATGCCGACCCGCCAATGTGCATCCCTTTTGTCAACACGACCTAGCTTCATCGCTCAGGGCAAACGTGTTGCTGTGATGGAACGCACCTATTCAACGAATAGCTTGGAACACCCCTACCCTTTTCGCGTTTGAGGATCGAACCCTTTTGCTCGATAGCCAGCTACATCAAGGTCAGCGCGTTTCGTGGAGGGTAGTCGGATCAGACGTATTCGTCCTTGTCGCGAAGAGGTTTTACTCGACCCGGCTGCAAAACAAACTGACGCTGCGATACCCTAGAAGAACGCATCAAAAACAGAGAAGCTTTAGCACTGCCAATAGCCGCGGCGACGTTTTTGAGTTTTTGAGCCGTGAGTTTCTTAAACGCCGCTTCTGCCTCTTCCTTGCTGGTTGAGTAGTCAACCAGACATTGGCCACCAGCAGACCCGATTCAAACCCACTCTCTACTCAAACACCCTTCGCCAAAGAGTGTTTGGGTAACGCGCATCGCATAGAACCGCACTTGACACTCTTCGGGGCTTTTTTCGGGCCGAACGATCACTAAAACCGCCGGCTATGAGCCTACCTCGTGTAATGCAGCACGTGTATGCGCAAGGTTTGACAGCTTGCGATGGGCTGTATGCCGACGACGCGCGACTGTGCGGCAAAGCCGCTCAAAGCGCCTGAGAAAGACAGTTGCTGGGCGGGCAATCGTGGCTTTGCACATTTTGAACTGAATCACTGTTTCGCTCAATAACGCGAAGGCAAAGATCATGAAGCCATTTTTGCTGTTTGGACGACAGGATAATGCGCGTTCCGTATGCTGCCTCACGCTCAATTTGCTGCGAGACAAATCCGCAGGAACCCGCCTCATGCTCTACCAGCTCATCAAAGACGATATCGAGAACCTGAATGATCTTGCTCCAGTTCACGGGCGTTTCATCAGCGACAGGATAACCGTCGATCAGGGTACGTAACGACGCAACGGCCTGCCTTTTTTCCCGTGCATCACGCTGTTTAATCGCTTTTTGCTTAAGTCGCAGTTCGCGCTCGTCGCATTCCTTGTCTGCGGCGTCAATTCTGAGCTGCAAATCCGGATCATCCCAAATAACTTCTGCAAAATGCTCATGACCCGGAAATGGCCGATCAATTTTTGAACCGGCCGACACGCTTTGTACAGTGGCCATTACCGAGCCATCGGGTGCGTATGTGTTTTCCTGAACAGAAACGATATCAAAATATACATCGGTTGAATTACCTGAATTACTACGCGAATAGCGCGCTCCTACGAAATCAGAGGGGCTGAGCACATCGTAGGCATGTGCAAAAATACGTTTCAAAGTTGTGCTCATGGATTCCATATTCAGCCTCCTGTGAAGAATGGGTCTTAACGGCTCAGTACGAAGTCGCCGCACAGAGCGGGCGATGACAGCAAAAATTGAAAAAACTATGGCGGTGCGGGACTAAGGTTTAGAATACGCCTCGCCTTCGATGTCACATCGGGATCTGACGGTCAGCACCGCGCAAGAAACCAGGATCCTGGCCGTACCAGCATAGCGGCAATGCTGCCCCCGTTTATTGGCCGGGTCTGCGCCCGGCCAGGCGTACCGCTCTGAAGAGCACACCGGTCACATACCGGCTAGGGCTCCAGCTCAAACCGCGCTTTATTGACAGAATTGCGTAGCCGGTCGCGGGCTCGTTTCTCAGCCTGCGCTGTGGCATTCGCAACTCTGAGTGCTGCTGCCGTGTCCCGGCTCAGAGGTTCAGAACGCGCGAGCATTGCAACCAGCCTATTGCGATCGGCAGCGGTTAAACGGGTCACTGCGGTCTTCAACAGACGTTCACGGGTGGCAACCTCAGAGGCCCTGACAAGGTGATCTTCGCCGGTTTCGACAGGGGTGTCGAAGCCCGCGCGCAGTTCCGTATCCGCATTCTCAACACTCGTCTTTCGCAAAGTTTCGTATTTGTCGCGCCGCCGACAGGCATCGGCGGCAGCGCGGCGAGCAATCACATAAGCGATCGAACTGACACTGTGGCGCGGACGATTCCCCTTTGCAAAGTAGTTCACAAGCCGGTAGCAGGTCTCAGAAAATATCTCTTCCCGCTGCTCTGGTGTCGCCTCAATCAGAGGAGAGTTCTTTATACCCCCGTAGATTGCTTTTTTCAGCGCGTCCAACGTGATTTTGACTTCAGGCGCAAAAACAACGAGCACACAGGAAGTGCGCGACCCCAGCTGGTTCAGCATGGAATTCTCCTCAAGGTTTAGGGAAGTTGGAGAGATCCAAGCTGGGGTTGACCACCAGCCACTCGCCCTGTAGGCTCGAGGGACCTCTCGCCCAAGGGAGGTTCCGAGAGGCTACAGGGCGAGTGGCGTATGTTGGGCGGGCAATGACCGACACAAGGGTTTCACCGCAACGAAAACGCTCAGATCAGCCGACGAAAGCCGCTTGATGGATTGGTTTCATTGGGGGATGTCAGCGGGATTATTGTCTTCCGGGATATCGCTGAAAGAAAACGGGACCGACAGATCGTCTTCAGTCTCACAATCAGATGCATGATCGTAAATCGCATCTATGGTGTGGTACGACTCTTCCGGTTCCGTTTCGCACCTCAGATTCCAGCAACTCTGAACAAATGTAGATGTTTGGTAGAACTGCCGTGCGATGCGTTGAATACGATCCGAACGGCTTTCAGATGCGGCACGAATATCGTGAATCGCATATTCCCACGCCTGACGGCAGATTTCGAGCTGCTCATGGTCGGTAAACTCTTCTGCTTCGAGGGGTTGCAGTAGTTTCCCCGCCGCCCACTTCCGCTCTCGCGCATCATACTGCCGCGTATGCAAGCTCGTCGGCATTTCAGAAAGATCAAAACCGTCTTCATCGTCGAACCGCGCGCGTATGTCGCGAGCCAGCCGGACAAGGCGTTCCCGATTAAAAACAACGCGTGTCATTCCGCCACCTCAAGACCGCGCGCTGCGCAAGGCGTTTTACTATAAAACGGATTCTGATCGTAGTGTCCGCGATAGGCTGCTTCCGTCAGATAATTCAGTTTACGAGCCCGAACAGGTTCGCGGCCCTGACGGCACAACACCTGCTCGCCCATGGGCATCCCAAGTATCTGACCCTGGTAACCGGTGAGCTGTTCAAGGTTTCTGGCGCTGGCCGCGTTGGATGCGCCAAACATTGAGAGTGTTCCGGCATTGTCGATAATTTCAGAGGCGCGGTGCCCGTAAATCGCTTCGATTTGCCCGATGCTTTGCCAGAAGGTCCAGGTTTTCAGACCATAGCCCCGCAGCAAAGAGGCCGCCGTAAGCAGTTCATCAAAATAACCCAAGGTGGCGGCTTCATCGACCAGAAAAAGGTCAGGTACCGATGGCTTGACGGCGCGTTCCGCAACTGTCGTCAGGATGGTTCCCAGCCACAATCTTAGCATCTGCCCGTGACTTCGCAGTAAATGGGGTGGAATGCGCAGATAGATGGTCATGGGATGGTTTTCGCGAACTCTCCCGAGCAACCCCCACCCACCCGACAAACCACTTTGCACACGTTTGGAGGACAAAAAGCCCACGTGATTGCGCAGCGTTGTGAGCAAAGATGCCGCTGTCCGATCCGGCGCATCGGTATACGCCTTCGCCGCGGCGATCATTGCACCACCATGCAGGCCGCAGGTCTGCATACAAGCCAACATCTCTTCGAGGTGATCCGCCATCCCCCACATACGGTATAGCAGTGACAAAGAACGATCCCGACGCCGAATATGCGTTGCCAAAAACAGCAGGCTGCCGGTTACAATGGTCTCGGCCATGTCGTCCCAAAACGGATCATCGGCGAGGCTCGTTCCCTTGTTGATCATCCTGGCCAGACGTCTGCATTGGTCGTAGGCGTCAGCCGACGCGGGGTCTACAAACTCCATGGGGTTCATAGCATCAGACGCGGCACCAAACGGATCAAGGATCACCACTTCTTGGCCCATTTCGCGCCGTCGGCGGGCACTTACAGCGGCGATCTCTCCTTTCAAGTCCAGGATTACCATTGAACCGGGATATGTCAGGGCCGTCGGTATGACCTGTGAGACCCCTTTCCCTGTCCCCGTCCCGGCAATGGTGACCAAACCAGCATCACTTTGGTCTTCAATCACTGTCGCAGATGGTGTGTCGGACACAGACGCCCCAAAGCCTGGCTTGATCGCAGTCTCGGAAAGCACTCGCCCTATCGGAATAGCGTAAGAAACAGTCATTCTGGTCTCCTGTTGAAGTGTCGTCATTTCCGAAGTGGCAAGGTGTCACCAGGCATGACAGGCAGATCGCAACAAACTGGAAAATTGTTCAGATCGAAAAAAATCCTGAAAAACTGTCATGGGATTGGGAGAGCGGCGACTTCGGTTACGTCAGACGTCAAAACAAGGAGACAGAAATGACCGACATCGATCGCAACACTCCGCCCCCTGCAACTCAGACAACCTCCAAGAGTGTTGCCGCCGCCTTCTTTCTGGCTTTTTTGTTTGGCCCGCTTGGCCTGCTCTACGCATCGGTTGGCGGCGGTATCATCATGATTCTGGCCAGTTTCGCCATCGTACCGTTCACCGGCGGTCTGGGCGTCTTCCTCATCTGGCCGACCTCCATTCTCTGGGCACTCATTGCCGCAGGGTCCAGCAAAACCTGAAATTGGGGAATTCCAATCAGACTGGTCATCGCAATAAATGCGGTGACTTCAATCATTTACCTGAAGAGAAAGAACCCTGTCATGACCGATCGCCGCGCCAGCATGATGGCAACTCTCGCCGATATTCGATCAAAACCATCCACTCCAGGCCGCCAAGCCGCAGCCGCAAACATCGAGGCCGCGCTTGCAAAGATGGAGGCATACGCCGCGCGCGCCAAAGGCGGCGCCTATGCGCGTCAGATGACACTCATCGATCGTGAGCGTTTGATGCAAATTGTCGACGATCTAACCCGAGCAGACGAAGCCCGGTCACGTGCCCACAAAATCCTTGATGGAAACGGTGATTTGATCGAGGGCGACGTGCAGTTTCTTGAGCGCAGAAATGGAGGGGGCGCAGCAACTTCATGAATGGAAAAGGCGGCAGCGCACTTCAGGACAACCACCACGAACAAAGAAAGAGAGTTCCATTGCCCCTCGACAGACAGACACTTGACCAACTGCGGATGGATTGCGCGTTCGGTGACGGTACTGAAAATCCAATCTTCCTAACAGCAGGCGCTGCGGAAGCAGTCGGTGACGGCTTTTGGGGCCTTATGTTTGAGTTCATGACATTTGACGATTGGGACCCGGATTGGGACCCGGACGGTTTGCATGAAATTGGCGTTATACCGTTCGACGGGACCGACATCATGTTCAAAATTACCCCAGTCGACACGTCCTACAAGAACTTTACCCTAACCTTCTTGCTGCCGGAAGAATGGTAACCTGCAACGCTGTCCAGCCCCGGTTTTCCAACCCAACACGCTCAACCCCGTTTCGCTGTCAGCTGTGCGGGTAAGAAACAATCCAAAGAGAGAAATGGACCTACGAAGCTTCTGTTGCCCCAGAACACATGACAACAGGAAACCTCTTCCATAAAGAGAAATTCAATTTGTAGGCTCAACTTTAAGACAATAGCACCCGTCCACAAGAGCAGTTTTCACCCGGCCACTCTTCAGGACACTCCAGTTATCACCAAGAAAGGTTAACATGCTCAACCCATTCTATATTTGCTGCGTCGGAGACACAGATTGGTTCTCCTTTGCCATTGATCGCGATCAACTCATTCACACCAAGAAAATCCTCGGCACGTCTGATGCCGACGCCTTGGTCGCACAGGCCGGTCCGCTTCTATGCAGTGATCGTTGGGACGAATTGCGCGGAATGCCAAGCCCGGGGTCGACGGGCGACAATGAGAACGCTCTGGTCACCGCGGTACTTAGCCTGATCGGTGGAACACGTACTCTGGAACACGCGCTGTCCACGGGTCATGATTTGTTGTCCTGCATTGTTTATCGGGGAAATGGCAGTGATGCCCAGACGCCGGCCAAGTACGGGTTCAGAATGCTGGGCAGTCAGACCTGCAGTACGGCCGACGGTGACACCCATTTTGCCCAAGCGCAACTTGGTTTGCTTCTGGCAGCGCAAGCCTTTTCAGCAGACGTGCAAGACGGGCTCATCCATCCAGACAGCCCCGTCATCGATACACTTCGAAATACAGGAATGCTGGAACCTGCATCTACCTCATGCGGACCAACTGCAGAAACCGCAGGTGTCCAGTTGGTTGAAGTCTATGAGGACGGCAATCCAAAAACCGCTGTTGCGTGCTTTGCCGACCCGGATCAGGCAGCGGCTTGGGCAACAGTGCCTAGCTTGTCGATCGAAATCGTAACCGGACACAGCGCCACACCCTTTGGGCCTCTGAGCTTTCTGCTGTGGGTGGTTGGACTGGGCAGTTCAACCGCATCTGTTTTTGAACAATTCATTGATCCGAAAAGCCTTGGAGGCGCTGGGTTTATCAACCTTTCAACCAGCGACAACTTTGACTTTATCCTACTGGATCGCACCACCGGAGATCAGAAGCGCCACATCGTCTATCCTTCCGGGGACGTGTTCCAGAATTTTGTGAAAACGCTACCGGTTGAATTTCTTGAAAACCCCACGGATTTGAACCGCGCTCAAAGCTATGTCCAAGAGAATGTCTCGGTAATCGACCTCCTGCCGGAGCGATTGAAACTGGCATTTGCGTCGTAGCTTTCCAACCAGCCGATATAGAAATTTTGCCCCGGCCCCAGAGCCGAGGCAGTACCTTAAAAACTCAGAATTGGGCGTAGACATGGATAGAGAAACCCTGATCGATCGTATTGTGGGGGATGGCTTTTACTTCATTGATTTCGAAGCAAGTTCGCTCTCACCCTACAGCTGGCCGATAGAGATCGGGCTGGCGTGGATCGAAGGCGAAGACGTTGTCAGCGAAGGCCGGTTAATCCGGCCACACCGGTCCTGGGATATGTCCGACTGGTCCACCGAGAGCGAAGCCGTGCATGGTATTTCTAAAAGCGAACTGACTGCCAAGGGGCACCAAGCTGAAGAGGTTGCGCGTTGGTTCGATCAAACCGTACAAGGCGTGGGCATAACGGACGCCCCGGAATTCGAGCGACGCTGGCTCGCTCGCCTGTTGAGTACGGCCCCGCCCAAGCACTCGATTACGCTGATGGATTTTGATCAGTTCATCGCGACGATGCTTCCTGCTCGCTCGCAACATGAAAACGTTTACGCAAGCCTCGATCAACACCCTGTACCGCATCGCGCGGCAGAGGATGCAGCCCGATTGGCGACTGCTTATTTGGCCGGGCGTAGTACAGATCAGCAAACAAGGTAACTTGAAATTGAGGAAAGAACTGTCGGAGCTCGCTGAAAGGGCAGCGGTCCAGATCAATCTCATGCTTGTGGCATCCGGTCGTGCGGGTTTGCTTTTGGCCACGGGTCGTTTTGCTCGGAACACAAAGATCGACACCCGCCCCTACGTGGGGAATGCCGTGATGCAATTGGTAAGTTATTGAAATCCAATTCATAGCAACCTCAAAGGCGCTTGAATTTCGAGCCCCATCACTTTGCCGACCTCTAAAATGACTCAAGTCATTGTTTTTACATTATTTTTTAAGTTGTCAGCTGACAATTTCCCATTGCCTTGCAAGGCTTTCAGCATGGGCATTCATAATACTGTGCCTGCCTGCGCTTTTTGCGTCAGCTTGCACAGATAGGCGCCTAGGCTTCGGATGTCTTGCAGACATTCAAGGATGCAAAGGCCGGTTGATTCTGCGGCTCCCATGCGGCCTCACGCTTCGTAGAAGGCCCGAGGATCAATCCCGATTATGGGCGACAGTTTCTCAGCAACTGTTACCGACTCTGCCCATCCCGTGATGGGTCTGGGGTAGTAGTCCTGAAACCCGGTACAGGCAGCGAGAACGATATGAAGATTGGCGTCATCGTTTCTTTGTCAGCCGAAATTTTCGGGTCAGAGGGCTCTTCTTCAGAAATCAATTTTAGATTCAAATGAATCCTGTATGTGCCGCTCATTTTGACTGTCAGGGTCGCTCGATTGAATGGCTCGCTATTCAGGCTGCTGGACCGCGTTACCTGTGTTTTGGTCGGCTGTGCCCTCTAATTCCCAGGTCAAAGCCGAAAGCCAGCTCGCCCCCCCTGCCCTGCCCTGCCCTGCGCGGCGCACAGAGTTGACAGAACCGATTTGGAGGGGCGATCTCGGAGGTGCTAAGATTGAAAGAGCCTTCCAGGGTCATCTGTCCTAGGGGGTTTTTTGCGGTCTGTCCGTGCCTCCTGTGGTTGCTTCTGCTTTGGTCTTAGTCTTCCGACCGTTCGTTCTTCCAGCGGTCGTGAAATTCGGTTAGCAGGGCTTCGGCGTTGGTTTCGAACCAGGCGTCAAAGCCATCTGCCGTGCGAGACGGAATGTTCAGGGTCACACCGCGATTTGTCAGTCGAACATCGGCCAGGGCCTTGCCTGAGGCGTCACGCAAAGTGCGTGGCTTGGCTACGGCGGATTTGCTGGCGGGCGGTTTCTTCTGCACGTGTTTCAGGACCGCCTCAAACCGCTGATCCGAGTCTAGCGTCAGAAAACCGGGGCGGTTCATGAAGGTGTTGGCGCGACTGGCGGCGGCCGTGTCTTTCAGGTCCTCAGCCAGCGTCATCCAGCGGTCGCGGCCAATTTTGGGCGCAGACCCGATCTGGCGTAGGAAAGACAGGGGGAACGCTGTCCCAACCTTGAGCAGGCGCGTCACCATCGGTTGGTCGATCGACAGGGCCGCCGCGATGGTCTCACGGTCATAATCGGCCTCTTTCAATTGAGCGGCAAAGCTGACTTTTTCGATAAAGGACAGATCCTGGCGCGAGGTGTTTTCCTGCCCCTGCGCCAGAACCAGCGCGTGGTCGTCCAGTTGCCGGACCATGGCTTTGACTGGCTGACCAAGTTCTTTCAAAGCCATCAGACGGCGGCGGCCATAGACGATTTCGAACCGGCCCGGTTCCTTTGCGCGAGGGCGCAGCAGGATCGGAACCTGTTGCCCGTAGGCACGCAGGCTTTCGACCAGTTGTCGCTGTGCCTCGCTGTTCACCCCCAACCGGTCTTGCAGCCCGGCATCGTCGATCAGGGCGCAGTCAATCTCTTGCACCACGTTTTCCTGCAGCTTCGACAGGGAAGACTGCATGACACCAACCGCGCCGCGCGGCATCACCCGAGGCTTTTCGGGTCTTACCGCCCCACCGGAATGGTTCAGGTTGGTCGTCAGAATATCTTTACGTGTCATCAGCGCCCCATGCATGTTGAAGCAATGACTCGATCTCGTCGTTGATAAAATTCAATGAGTCCACCGCGCGGTCGTAGGAGTTGCGGTGAACCTGGCAGCGTTCGACCTCGTAAACCGTCTGCTGAGTCAGCCCGGCATCGGAAATCGCGGTGGATTTCAGCGTCGGCGCAACCACGACCTCGTTTTCGAACAGCTGCCGCAGGAAGGCGACAACCTGTTGCTGGGGGGCCGTCTCTGGGTTCATAGCGATTGACTAAAAACCGCAGAAAATCGTTTTTGGGGCGATAGCCAAACAGTGTGATCAATGATGCCTACGGGTCGATAACAACGGTCATAACCCGATAACCTTTCAACGCCAGACTCAGTGCCGTGTGGTTCACACTGGTCATCTTGCCCGACCCGCCTTTGAAGTTGAAGAAGGACAGAACCTGTACCTTGTCTCCAGGCTGGCGGTCTTTTAGGTGGGTCCCGGTTGTCTTTGCGGTCGACTCCAGTTCTTCCCGAATGGCCGGCAGGTCTTCGGCGGAATAGCGGCGCCTACCACCCGGCGTGGTATGTACATCGGAAACTCGGCTGTCGAAATGCAGTTTCCGCAGAAAGCTGGGTGAGATACCCAACAGACCGGCGGCTTCTTCGGCACTGAACAACCGAAGCTCCTTGCACGCGTCCGGCGCGAAAACTGTCATCATATAACTTTCCAAAGCCGCAGTCAGATTCTCAGTGCTCTCACGAACACACTGATTGATGCGGATCGGTTCAGCTACGTCTGCTCTCTTTCAGTAACGCTGTATTTCGCCAAAGCTGTTTTTATCGTTCTTTCCGCAAGGAGAGGTTTTTTGCAATTATTTCTTCAAAGGCGAGATACCGCAGGACCTACGTTATTTAGTAGAGGAACGAGTGCTTATGACAATTATCCCTAAAAGCCTGTGAAAATTAATGACATTTATCGCGACTTCCCGAACCGATGGAAAATCTCGTGAAGTGTCAGTTATAGCCTCGAGGCAAGGATTGAAACAGACGTTCGTGAATCATCAGCCGGGTAGAGGTGTGTACGGGTTGGAACCGAGGGTTTCATGTGACTTCAAGTGACATTATATTGGCCTTAGATGGACAAATTCGCATGAAAGGTCACTATATTGGTCTTTAACTTTGAAGCGAAGACTCCTGGTTCAGCGCAGGACAAGATTCGCATGTCTGCCCGCAGTTTGCGTCTGGCTCATAATATGACACAGCAGGCTCTAGCCGAAAAATCGGGCGTGCCACTGTCTACGCTCAAACGGTTTGAACAAAGCGGTGAGATTTCCCTGGCGGCGCTTATGGCGATTGCTGGAGCGTTGGGTGCGCTTGACGCATTCGAAAATCTGTTCCCGAAGCCTGCGGCCATGTCACTGGAGGAGCTGGGATCAGTAAAGGTTGACCGTAAACGGGCGGGAAAAGGCAGGACTGATGGCTGACCGTTTGAACATCGAACTGGACTTTGGTGGCCATCGGCGTGTGGTCGGACAGGTGGCTTGGGTCAGAGATCAACGTCGCGCTGCCATTGAATGGAGGCCGGAATTCGTTGCAAACCCGCTGCCGATTTCGCCGTATGCGATCCGATCCTGGCAGGGGCTGCATTTTGGCGACCATACGCCGTTTGATGGATTGCCGGGTGTTTTGGCGGATTCACTGCCTGATGGCTGGGGCCGCATGCTGATCGACCGTGAGCTGGCGCGGCCGGGCAAGGCCGTTCATGACCTGACACCAGTGGACCGTCTGGCCATCGTAGGCCAGCATGGCATGGGCGCGCTCAGCTATCATCCCGAAGAAGAACTTATCAAAGAGGAAGATATCGATCTGGATTGGTTCGCCAGAACGGTTCATCGTATCGAAGAAGACGTGTCCGTCGAAGACTTGTCTCGGCTTCGTGCAAGCAGTGGCGGATCAGCGGGCGCGCGGCCAAAATTTGTGGCATTGCTAAACACTGAAACCGGCGTGTTGCGGGATCATCGCGGCGCGGCAGAGGAAGGATTCAGTCACTACCTTATAAAATTCCGCTCCTCGTCCGACCCGGTCAGCGCCGCGCGTGAGGAACAAGCCTACGCCGAAATGGCGCGCGCGGCCGGGCTTAACATGTCGGGCACACGGTTGCTTTCGACCGGTTCGGGTGAAGACCTGTTCGCGACCCTTCGCTTTGATCGACCCGGAGGTCGGCGGCTGCATATGCACACGATCGCAAGTATTCTGAACGCCGATTTCACTGCCCCGGTTGTTGATTATGAAACCGTGTTGAAACTGACCTATTTCATGACCAACCATCAGGGTGATGTTGAAGAGATGTTTCGGCGCATGGTGTTCAACGTTCTGACCCACAACCGCGATGACCACATCAAGAACCACGCCTTTCTGATGGATCGTCACGGAACGTGGCGCCTGTCGCCCGCATATGACCTGAGCTTTTCCGACGGCCCCGGCGGCGAACACCATCTGAGTGTGAATGGAAACGGCAGGAACCCGACCTTTGAGGACCTGGTTGCAGTGGGAGGAGGTTGCGCCATCCGAAAGCGGCGTGTGCTCGAGATCATCGAGCAAGTGCGCCTTGCCGCAGAACAGTGGCCTTTCTACGCGGATGCAATAGGGGTTCCTAAAGCTCGACGCAATGAAATAGCCAAGAGATTGAATTTAGTCGGTATAAACTGATCAAGGCTGTAGTCGGGCGTGTTGATCTGGATGGCAGTTTTGTATAATTATCACTTAAAATCAATTGGTTACATCAAGGTATATTTAAATATAGTGATTATGATTTGAACAGATCGCCAATATCAAACGCAAAAAGCGTGGGAATTGAGGCTTCGTCGCAAGCTCTCTAGCTCCTCTGTCTGAGATGACACCCTCCTGTTAGTGGCGCCCCGGTTTTCAACAGGAGCAAGCCGTGGAGATTTCATGCGAGGGTGCACATTTTCGAAAAGATGTGATCTTGCATGTGGTGTTATTCTATCTTCGCTATTCAGTGTCATATCGGGATCTGCAAGAAATCCTGGTTGAGCGGTACGTTTCGGTTAATCTTGCGACACTGAACCGTTGGATCGCCGATTACGCACTTCTGATCGCCGGCCGTGCGCGTCGTCAAAAACGGCTTTGCGATTGATCCTGGCGTATGTACGCACCCAATGTGCGGGTCAAAGCAAATGGGTATATCTGTAGAGGGCAGTCGGCAAACCCGAGAAGACACTTGAATTCATCTTGTCCAAGCACCGGAATACAGCTGTGGCGGCAATACCGACGGATGGGCGCGGATTGAGATGTCCAAGCCACTGAGCGCAGTTGTTTCATTGAATGAATTAAGACACCGGGCTGATCTGGCGTTCGCCGTCGAATACCACGGCCATATTCATAGGGTTCCCCTGCTGCTTGCCTTGAAAGGCTGCGCCACGAGATAACTGGTGCGTTAGATCAAAGCCGGAGAAATCACAGTTTGGGTCTCCCAATATCTTGAAACCCGGTATGTTGAAAAGACAGGGCGGCAGGAACCTCCTGACGCCCTGTAACGAACAGCAAACCAAAACCTTACCCGTGGGTAAGATCATCTTCCTCAGGAAGAGCATCAATCAAAGCGGCAATTGCCGCCTCCAATTTGCTGCGGTCAACACGAGTGAAATCCAGATCGTACCTCAACTCTATTCGCCCGCTAGATGCGGAGCATTTCGCGATCCCTGCCCGCCCTGAAACCTGAAATGTCGTTTTCGCGCGCCGAGGTTTGCTGGCGCTTTCAGCTGAGTTCTTTTTTGGAGAACTCGTTTCCTGCGCTCCCAGAAAAGACCTGAGAATTGCAACCTCCCGCGCTCCATCGCGATCAGGTTCGCTCATCACAGCGTCGCTCACTTGGCGTACCAGACCTGGTGTTGCATCAAGTTTGCGTTTCAGCTCTACGCCCACGTTGCGTGGAATGTCATTCGGATGCATCAGAACTTTTTCTAACAACGTCAGCAAACTGGCAAATGACCGGATGTAACTCCGCTTTGTGTAACTGGCGGATTTGAATAGCGTAGACACCGCCTTGTCTACATCCGGGCAATTATTTGTAGGGTCTTCGGCATAAGCGCGCGCGAGCGCACCCATTTCGGCAAAAGAGATATCCTTGCGGATCAGGTTCTCATCAACCATGCGTCGATAACTGTTGTCGAGATCACCCGCCTCTGAGATTCCCGCCGGGATTCTGGCATAGATGTCTTCGCCCGTTTCTTCAAACAATGCCTGATAGGCAGACAGACGCCGCATCCCCTGGATTAATTCAAATCGACCGTCAGACCGACGCTCAAGCCGGATCGGATTGGACAAGCCGATTTCCCGAATTGACGCCTTCAGCTCATCCAGCTCCGGATCCGGCCCCGGCTTGCGATCTCGCGTCAGCTTTTCGAAGAGGACGTCGGCCAATGCCACGTGCTCGGTCACCAGACCTTCGGCACGCAGACGAACCAGCTCATGCGCAAGGCGATCGTTCTCCGCACGAATGGTTTCTTCTGTCGATTGCTGATCTCTCAATGCGTCGGCGTTTTCCGAAATTGCCGCTGCCATTGGGCCGCGTCGCTTCTCAAGAACCTTGTCCCGGACTTGACCAACAGGAATGTCATCCATTGCTGGTATGTCGATATCGAACATTCTGCGCTTGCGACTCATGCGTCATCCTCCAGCTTGTCCCAGGCCGACAGCATCACACCTCGGAATTCCTCGTAAACGTTGTCAAAGGTCGAACGGGCCCGGCGCCATGTTTCCCGGGTCATTTCGCGATAATCCATCTCATAAACCGAGCTCAGAAAGCGACCCGACTGTTCAACCGCGCGGGTCATCTCAACCGGGTGCTGGGCTACATGGTCCCCGAAAACCTTTTGAAAGGCATCGAACATCGCCAGATGCAATGCGTTGCCAGGTTCGTACCGTGTGAGCAGGAACCGCAGCTCGCAAAACGTTTTGGGAAGGCCGACCTTACCCGTGGGTAAGGTCTTGTCGAACCCGTAAGCCAGATCCTCGAGAGCTTCGGCCAGCTGACCGATAAAGGATGTGGTCGAATCATATTCCCAATATCCGGGGCCAGACGGAATATATAGCATGTCCGCCGCGAACACCGCGTTCATGGACTGATATCCAATGGCGGGGGGGCAATCGAACAGGATCAGGTCATAGGCATCATCGGGAATTTGATCCAGGTAGCGAGACACGGCAGCAAAGAACGACCACTCAGGGTTCAGGTGCCGATACTGTGCCGAGGCAAATTCGACGAACGCAGCGTTCGCACAGGATGGCACGGCATCGATAGTGGACCATGATGTCTTCCTGATGAAATCGCTGATCCGCAGATCACCAAGCCCCATATCCGTAATTGCTGGCGGCAACTCCCGGTGGGGCAGGGCGGTACCGGACTCCGCGGCTGCGGGCCGGTTGTTCATACGTTCCGTCTCGCGGATCAGGTCGCGCGCCATGATCCCCCAGACAGTGTAGTCCTCGGCGACATCGGTCAGGCCCATCGAATGGCTCAGCGTCGCCTGAGGGTCGAAATCGACGACGAGAACGCGATAGCCATCAAGCGCGGCCGCATGCGCAAGATGCAAAGCCACTGTCGACTTACCCGCGCCACCCTTGAAGTTTGCCACAGCAGCGCGAATGGCACGCTTGCCCTCGGGGCGCGGCGGCATAAGGGACTTGCGATTCACTTTGAGTCGCCGCCGCAACTCATTTACTTCTTCCAGGCTAAACCAACGCTGCCGCCCCTCCGGCTCGACTTCGCCGCCGGGCAGAGACGGATCAGCAGCAAGCTTTCCGCGAAAGGTTGACTGGTTGACCCGGAATATCAGCTCAGACACCTCCCAGCTGGAAAACCGGCGGAGTGTCTTCTCCATCTCGGGGCTGAAAGTCTGCTGACGAATCCAACCCTGCAACTTGAGAGATTGATTGCGTAATGCATTCAGGTCTTCGTGCGTGTACATGCCTCATGTCTCTTTGTTTGGAACGTAAATTTCTGTTCGTTTCTTATTTACGCCCGATTTGCGCTTTACGCAAAAGAAAATATGATGAGACTGTAATCTTACCCACGGGTAAGAAAACAAGGCCCTGCAAGGCTATGACCGATTCGGTCGCTCGCATTACCGGCGGCCACGATTCGCATCGAGCCTACAACTGCATTTAGGGGGACACTTATCCTGTTGGAGCGACATATGGGGGGACATAATACTCAATTAAGGGGACACACAGAACGTCCCCCATCACCAATACTTCACCAGATTTCTCTTATTTTTTGATCTCAATTGGCGCAAAATTCTGACCAGTTTCAGACTCTTCTTGACAGAATCGAAGCTTTGGACGCTAATTAGGCCAAGATGGCGAAAAACGTTGGCAAACAGCGTAAGATTGGCGGGACACACCCGTCTGAGGCAGACAGAGCGGTGAGAACGGGTATGCAGCTGGCTAAACCGGTCGGGCGAAATGCGGCGGCCTTAAAATATGATATTCTGTCTGCGCTCACCATACATGCGTTGTCAGGAGACAAGCATCGACAACGTAGTGTACTGCGTATCATCGCATTGATTACGACCCGATATAACTGGCGAAGTAACGAATTATCGATTGGGCGGGAAGAAATTTCACGCCTGTGGACAGTGAACGAAAGAACAGTAAAGCGCGAAATGGCCAGATTTCGCGCATTAGGGTGGGTAACGGTCAAACGGCCTGCTGCACGGGGTCGGGTCGCTGTTTACGAGATCGACCTCAAACAGATCATGATTGATACGCAGGAGATCTGGCCCGTCATAGGATCAGATTTCCAGGCCCGGATGAGTGAAGAGCCAGAGCCCGATACCAACGTCGTGCCTTTCACGGCAAAATCCGTGGGACCTGAAACTATCAATGAGGATGTCTGGTCGCAGGTTCAGTCGATTCTTCACGGGCGCGACCCGGAGCTGTGGGCCAGCTGGTTTCAACATCTATCCGAAGCGGAAAGGGCAGGGGGGCGTGTCATCCTGGTTGCGCCGTCGCGGTTTATGGCGGACTACATTGCGCAGAAATGGACGGCTCGATTGCTTGCCGCGTATAGTCGCGTTGATCCCAGTATCAGGACGGTTCGTGTAGACGCGGCTGACTAAGAGTGGGGGGCCTGCCCGAATAAAGGATGCATCATGGTCAATCAAAGCTTTCTGCCTTTTCGGGTTGAACAATTCCTGTCCGAAACGGAACATGGTGTCGTCTTTAATTTCTCGGAAAGCGGCGTCCACCCAATGACGCTGCAAGGGCTGGTGGACCTGGCGCAGATCGATCTCGATTCTCTGCTGACCACAATGATCGACTATCCGCAGGTGAACGGAAAGCAATCTTTGCGCGAAACCATCGCCGGATTTTACCCGGGGGCTTCGGCGGACGGGGTGATGATCACAGTTGGGGCAACCGAAGCGAACACTCTGGTGACCAATACATTGTTGGAACCAGGCGACAATGTTGTGTGTTTTCGACCGACTTATGAGCAGATTTCAGGAAGCGCCGCCAATCGTGGCAATGAAGTACGCTGGGTCGATCTGGTCGAGTCCGAAGGATGGGGCATTGACGCCGAAGCGCTGGAGCGGGCCGTCGATGACAGGACCCGCATCATTCATGTGGTCAATCCGAATAATCCAACGGGCCGTATTCTGAGCAAGGCGGACCGCGCGCGTATTGCGGCGGTTGCCGATAGGGTCGGCGCCTGGATTGTATCGGACGAGGTTTATGCGGGAACCGAGCGCGAAGGCGACACTGAAACGCCTTCGTTCTGGGGAAGTACTGACAGGGTTCTTGTGGTGAACTCCATGTCCAAGGCCTATGGGCTTCCGGGCCTGAGATTGGGTTGGCTGGTCGGGCCTGAAGATATAATTCAGCAATGCTGGCGGCGGCATGAATATGCCTCGATCGCGGCATCTATGTTGTCGATGGAACTGGCGGACAAAGCGCTTGCCGAACCAGCCCGGTCCAAACTGAAAGCCCGCGCACGCCGTCTGATCCGTACGGGGTTTGACGTTCTGACAGAAGAACTGGCGCGGCACCAGGGGGTGTTTTCCGTTGTACCCCCTCAGGCCTCGGCCATGTCGTTTGTTCGGTTCAATCTGCCGATAGAATCGGAAGAGTTCAGTATGCGCCTGCTTCATAAGAAAGACGTGCTGGTCATTCCGGGATCGCGGTTTGGGGTCGAGAACCATTTCCGGTTCAGCTCGGCCCTGCCCGAAGATCATTTGCGGGAAGGGTTGGCAAAGCTCAACGATCTGACGGTTGATATTCTGAACGGAGGCTAAGGTCCAAGAGGGTGTCGCCAAGTTTGTGCGATTGCCCTCAGACATTTCCTTTGCCTTTTTGAAACGTGTCGATAGGCTTCGCAAATGGAAGATTCACTTGTTCTTTCCGCCGAAAAACCGCCTCTGGATCAATTGGTTGGCACTGCGGTGAAAACGCATCGGACGCTGGCCGGATTGACGCTGGCCGAACTGTCTCAGCAATCCGGTGTATCCACTGCGATGATTTCCAAGATTGAGCGCGGGCAGGTTTCTGCTTCGCTGGCGACGCTGGAAGCACTGGCAGGCGGAATTGGCATTCCCCTGATCAACTTTTTCGCCGGCACGGTCGAGCGTACGGATGTGTCATTTGTGGCGGCGGGCGAAGGCGTGACAGTCCAACGGCTGGGCAGTGGATTTGGGCACAGTTACAAGCTGATCGGTCGGGCAGAAGCAAAGCATGTCAATTTCGAGAGTTTCAGCGTCACGTTGGAAGGCCCTTTGGACAAACGCCCGCTTTACCAACATCAGGGTGTCGAGTTCATCCATGTGACAGCTGGTGAAATGGTCTATGGCTGCGGTGAAGCCGCTTATCATATGCGCCCGGGCGACAGTCTGAGTTTTGATTCAAACGCCACCCATGGGCCGATGGAATTGAAAACTGACAAGGTCAGCTTTGTCACCGTGGTCGCCAAAGCCGTTTCAGGGGACAATTGAAAACGCCCGGCGACAAGGCCGGGCGTTTCGGAAAGTACAGTGATTTGAACAGGGTCAGAGGCCCCATTTCTCGCGATTTGCTTCAAAGAAGCCTTGCGCTTTTTTCACTTCGATCCAGTTATTTACGTAGTTGATCCAGACCTGATCGCCCTGCGGCAGGATCATAGCGATGGGTGACGGCGAACGGGGGCCTGCGTTCTTTACGCGTTCCACCGGGAATTTCGCCTCGAGGGTTGACCCTTCGATGTTCGATGTGATGAACACATCCGCGCGTCCTGCGATCACTTCCTGAAAACCGCGCGCAGGCGCCTCAACTACCTTGATATCGGCGTTCGGGAACCATTCGCGGACACGTTTTTCAAACGTTGTGCCCAAAGTGGTCGCAACCTTTACGCCGGGCTGGTTGATCGAGTCATAACCGTCGAATTTGTCGGCTTTGTCCTTGGTCGTATAGGGGAAGAGTTCTACCGCGATATAGCTGTCGGAAAAGCCCGCGACTTTCATCCGTGGCGGTGAAATCGATGCCGACCCGGTCAGGTGATACTTGCCAGCCACAACACCGTTGACCAGTGTTTTCCAGTCGGTAGGCACATATTCGACCTCGACCCCCAAATCGGTGGCCAGTTCGTTCATGATGTCGATGTCGTACCCTTTGTAACTGTTGGTAGCAGGGTCGCGCAGCGACATAGGGTTCCAGTCACCGGTGGTCCCAACCTTGAGCACGCCGGAATCCAGCACCTCGTTCAGGGCGGATTGCGCCTGTGCGGCACCTGACAATACCAGCCCAAGCGCGGCAGCAGCCGCAGCTTTCCAAAAAGTGTTCATAGGTTTCTCCCGTTGGTGGCGTTTCTACCTTGTTGTCGTATTCATCATTGATTTAAGCCCAAAGGGAAAGATAACCTCAAGAAAATATTATACTGTGACTAAAACAGGGGCAGTTCAGCTTATGCCAGACGCCGCAATCGAACTTGTGGGCGTGAACAAGTGGTTCGACACGTTTCACGTTCTCAAGGATATCAATCTGACAGTGAACAGCGGCGAAAAGGTTGTGATTTGCGGGCCATCCGGGTCAGGAAAATCCACCGTTGTTCGATGTATCAACCAGTTGGAAAAGCACCAGAAAGGCACCATTCGTGTAGACGGGATCGAGCTGACGGATAACGCAAAGTCCGTGGCCACAATCCGATCCGATGTCGGAATGGTGTTCCAGCAATTCAACCTGTTCCCGCATCTGACCGTGCTGGAAAACCTGACATTGGGCCCGATCAAGGCGCGCGGCCTTAGCCGCAAAGAGGCAGAGGAAAAAGCGCGCCACTATCTGGACAGGGTTCATATTCCCGATCAGGCCGACAAAAAGCCCATTCAGCTGTCGGGTGGTCAGCAGCAACGCGTCGCCATAGCGCGATCCTTGTGCATGGAGCCGCGCGTACTGCTTTTTGATGAACCCACTTCGGCGCTGGACCCCGAGATGATCTCGGAAGTGCTGGACGTGATGGTCGAACTGGCGAATGAGGGCATGACGATGGTGGTCGTCACACACGAGATGGGATTTGCCCGAAAGGTGGCCGACAAGATGATCTTCATGGATGCCGGTGAGATCGTCGAAGAAGGCAAACCTGAGCATTTCTTCACCAATCCTCAGTCTGATCGGTGCCGCAAATTCCTGTCCCAGATTCTACAGCACTGAGAGGGCCGATGAGAAAACTCCTTCTGTTAACGCCCCTTCTTCTTCTGGCGGGCTGTTCGTCTTCCCAGACCTGGGGCTGGTATGTAATCGACCCGACCACGGCGTCGGGTTGGATCAACGTGAAATTCCTGATCTCGGGGATGGGGGCGACGATCCAGATATCGCTGATCGCCGCCGTACTGTCGATTGTTATCGGGTTGTTGGTGGCCCTGCCGGGATTGTCCGAAAAACGCGGCTGGCGGTTGGTTAACCGCGTTTACGTGGAGTTCATTCGCGCCATTCCCCTGCTGCCGATGCTGTTCTGGGTCTTTTATGGCTTGCCCATCGTGTTTCAGTCGATGGGCATGAATATCCCCATCGATCCCTTCTGGGGCGCGATCATTACATTGGCGATTTCTGACAGCGCCTTCACCGCCGAAATCTACCGCGCAGGCATTCAGTCCATTGCGCGTGGACAACGCGAGGCGGCGCAGACCATCGGACTGAACTATGTGCAGACCATGCGCTATGTGATCCTGCCACAGGCAATCCGGCGCATTCTGCCCCCGCTGGCAAACCAGTTCATTTACATCGTCAAGATGAGCGCCTTTGCCAGTGTCATCGGCATGCAGGAACTGACCCGGCGCGCGAATGAGCTGGTGGTGACGGAATATCGCCCGCTGGAAATCTACACGTTACTGATATTCGAATACCTGATCCTGGTTCTGATCATCAGTGCTGGCGTGCGTTGGCTGGAGCGCCGCATGGGCGCGGACGAGCGCGGATAAGGAGTTAAGAAATGGACTGGAAAGATTTCATGGCCGAGACCGAGGCCAATATCGGAACCTTCTCGAAGGAAGTGCCCGAAACCGTGCGCGGCTTTGGCATAATGGGCAAGGCGGCCAAGACCGATGGCGCGTTGAGTGAAAAGACCAAGGAGTTCATGGCGCTCGGCATTGCCATAGCAACCCGATGCGACAGTTGCATTGGATTTCACGTACGCTCTCTGGTTCGGTTGGGCGCCACCCGCGAGGAAATGTGCGAGGCGCTGGCCATGGCAACTTACATGGGCGGCGGGCCGTCTTATGCGTTTAGCGCCAAGGCGCTCAAGGCCTATGATGTGTTTTCGGAGTAAGAGCCATGCGTCCTGATCTGGCCGGAGCTGACGGTTTTATTCGAAACAGCTGGTATGTTGCAGGACGGTCCGAGGATTTCGGCCGCAGCCTGAGCGCCGTTCGGATGCTGGGCGAAGAGATCGTGATCTATCGCGACACCGCAGGTAAAGCGATTGCTTTGGAAGACGCCTGTCCACACCGTAAACTGCCGCTGTCACGCGGCACAATCGAAGGGGACCATGTGGTTTGCGGATATCATGGTCTGACCTTTGGCTGCGGCGGCGAATGTGTCAGCGCACCGACGCAGCTGGATAATCCCCCGCGCCGCGCTGCTGTTCATGCTTACCCGGCTGAAGATCGCTGGGGGTTTCTGTGGCTTTGGATGGGGGACCCGGAACAAGCCAGCACAGACGATATCATCGACATTCCCAATTTCGACAACCCATCCTGGGGCAAGACCCGGACCGGTGCGATGGAGATGGCATGTCATTACCTCTACATCATCGACAACCTGTTGGATCCAAGCCATGTGGCCTGGGTGCATCTGACCTCATTCGCCGGGGCAGGGACGGATAACCGCCCTCTGGATCTTGAAGAAACAGAAGAGGGTGTCATCGTTTCGCGCTGGATCGCAGGCGAACCTGCGCCGCCTTATTACGCGCCGATCCTGCCGTTTGGCCCAGGCTGCGACCGTAAGCAGCATTACGAATGCCGTCTGCCGTCCACTGCAATCAATATGTCCGTTTACACTCCGGCAGGGGAGGGCGGGGCGGATCGGCCGATGTCGCCCAACTCGTTCGTCAACATTTCGTACAACTTCATCACGCCAGTCGATGATCAAACCTCGCGCTATTTCTGGTTTCAGCACCGCAACATGCACGCAGATGACACAGCCCTGTCGCACCGCATGTTCGACGGCGCGGTCATGGCCTTCAATGAGGACAAAGAGGTTCTGGAATACGTGCAAACCGGCATGGCGCGGCGCAAGACCGGCTATATCAACCTTGGACTGGACGCAGGCGCGATGCGGTTTCGCGCACGGGTTGCAAAGCTGATTGCGCAGGAGGCAGGCTGATCAACCGGCCGACAAGCGCCCGTTCGCGCCCTGGCCCACATGTTGGGCCGGGTCGTCGAACACGGCTTTGATACAGGGGTATTGTTCCAGGATTTCGCTCCCACCGGGCAACAGATCAGCCCGGAGCACGCCCGCATCCCAGATCGCGACATCGTCCACCCGGATCGTCGGGTCAAGCACGTTCAGTGAAATCTCACCCGGCGCATAATGCCCGCAAGTGTGAAAATGCAGCAGGCGGGGATTGCCGAATGCCGAACCGCTCCAACGTTCGAAATTGTTCTGGGCCGGGGTCGTATAGGCGCAACCGGGGTGAATGCCTGCGTGCCAGGAGTGCATGGTCAGGGGATCAAGGTCGAACATCTGGCCGACTTTTTCATAATGCATCTGAGCGCAATGCACGTCCATGGGATGTCCGTCAAAGCCGGTCAGGCTGTTGTTTTCGA
Source organism: Ruegeria sp. AB9 (assembly GCF_056542585.1). Classification (NCBI taxonomy): domain Bacteria; kingdom Pseudomonadati; phylum Pseudomonadota; class Alphaproteobacteria; order Rhodobacterales; family Roseobacteraceae; genus Ruegeria; species Ruegeria sp. AB9. Next base: position 218,796 of record NZ_JBQGAA010000005.1, on the reverse strand, counting down.
ACCGTATGGTCAGCGGTTCCCTCAGGTCACAGCCGTATGGTTCATAAAACTTCGATCCGGTGCCAACCAGAAACCCGTCCTGAACCAGCACGCCTGAAAACCCCTGCGCGGGAACCGGGGCAAAGACCGACATCGGAAAACGCGTGACGCTGACATCTGCGGCACCTGTTTGGGGGAAGGCGGCGCCCGGGCCCCTGAAATCGGTACCCAGCGGGCAGGTCACGTGGATGTGCCCGGCGTTGGCCAGCAACGTGTTGACCGCGTTTTTCAATTTAACGAACCCAGTGTAGTTGGCCCGCCCAAATCCCGAGGCCAGCATTTCCGCATCCAGCGCGTAAGACATGATGGGCCGAACGTCCTTCATGCCCGCGTCGAATCGAATCTGATCACCGGTGCGTGACAGAAACAGGGTTCGGTCTGCCGATTTCATCGCCGATTTCAGATCATTCGGCACAAGTGGGCCCATGGGATCGAACGGGACAGTTTGAACCGCAGTGGTGATCCGGTTCTGGCGGGCGCAGTCAATGATAGCCCCTGTGATTTCAGCATCATAGTAGCCATTCGCCGAACCCTCGCAGATCACAAGCAATTGGTCGCCAGCTGTCAGGCCACCGCACCTGAACAACAGGTTTTCAGCGCCCGCCATGAGCTCTGGACTGTGCATCTCCGCTGATCCTTAACAAAAAATCCCGATTGCGCATTTTACCTCTTTCACGTTTCTGTGATCCAGAAGAAATTTCATCTTAAGAAAAAAATTAACTGACATGTTTGTGGGCTTTGTTCATAAGCTGTGCCCGAACAGAACAGGAGACATTGCAATGAGTGCTTGGATCGACATGATCTCGGACGACAAGGCCGATGGCCGCCTGAAAGAGTTGCTGGACAAAGCCCGCACCCCCCATGGCACTGTCGACACCGTCATGCGTGTGCATTCATTGCGGCCCGAGACGATGAACGGGCATGTGACGCTGTACCGCTCGGTCCTGCATTCCGATGACAACCAGTTGCCGTTCTGGTTTCTTGAAGTTGTGGCCAGCTATACCTCGATCCTGAATGACTGCACCTATTCGCTGACCCATCACTTCATGAACGTGCGCAACTTGTTGAAGGATCAGCCGCGCAGCGACCGGATTTTCGTCGCGCTTAAGGCGCATCGGCCTGAGGATGAATTCGAAGGCAAAGAACTTGCGCTGCTACGATATGCTGGCAAGCTGACGACCGATGTAGGCAAGATGGTGAAATCGGATTTCGAAGCGCTCAAGATCGAAGGGTGCGAAGACGGAGAGATCCTTGAGGTGAACCAGGTCTGCGCCTATTTCAATTATTCCAACCGCCTGTTGAACGGGCTTGGCGCAACGACCGAAAACGATGTGATCGGGTTTTACACCGGGGGTGAATGACTCCGGGCCTGCAACTTAACAGCGTCGTGAAAGATCGTCTCCAGCGGATCAGTCGTTTTCGTCCAGCTCCGTCTGTTCCACGCCCAGAATGTTCTCTTCTGCTGTTTTGCGGATAATTGCCCCGATTTTCAGAAGGTTCTCGCTGAGCGGGTTGGTCTTTCGCCAGATCAGGCCAATTGTGCGTGCCGGGGGCGTGTCCTGAAAGCGTGCGATGGACACATCAGCGGATCGGGTTTCCAGCCCGACCGCCATTTCCGGTATCAGCGTCACGCCAATACCTGCCCCGACCATCTGCACAAGCGTGGACAGCGAACTGCCCTCCATGATGTGTTGCGGCTCGATGTTGCGGATCGAGCAGAAGGACAGGGCCTGATCCCTGAAACAATGACCCTCTTCCAGCAACAGCAATCGCATGGTTCTGAGTTGTGACGAACTTGGCATCGGCAGTTCCGCATCCTGTGCCGGGCGGACTAGGAGGAAGTCTTCGTTGAACAGCGAAAACTCTCTGAGGCTGGGTTCCGAGACGGGCAGAGCCACGACGCCAAAATCCAGTCTGGAATCGAGAATTTCGCCGATAAGGGTTTGGGTGATCGTCTCTTTGGGTTCGATGGTCAGTTGCGGGAATCGCTGTGACAGCGCCTTGATGATCGAGGGCAACAAATAAGGCGCAACCGTAGGAATGACGCCGATTCTGATGCGACCGGACAATGGGCCAGACGGGGATTGTACCAGATTCCCCAAATCTTCAACCCGTGTCAGGATTTCGCGGCCACGTTTCAGCACGTCTTCGCCAAGCGCTGTCAGGCGCGTTTCCCGGGCTGCGCGTTCGACCAACGGGCCGCCCATGATCGCTTCCAGCTCTTTGATTTGAATGGAAAGCGCGGGCTGCGAAATTGCACTGGCCGCCGCAGCTTTGCCAAAGTGGCCGTGCGTAGCGAGCGCCTCGAAATAGCGCAGGTGTTTGAGGGTCAGTGCTTTCATAGGAAAAACTAATCACAACGATAGAAATTACAAATTTCCAATTATCGGTGCCATAAGGTACGAGTCAAGGCATCTGAACCCCTAGGTAAATACTCAGGAGATTTACAATGGACGGTAACCCCCACAATCAACAATCCGGCGGATGCCCAGTTTTGCATGGCGGCAACACTGGAACGGGCAATTCTGTCACCAAATGGTGGCCCGATGCGCTGAACCTGGACATTCTGAGCCAGCACGACACGCGTACCAACCCGATGGATGCGGATTACAACCACCGTGAAGCGGTCAAAGGGCTGGATTTCAAAGCGGTCCGTGCCGATGTCGAGGCGTTGCTGACCGACAGTCAGGACTGGTGGCCGGCTGACTGGGGTCACTATGGCGGCCTGATGATCCGTCTGGCGTGGCACTCGGCAGGGTCTTATCGTCTGGGCGACGGTCGCGGCGGCGCCGGTTCGGGAAACATCCGGTTCGCGCCGCTGAATTCGTGGCCGGACAATGCCAGCCTGGACAAAGCCCGTCGCTTGCTGTGGCCGGTGAAAAAGAAATACGGCAACGCGCTGTCCTGGGCGGACCTGATCGTTCTGTCGGGCACCGTTGCGTATGAATCCATGGGTCTGAAAACATTTGGTTTTGGTTTCGGCCGCGAAGATATCTGGGGCCCCGAGAAGGATGTCTATTGGGGTTCGGAAAACCAATGGCTGGCCCCGTCCGAGAACCGTTACGGCGATCTGGAAACGCCCGGCACGCTGGAAAATCCGCTGGGCGCGGTGCATATGGGGCTGATCTATGTGAACCCCGAAGGTGTGAACGGCAATCCTGATCCGGCGAAAACCGCGCTTCATATCCGTGAAACCTTTGCCCGTATGGCGATGGATGACGAAGAGACCGCGGCATTGACCTGCGGTGGTCACACGGTCGGCAAAGCACATGGTGCCATGGCGGGCGATCATATCGGCGCCGAGCCCGAAGCCTGCCCGGTATCCGGTCAGGGTTTAGGATGGGACAATCCCGATCAGAACGGCAAGGCAACCAACGCGTTCACATCCGGTATCGAAGGGGCCTGGACGAAAAACCCGACCAAGTTCGACATGGGCTTTTTCGACTATCTGTTTGGCTATGAATGGGAGTTGGGCAAATCGCCCGCAGGCGCACAACAGTGGCAGCCCATCGACATGCCGGAAGACGAAAAGCCGGTCGACCCGACCGATCCTTCGGTTTGTCGTATGCCGGTCATGACCGATGCAGACATGGCGATGAAGATCGACCCGACTTATAACGCGATCTGTCAGAAATTCATGGCCGATCCGGATTATTTCGCGGACACCTTTGCCCGTGCCTGGTTCAAACTGACCCACCGCGACATGGGTCCGCGCGTTAACTACTATGGCCCGGATGTTCCTTCGGAGGAGTTGGTCTGGCAAGATCCGATTCCCGCAGGTTCGACCGGCTATGACGTCGATGCCGTCAAGGCGAAGATCGCAGACAGCGGTCTGACCGCGGTCGAGATGATCAACACTGCCTGGGACAGCGCCCGTACCTTCCGCGGCTCGGACAAACGCGGTGGTGCAAATGGCGCGCGCATCCGTCTGGCACCACAGAAGGACTGGGCCGGTAACGAGCCTGAGCGTCTGGCGAAAGTGCTGGGTGTGCTGGAGCCGATCGCAGCGGAAACAGGGGCCTCGATTGCCGACGTGATTGTTCTGGCGGGTAACGTTGGTCTGGAACAGTCGATCAAGGCGGCTGGTTTTGACGTGGCGGTTCCGTTCTCGGCAGGGCGCGGAGACGCGACGGATGAGCAGACCGATGCGGACAGCTTCTCGGTACTTGAGCCGCTGGCCGATGGGTTCCGTAACTGGCAACTGAAGGAATATGCAGTCTCGCCTGAGGCGATGATGCTGGACCGTGCGCAACTGCTGGGTCTGACTGCAGCCGAGATGACCGTTCTGGTTGGTGGCCTGCGCGTTCTGGGTTCCAACCATGGCGGATCGGCGCATGGTGTATTCACTGACCGTGTGGGTCAACTGACCACCGACTTCTTTGTCAACCTGACGGATATGTCGCTGAGCTGGCATCCGGTAGACGGCGGCACCTACGAGCTGCGCGACCGGGCCTCGGGAGAAGTGAAGTTCACCGCAACCAGTGCTGATCTGGTTTTCGGTTCGAACTCGATCTTGCGCGGCTATGCCGAGGTCTATGCTCAGGACGACAACACCGAGAAGTTCGTGCGCGACTTCGTTGCCGCATGGAGCAAAATCATGAACAACGACCGGTTCGATCTGGTTGCCTAAGTCATGAAAAATCAGGCGGGGGTAACCCTCGCCTGATTTGCCTTTTCAGGAGCAGGCATCTGTTATTGCCCTTTTATCCCGCAATCACATTCTGTTTCTGAACGCCCAGACCTTCGATGCCCAGCTCCATCTTATCACCTGGTTTCAGGTAGATCTGTGGATTCTGTCCCATGCCTACGCCCGGCGGTGTACCTGTAGAAATCACGTCACCCGGTTGCAGTGACATGAATTGCGACAGGTGAGAAATCACGGTTGCCACCCCGAAATGCATCGTCCGTGTGGACCCGTCCTGATAGCGGTGGCCGTTGACCTCAAGATACATCGGCAGGTCCTGCGGGTCGGCAATCTCGTCCCGCGTCACCAGCCATGGGCCGATGGGCCCAAAAGTGTCTGCGGATTTGCCTTTGACCCACTGGCCCGAGCGATGAAGCTGAAAATCACGTTCCGACAGGTCGTTGATCACGCAATAGCCGGCGACATGATCCATTGCTTCGGCTTCTGTCACGTATTTTGCTTTTTTGCCGATCACGACGCCCAGTTCAACTTCCCAATCTGTTTTGACGGACCCGCGCGGGATTTCGACCGTGTCATTCGGGCCGATGATAGCCGATGTTGCCTTGAAAAAGATCACGGGTTCCTGAGGCAACTCCATGCCGCTTTCAGCGGCGTGATCGGCGTAGTTCAGGCCGATGCAAACGAATTTCCCCACGTGGCCGACGCAAGCTCCGATGCGGACATCATCTTCGACCGTCGGCAAGTCCGTTGGGTCAATCGACCGAAGCCGAGCCAGCCCGTCATCGCCGAGCGCGTCGCCCGAGATATCGTCGATGACGGCTGACAGGTCGCGAATTGTACCATCGTCGTGCAGCAGGCCCGGCTTTTCCGCACCCAAGGCGCCAAAACGCAATAGTTTCATGATGTGATCCTTTTCAGCTTAATTCGCCCATCCGCCATCTATGGCGAAAGGCTGACCCGTCGTAAATTTACTGCTGTCACTTGCAAGGTAGAGCGCAAGGTCCGCGATCTCTTCTGCCGTCCCGATGCGACCCATAGGTTGGCGCGCGATGAAATCGGTCATTGCTTTTTCGTAGTCGCCTGTCGCCTTCAATCGTTCGTGCAGGCTGGGGCTGTCGACTGTACCGGGGCAAATTGCATTGCAACGAATGCCCTGGGTGACGAAATCTGCGGCAATCGACTTGGTCAGCCCGATAACGGCAGCCTTTGAGGCGCAGTAAACAAACCGATTTGGCACGCCTTTCATCGACGAGGCGACAGAGGACATGTTGATGATGGATCCTCCGCCGTTTTGCAGCATGGCAGGCAGAGTCAGGCGGATCAGCCGGTACATGGCCTTTACATTCAGATCAAAGCTGAAATCCCAGTCGTCTTCTTCGCATTCCAGGATCGAGCCACTCGCCACGTAACCCGCGCAATTGAAGAGAACGTCCAAGGGCGGAAGTTCGGCTACGGCAAGCTGCACCGCATTTGCGTCCGTCACATCCAGGTGGAGCGGAGTAATCCCATTGACCTCTGAGAGCTCTGACAGAGTGATGTCATTGATATCGCTTGCATAGACGTGCGCGCCTTCAGCGGCAAACAACTCGGCGGTGGCGCGGCCAATGCCCTGGCCAGCGGCACTGATGAAGGCGGTTTTGCCTCTCAATCGGTCAGAAGGCTGAAACGATGTCATTCTGGTCCTCGTATATTACTTGCAGTTTTTTGTGTGATGTTCTGAAAGCGGTGCCTGCCGTGATGGTTTTCAATGTCATTATGTCAGGCTCTGAGCCTGTAGGCTCGTGTCGCATTCCCTCCGAGAATGGCGTCGCGCTCGGCAGAAGACAGTTCGCTCAGCAGTTCGCCGGTTGTTTCAGACCAGCGTTCATAGCTGCTGGCCAATGTGCAAACCGGCCAGTCGCTGCCCCAGATCAAACGCGTCGGACCAAACGTGTCTAGCAAATGCTGCACATAAGGGCGCAGATCATTGGTCGTCCAATCCGGGGCGGCTTCTGTGACGAGGCCGGACAGTTTGCAAAACGCAGTGGTTTCCCGTGCCAGTGCAACCATGTCTTCGGCCCAACCATCAATCACACCATCGCGGATCAGAGGTTTGGAACCGTGATCAATTACAACTCGCATTTCCGGGTAACGTGCCAGAAGCCGACGCAGTGAACCTAGGTGTAGGGGCAGGGTGAGAGCATCAAAAGTCAGGTCGTTTGACTGAAGTGCTTCGAATGCCGGGGCAAGTGCATCGCCGAGCATCCATTTCGGATCGGAGATGTCCTGAATCATAGGGCGTAACCCCACCAAAGCCGGGTGAACGGCAAGTCTGGCAATTTGTTCACTGACATCTGGGGCTTCAAAGTCGACCCAGCCAACCACGCCTTTGATGAAAGGCGTATTATCAGCCAGCGACAACATGTATTCCGTCTCGGCGACTGTCGGTGCCGCCTGAATCAGAACCGTCCCGCCTATCCCCTGCGCCTGCAACAATGGGGCAAGATCATCTGGTCCGAAGTCCCGGTAAATCTGGTCCAACTCCGGTGTCAGCCATCCGTAGTCGTCACGCGCCAACGCCCAAAAATGCTGATGGGCGTCGATCTTCATGCAATCACGCCTTTTTTCAGGATGATGTTTCCATACAGCCTGCGTTCCCCGGTCTGAATGATGGCGAATGCAGATGCCGCTCGCTGATAGAAGGCAAACCGGTCCAGACCCTGAATTTGCGCAGGGTTGTCGGCCTTGGCGTCGATGATCTTTTGGAATTCGGCTACGGCCTCGGGCACGGCTTCGGGGTCGCCGACAACTTGCATCGTCAGGGCAGGGTCGGAGACAAATGTATCCAGCGGCATTACAGACAACACCGCGCCGAGCAGTTCGCTTGCCGAAGAGCCATCCGCACGAATGCAGTCGGGCCCAAGGCTGGAGCCCGGAAAGTTGGCATCCGCGATCACGATGTCATCACCATGGCCCATGGCGCGCAGGGCATATAGTAATTCAGGAGAAAGCAGGGGGTCCAGGTCACGCAACATTGACGGATTCCTTAGGCAAAGGCGCATCTGGCCGGATCAGACCCTCGGTGCGCAAATCTGACCAAAGCTGGGTAGGGATATTCCGCCTCAGCAGGGCGACATTGGCTTGAACCTCTGCCGCGTTGACTGCACCCGGGACCACTGTTTTTACAGCGGGGTGCCCCAGAACAAATTGCAGCGCAGCCGCGATTAACGGTGTGCCGTGGGCCGCGCAGACCGCTTCGATCTTGCGAACGCGCTCGAGAATCTCGGGTGGGGCGTCGGCATAATTATATTTTGCGCCGGGCATCGGGCCGGTGGCCAGAATGCCAGAATTGTAGGGCCCGCCCAGAATGATGCCCACATCACGTTTTTCGCAAAGTGGCAGGAAACTGTCCAAAGCTTCCTGTTCCAACAGAGTGTAGCGCCCGGCCAACAGGAACCCGTCGAAATCGCCAAGACCCAGCAGTTTTTCGCAGACCTGCCATTCGTTTACACCTGCGCCGATCGCGGTGATCTCGCCCGCGTCACGCAGCTCTGTCAGGGCTTTGTACCCGCCGCCATCAAACAACTCGCGGACTTTGGCATTCGACATTTCCTGACTGCCCTGGCTGAAAACGCAGACGTCATGTACCAGAAGGATGTCGGCATTGGCCACGCCGATCCGGCCCCGGCTGGCTTCGTAGGATCGCATGACGCCGTCATAGGTATAGTCAAACATGATACGTTTTTGCGGGACGTCTACAAACGCCTCGGGTGTTACTTCATGCGGCTCGCAATCCAGCAGAAGGCGGCCGATTTTGGTCGACAGTTGAATGTGCTCGCGCCCAAATCGTCTGATGGCTTCACCATACCGATACTCGGACCGGCCCAAACCGTATTGCGGCGCGGTGTCGAAGAACCGAATGCCCGCATCAAAAGCTGCCTGCAATGCCGCCTGAGCATCGGCTTCCGTGACTTTGCGATACAGATTTCCCAGAGGCGCGCCGCCAAATCCCATTCGGGTCAGGGGGACGGGCCGGGACGTGCGATTGTTCAAAAGGGTTGTTTGCGAAACGGTCATCCTGCCTCTCGCGTCTTTTGGGGGGCAATATTAAACAGGTGCGGTTTCTCCTGCCGCAGCTGTTCGATCCGGGGCATCAGTTGCCCAAGATGATGACGCATCGCGTCTTGTGCCGCGCGTTCATCATGTGCGCTGACGGCATCAAAAATAGCACGGTGTTCAGCCAGAGTTTCCGCAATGCGACCCGGTGTCGGCAACAAGAGCATCCGCGCCCGGCTGACCTGCAGTGACACGGTTTGCGCCACATCCGGTAGGCGCAGCATTCCGGTAAACGCCATCAGCAGGGCGTGAAATTCCTCATCCGCCTGATAGAAGCCGGCAATGTCATCGTCTTCGATCAGCAGTTCCTGCAGGCGCATGTTGCGGCTCAATTTCTTGCGCTGATCTTCGGTGAGGTCGCGCGCGACTTTGGCAACGGTTGCCAATTCCAGAGCCTCTCGTAGAAATGCGCCTTCACGGATTTCGGTCATCGAGAAATAGGACACGCGAGTGCCCGACTGCGGCACCACATCCACCAACCCTTCGGCAGCAAGCCTCGTGATTGCATCCGACACCGGTGCCCTCGAAACACCCAGGCGTTCGCAGATCGGCGCCTTTCTGAGGTTGGCCCCCGGCGGAAAGTCCAGAGCCAGGATCGCGTGCTTGATCGATTGGTACACGCGCTGTGCGAGCGACCCTTCGAAGGTCAAGATTTCCGGAAGGCGGGTGGCGTCAATGTCGTGTGGATGGTTCATGGTCTTGAACTACCATACTAACATGTTAGTTGACAAGCGCTGTTTATCCTCGTAGCTCTGTGGGGGAACAAGCGGGGATTCCATGCACCCAGTTTCAGATATCAAAACCACCGATGGTGTGGCGCGAGACACGATCCGGTTGAGCCCGGATGACAATGTGGTCATTGCTTTGCGTGATCTGCCTTCCGGCGTGCAGCCTGATGGTGTGCCTCAGCCGCTTTCCACTGATATCGCGCGGGGCCACAAGATCGCGACCGCATCGATTGCTGCGGGAGAAAACGTCATTCGTTATGGCCAGATCATAGGTCAGGCCAGGGCGGACATCACGGTGGGTGAGCATGTGCATGTTCACAATCTGGGCATGGGTGCCCACCAGCAGGACTATGCCCATGCAACTGCGAACAAACCTCTGCCCGAACTTTCCAAGGAACGGTTTTTCCAGGGTTTTCACCGCGCCGACGGCAAGGTTGGTACGCGCAACTACATCGGTATTCTGACCACGGTAAACTGCTCTGGTTCTGTGGCGCGTTTCATTGCCGAAGCGGCTGAGAAACAAGGTGTGTTAGACGCGTATCCAAATGTGGACGGCATCGTTCCTATCGTTCATGGCACCGGGTGCGGCATGTCAGGTAAAGATGAAGGGTTTGCCACGTTGTTCCGGACTTTGGCCGGATATGCCCAACACCCGAATTTCGCTGGCATCCTCTTGATCGGTCTTGGGTGCGAAGTGATGCAGGTGGCGGATCTGGTTGGGGGACGTCCGATCCGCTCTGACGGTGCGCTGCGTTACATGACCATTCAGAACGAAGGTGGTACGCGCCGCACCGTTGAACGTGGGCTGGACGAATTGTGCGGTATCGCTGAGCTGGCCAATCAAGCCACCCGGCAACCTGCGCCGGTCAGTGCGATCACGGTTGGGATGCAATGTGGCGGCTCGGACGGGTATTCAGGGATCACTGCAAATCCGGCACTGGGATATGCCTCGGATCTTTTGGTGCGACAAGGCGGTACAACGATCCTGTCGGAAACCTCGGAAATCTATGGAGCAGAACATCTTCTGACCCGGCGGGCGGAATCTGTCGAAGTCGGAGAAAAACTGATCGAACGCATCTGCTGGTGGGAGGAGTATACCCGCCGCAATGGTGGCGAGATGAACAACAACCCCAGCCCCGGAAACAAGCGCGGAGGGTTGACGACCATTCTGGAAAAATCACTGGGAGCAGTCGCCAAGGGCGGTACTGCGCCCCTGCGTGGTGTTTACAAGTTTGGCGAGAAAATCGACCGGAAAGGCTTTGTTTTCATGGATAGCCCCGGTTTTGACCCATGCTCCGTCACGGGGCAGGTGGCTTCGGGTGCGAACCTGATCGTTTTTACCACCGGACGGGGTTCAGTCTCGGGGTATCAGCCGACGCCTTGCGTGAAGTTGGCCACCAATTCCGAAATGTATGCCCGGATGTCCGAAGACATGGATCTGAACTGCGGTGACATCGTCACTAACGGTGTGAGCATCGAAGAAAAGGGCGAAGAACTGTTGGAAATGCTGATCCGTGTCGCGTCGGGCGAGCAAACCAAAAGCGAGGAACTTGGCTTTGGCGGGGTCGAATTCGTGCCGTGGCAGATCGGTGCGGTGATGTAGGCCGCACCGGCCCCAAGGGAGAGGGGCACTTGGGAGGACAAATGACGAAACTGGTCGACATGAAGGGGATCGAGAAACACTTTCCCGGCGTTCATGCACTGAAGTCGGTGCAGTTCGATCTGGTGCCCGGTGAGGTTCACGCGCTGATGGGAGAGAATGGCGCGGGCAAGAGCACGCTGATGAAGATCCTTTCGGGAATCTACCAGCGCGACGGAGGCACACTGCAAATCGAAGGACGCGACGCCAGTCCAAAGACCCCGCGCGAGGCGCAGGATCTGGGTATTGGCATCATCCATCAGGAACTGAGCCTGATGAACGATCTGACAGTAGCTCAAAACATATTCATCGGCCGCGAACCCCGTAAACGGTTTGGCCGTTTGGATGATTCCGCGTTGAATGCGCAGACGGCCGACATATTTGCGTCCATGAACCTCAACCTCGAGCCCAGAGGTCTGGTCGGCAGCCTGACCATTGCCAAGCAACAGATGGTCGAGATCGCCAAGGCTCTGTCTTACCGGTCCAGGGTCCTGATTATGGATGAGCCGACCGCAGCGTTGAATGATGCTGAAATTGCCGAGCTGTTCGTCATCATCCGTCGTCTGAAAGCGGAAGGTGTCGGCATCGTCTACATCAGCCACAAAATGGATGAGTTGAAGCAGATCGCTGACCGGGTCACGGTGATGCGCGACGGCGAATATGTCGGCACTGTTGGTGCAGCCGATACACCGATCAGTCAGATCATCGCGATGATGGTCGGTCGCGAAGTCGAGGAAGAGCCGCTGGTTCCGCCCAACCTGAGCGGGGCCGAGGTCTCGCTGGAAGTCACGGGACTGAGCAGAGGGCACGAAATTCGCGATGTCAGCTTTTCAGTGCTCAAGGGCGAGATTCTGGGTTTTGCCGGACTGATGGGCGCTGGGCGCACCGAAGTGGCCCGCGCCATCTTTGGTGCCGATCCGAAGGACGGTGGCGAGGTTCGGGTGCACGGCAAGGCCGTTTCGATCAAGTCACCAAAAGACGCTGTGAAGGCCGGGATCGGGTACCTGTCCGAAGATCGCAAGCATTTCGGGCTGGCTACCGGGATGAATGTTCGGGACAACATCGCGCTGGCGTCAATGGACATGTTTACCGGGGCAGGTGGTGCCCTGCGTGACGGAGAAATGGCGACCACCGCAAAAAGCTACATCGCTAAGTTGGGCATTCGAACGCCTTCGGACACGCAGGAGGTGCGATTGTTGTCCGGCGGCAATCAGCAAAAGGTTGTCATTGCCAAATGGTTGCTGCGGGACTGCGATATCCTGATTTTCGATGAACCTACACGCGGCATTGATGTCGGTGCAAAATCGGAAATCTACAGGTTGCTCGAAGATCTGGCCGAACAGGGCAAAACGATCATCGTGATTTCGTCCGAACTGCCTGAAATCATGCGCCTCAGCCACCGTATCGCCGTGATGTGCGAAGGCCGGCTGACCGGCATTCTGCCCGGCGGAAAAGACACCACTCAGGAAGACATCATGCATCTGGCGACCCAGCGGGCGGCGGCAATGCAGGTTACAGGGACAGTGCAATGACCTCAGCAACGGATATTGAAAAGAAAAGCCCGCTGGGTGGGTTGTCCGAAAGCGGCGCCTATCAAAAGCTGCTGGCCTTCGCCAGTTTGATTGCTTTGCTGATCGGGTTCTCGATCGCATCACCGAACTTCATGCAGACGTCGAACATGATTGCCATTTTGCAGGCGACGTCGGTCAACGGAGTGCTGGCTGTCGCGGCAACACTTGTCATCATTACCGGCGGGATCGACCTGTCGGTGGGAACCCTGATGACGTTTTGCGCCGTCATTGCAGGCGTCGTGCTGACCTATCTTGGACTGCCTTTGTTGCTGGGGGTTGCGGCGGCCATAGCGGCAGGCGCGTTCTGCGGGCTGTGTTCGGGCACGTTTGTGGCCAAGATGAAAATCCCGCCGTTCATCGCCACTTTGGGCATGATGCTGATCCTCAAGGGGTTGTCGCTGGTGATTTCTGGGACCCGTCCCATCTACTTCAACGACACTCCCGGTTTCGATCAGATTTCCCGAGGGTCGTTGATTGGTGAGGTGTTTCCGGCGCTTCCCATTCCCAACGGCGTGCTGATCCTGTTCTTGGTGGCGATCGCGGCCTCTTACATTCTGGGGCGCACGGTTCTGGGCAGATACACGTTCGCGCTGGGCTCGAATGAAGAGGCGGTTCGCCTGTCCGGAGTGAACACCGATCTTTGGAAGATGCGCATTTACGCTCTGGCTGGCGGGATCTGTGGTATCGGGGGGATCCTGATCGCATCGCGTCTGAACTCTGCGCAGCCCGCCCTGGGTTTAGGATACGAGCTGGAAGCGATCGCCGCAGTCGTCATCGGAGGAACGTCTCTGTCCGGCGGTCGCGGAACAATTCTGGGAACCTTGATAGGTGCATTGATCATGGCCGTTCTGACCAATGGTCTGCGAGTGCTGTCCGTTGCACAGGAATGGCAGACCGTTGTGACCGGCGCGATCATTATCCTTGCCGTTTACGCCGACATGGCCCGGCGCCGGAAGTCGGGCTGAATTTTTATTGAAAACAAGAAACTAAGACCAACTGGAGGAGAATACATGCTTACACGTCGTTTCATTCTGGGTGCGCTAAGTGCGGCCACCTTTGCCGTCCCGGCATCCATGTCATCAGCTGAGGAGGTATATATCCCGCTGGTGTCCAAAGGCTTCCAGCATCAATTCTGGCAGGCGGTGAAGTCCGGCGCTGAACAGGCTGCTGATGAATACGGTGTCACCATCACGTTTGAAGGTCCCGATAACGAAACCATGGTGGATCGCCAGATTGATATGCTTGCGGCAGCATTGGCGAACAATCCCAAGGCCATCGGATTTGCTGCACTGGACAGTCAGGCGGCTATTCCATTGCTCAAGCAGGCCAATGAAAAAGGCATTCCGATCATTGCCTTTGACAGTGGCGTTGACAGTGACATTCCTATTTCGACTGCGACCACTGACAACCTTGCGGCGGCAGCGTTGGCTGCTGACAAGATGGCCGAAAAGATCGGCGGCGCAGGTAAAGTGGCCGTAGTGGCCCATGACCAGACCAGCCGCACCGGCATTGATCGACGCGACGGTTTCGTCAACCGTATCACCGACAAATATCCGGACATCGAAGTTGTCACCATTCAATACGGTCAGGGCGATCATCTGAAGTCGACCGAGGTGACCAAGGCAATTCTGACGGCAAACCCCGACCTCAACGGGATCTTTGGCACCAATGAAGGTTCGGCCATCGGGGTTGTGAACGGTGTGCAAGAGCTGGGTACAGAAGGTCTTGTCATTATCGGGTATGACAGCGGTAAGGCCCAGAAAGATGCGATCAAAAGCGGACTGATGGCGGGCGCGATCACTCAGAACCCAGTGGGCATCGGGTATGAGACCGTCAAAGCCGCGGTGGCTGCGATGAAAGGGGAAGAAGTGCCGGCCCTGATCGACACTGGGTTCTACTACTATGATGCGTCCAACATGGATGATCCAAAAATCTCGGCCGTGCTGTACGACTGATCTAAAAAACCTGCTTCTGGCCATCTCAGAACCGATGGCCAGTATGCAAGTCAGAACCCCTGTATCAGCATATCGATGGCCGCTGTGATCTGCGCAAAATGATCATCGAGATTGCTGATCGGCGTTTTCAGAATCCCGACCGGTACCGCTGCCATGAACTGTGTCGCCATGACATGGGGTTGGCCCTTGATTTCGAAGATGGGATTGAGCCGGGTGGCGGGAGCAGGAGCGGTGATGTCGGGCAGCAGAGGCACAACAACGCGTGTGTTCAGCCCGCTCAGCAGATCACATTGCACATCGAGAAGATAACCGTCACCAGACGGGTTGGGGAACACGTCGTTTTTTGGCATCAGAACTGCCGATATGTGTCCAGAGGCAGACCGTGACGTTCAACATATGAATTCGAGCTTTCGATCGCGGCTTTGTTTTCGGCTTGCCAGCGCTCAGCTTTCGCCGTGGCAACAGCGGCACGAATGCCGTCTTCAGCCGCCCGGGACAGGTTGATTTTCAAATCCCGAGCCTCGGACAGCATTTCGCCATCCAACGAAAGGTTGGTCGGTTTACGTGACGGGGCATTCATGCGGGTAACCTCCGGTTCGTTTGAAGATACCAGCACAAAATATGCGCGTCAAATATGCGCATAAAGAATGAAGGGCAGAATGCCCTGCCCCGAGGTTCGCCCGGATTACCGAACCACTGCAGTTCTGATACGACCTGTACGGAACTTGCCATCCGTCGGTTCTGTTGGAAGAACATGAGTCGCGGATACCGAGGGTACCCTTTTTTCAGCGAACAGAATGCAAGGATAGCCTTCAGTTCTTTCGCTGCGCGAAAGTGCAAAATCTGCCCTGCCCCGGGCAGAGCGTGCGTGGGGCAGGGGGTGTGAGTACGGGATCAGAACTCAGGATTACTCGGCTACTTCTGTAGCAGGCTCGTGTTTTTTGAATTGCTGATCGAACAGGTTGCGGAAGCTGCCGTTCTTTTTCATCAACTCGTCCAGATTGCCCTGTTCCACGATTGAGCCATCCTGAACTACGATAATCTTGTCTGCTTCCAGAACGGTCGACAGGCGGTGTGCGATGACGACGACGGTCACATCCTGTGTCAGAGAATCCAGCGCTTTTTTGACAAGCGATTCCGACTCGGCATCCAGCGCGCTGGTCGCCTCATCCAACAGCAGGATTTCGGCTTTCCTCAGAATGGCGCGCGCAATCGCAACTCGCTGTTTCTGGCCGCCTGACAGGAAGGTACCGTTTTCACCAACTTGCGTATCGTAGCCATCCGGGAGTTCCATGATGAACTCATGCGCATGGGCGGCCTTGGCCGCGGCAATAACGTCTTCATTTGTGGCGTCGGGCGCCGAGCAGCGCAGGTTGTCCATGATCGATGTCGAAAACAGAAATGTATCCTGACCGACATAGGATATTTTACGCCGTAACGAGGAAAAGCTCACCTCGCGCAGGTCCTGGCCATCAATCTCGACGCTGCCCTGATCAGGGTCGTAGAAACGCATCATCAGGCCAAACAGCGTGGATTTGCCACCGCCGGACTGGCCAACAAGCGCCGTGGTTTTGCCTGCCTCGAAGGTGACATTCATGTCTTCAATCACCGATACCGCGCCTTGATAGCCAAAGGTCACATTGCGCAACGCAATCTGGCCTGGGCCTTCGATCAGGTCATGGGCTTCGGGGCTTTCCACCATTGTGTCGTCCTGATCCAGCAGACCAAACAACATGCCGACACCAACCATGTTGGTTTCGATCTGAACGCGCATTTTCGACAAGCGCTTGGCCGGTTCATAGGCCATCAGCAAAGCGGTAATAAAGGACATCAGCTGACCTGCGCTGGGCTGTTCACTGCCCGCGATGCCCATGGTGCTGACAACAAGCACACCAGCTACGGCAAGGCCCGCCAGAAATTCCATGAGAGGGCTGGCGATGGATTGCAACTTGGCGATGTCGTTGGAACGTTGTTCGACTTTCCGGATTGCAGTGTCCATGCGGTTGATCATGCGGTCTTCGAGCGAGAACACCTTGATGACCTTGATCCCGGCCGAGGTTTCTTGCAGCACGCGAATGATTTCCGCCAGAGATTTGAACTCGGCCTGCATGATCGAGCGCACGCTTTTCAGCAGGTAACGCACGCCCAGCAGGGCAATGGGACCTACAACAAAGAACAACACGGACAGAACGGGTTGCTGATACACCATGACCACAACCAGTCCGACCAAAGTCAGGGCGTCACGCACAAATCCGGTGACCAGCACATCGATCAGGTTTCGGGCTGCCTGCGCGCCGTTGGTCGTACGCATCAAAAGATCCGACGATTCATTGGCCGAAAAGAATGAGACGCCATGTCTGAGAAGTTTACGGTACACCCGGTCCTGCTGCTCTGCCACGATCCGGTTGCCCGCGCGAGCAAGGTAGATGGCCTGGACATACGAGGCGACAGCCTTGACCAGAAACAGGGCCACGACTCCAAGCGCGATGACATGGGCCCACCCCTGCAATTCCGGGCTGGTCATTGCATCGACAATGTACTCCATCATGTATGCAGAGCCGGCTGTGGTGACGGCCACAGCGATCATAGCAACTACCGCAATACCGTACAGCCCGCCTTGCGCGTAAAAGCTTTCACCTACAAGGCGGCCCATATAGCCTGATCGCCACTTGTTCCAGGCGCGCTTTATCATTGCGTTCTCCAAAATCGTGAAACTGTGCGCACGCTCAGATAACCTATATTTTGTCGGGCCTAAAGAGCAGATGCTAAGCTGCGGCAGAGCGGCCCATCCCGACTGTCTGAGCTGTGAGCCCGCTAAATAGTGGTTGGGAAGAGTTCGGACAATAGCTGTGATCAACAATAGAAACAGCAGATAATTGCCGGCTTACTTTCTAGTGGTCCTGGAGCTCAACGATGAGTTGAGGGTCAACTCTCTTGCCGTAGCAGGCACAAATTGCTTCGTAGCTGATTTTATGTTATTTTTCGTCAGGTTGACAGGCTATCGATTTGTCGCTGTCGCAGCCACGAAGCACATGTAGATGACGCGCAGGTGGGTTTTTGCCGATTTGCGCAGAAAACCGTCTGAATGGGAAAAGTTCAAGTTTTTATACCTTGTACTTGACTTTTGAGGATCATAGTAACGCCGCAGATTTATTGGTGAAGTCATAGTGTCAATCCAGGCAGTCATACTTAATCTACCCAAAGATGTTGAACGGCGCCGTACGTGTCAGGAAGAACTGGAGCGTTGGGGGCTGAGTTACTCGTTTTTTAGCGCGATTTCCGGCGACCAACTGGAAGAGATGGGTCTGTTGGGCGCGTATGATGTGAATATGAACCGCAGCAAGTTCAAACGTCCTCTCAGTCGCAATGAAGTTGCATGCTTTCTAAGTCATCGCCGAGTTTGGGCATTGATTGCCGAAGCGAAAGATCCCGTGACCATGATTCTGGAAGATGACGCGACTTTTGTGCAGGATCCCAGACCATTCCTTGACGCGCTGAGCGAGCGTTCCGAGTGTTTCGAAGATGTCATGATCAAGCTTGACGGTGTTTCGGGCAGGAACCTGAAAGTCCTTACCTCTGTTGCTGACCAGAGCCTGCAGTTATCAGATAAACTTCCACCCAGAACCACCGGTTATGTCATTGGCCGGCGTGCGGCAGCCCGTCTTGCAGCGATGGAGGCCCCAATTGCTCGGCCAATTGATATTGATCTGAAATTCTACTGGGAACACAAGGTGCCGATTCTGACCTTGCGCAAACAGATGGTCGACGAGCGCCAGTCGGCCAAAAGCACTATCGAGGTACAACGTCAGAAAACGAAACCCGGTTCCTCTGTGGACAGGTTTTGCAGAAATCTTCTGTATCAGATCAAATACACCTACGGTCGTTTGAGTCATCCTCTGAAACCGGACACGATTGAAGGGCTTGGTCCTGTACTGCGTCCACAAGGTCGGGTACGAAACTGAGTATGAAAAAGAACCTTGTAGTTGTCCGTGCAGGCGCTAAGTCGCTGCATCATAAGTGGCAAAGTCTGACATACGATGATCGAAACTTTGATTTGCTGGTCAGTTTTTTCTCCCAAGAAGCCTATGACAACTTTGTGCCCGAACCAGGTGTGGAAGCGGTTCTGGTCAAAGGCGGGAAATGGGACGGGTTGCATCGGACTCTCGCAGACAGGGACCTTTCGCAATACGACTATTTCTGGTTGCCGGACGATGATCTCGATATCGGTGCCCGCGATGTGAACCAGTTGTTCACGGCTATGGAGATGTACGGTTTGCGAATTGCGCAGCCATCGCTCAGCCCGGACAGCTATTTTTCCCATTTCGTGTTCAGCCAATGCCCCGGTTTTACATTGCGATACACGAACTACATCGAGATTATGGCGCCCTGCTTGCATCGCGAAATTCTGCTGAAGGCGCTCCCGTTGTTCAAGAGCACGATGAGCGGTTATGGACTGGACTATATCTGGTGCCGCTGGGCGGAAGCCGGGGCTTTCAGGGCGGCTATTCTGGATCAAATCGCAATGCATCACACTCGTCCGGTCGGAAAGAACCTGAAGGTTGCGATGGCGGAATCTGGCAACCTAAGTTCCGAAGAGGAAGAGGCGCTGCTCAAGGAGATGTTCGATCTGTCCCGGCGCACGGTTCCGGTTGTCTTTGCGGGGATTTTGGAAGATGGGCAGCCTGTATCTGGCCGGATACAGATGGGCCTGCGCATGTGTCGTACCTGGATGTCGAAATTGTCCGAGTTTCGGAATGCAGGAGAAGCGCGGGCGGGAATACTGAAAATTGCCAGACGACAGCTTGTTAAACCGTTGGACATGACAACGATTAACCTGAAGCCGTCAGGGGCTGGAAACTGAACATGGCCGAGTGGCCTACCTGAAGAAATCAAAAGCTAATTGCTGCTGTCTGGCACGTAGATAGCGTTGAACCGCGAGGACTGTTGGAATGAAAACTGGGCGTTTTTTGATGGTTGGAGCCGGGCTTTCCGGCGCAGTGATCGGTCGCGAGCTGGCCGAACAGGGACACTCGATTACAGTTGTCGATAGCCGCGACCATGTCGGTGGAAACTGCCATACAGAACGAGACACGGATACCGGGGTTATGGTGCACGTCTATGGCCCCCATATTTTTCACACTGATGATGAAGAAGTCTGGCAATACGTGAACCGCTTCGCGTCGTTTCTTCCATATAAGAACCGGGTGAAGACCACGTCCCAAGGGCAGGTCTTTTCTCTGCCGGTCAATCTGCATACCATCAACCAGTTTTTTGGTAAGACCATGCGTCCCGACGAAGCGCACGCGTTCATCACGCAAGAGCAGGCCGACGTTACCATCGCAGATCCGCAGAGTTTTGAAGAACAAGCGCTACGGTTCGTTGGGCGCGACCTGTATGAAGCGTTTTTCAAAGGCTATACGATAAAACAATGGGGCTGCCACCCCTCTGAATTGCCGGCATCGATCCTCAAGCGATTGCCTGTACGGTTCAACTATGACGACAACTACTTTTTCCACAAATTTCAGGGTATGCCCGAGAGCGGCTATACCGAAATGATTGCAGGTATCCTTGACCATCCAGGGATCACTGTTCAGCTCAATACGAGCTTTGACCGCAGTATGGCGGATGGCTTCGACCATGTATTTTATTCCGGCCCTCTGGATGGGTATTTCGACTATGAGCTTGGGCGTCTTGGCTACCGCACTCTGGATTTTGAGAAATTCACTTATGATGGCGATTTCCAGGGCTGCGCTGTGATGAATTACGGGGAAGAGTCTGTTCCCTATACTCGCATCACGGAACACAAGCACTTCGCGCCATGGGAAACGCATGACGGATCAGTATGTTACCGTGAATACTCCCGCGCGGCGGGCCCTGATGACATTCCCTATTACCCGATCCGCCAGGTGAAGGAGAAAGCGCTGCTGAACGAATATGTCGACCTGGCGCGTCAGGCAGAGAAAGTCACATTTGTTGGGCGTCTTGGAACCTATCGCTATCTGGATATGGATGTCACTATCCGCGAAGCCTTGGATACAGCGAACGCAGTACTGGCCGAGATGTCTGACGGAAAGGCTCTGAAGCCTTTCTTTGTGTCAGTTCTTTAACCGGCGAGTAGCTGGGCATCGGCTGTATTTTGACGATATCTTGCGTTGAGGCGAGTCCAGAGGAATCGTTTCATGCGACGTTTCAGGTTTTTAGTCGATGTCTCAGCCCAGGGTGTTTGATTTCGGTGAATCCAATAGAGCTCGTAATAAGGGTTATAGCATTTTAGGTGCCAGGGCTTTCGGGAATCCGTGAAATGCAGGATCCCGGGGTTTTTGGCAGCCGCTGCCGCCTGATCATCGGAATAGGAAGGATCAAGTTCGTTTTTCACATAGAGGCGGTTGTTCGTATTCCATCTCAGGTCCAGAGGTGCCGTAGCGTTTTCAAAAACGATGTTCAGCAGGTCCTGATCCTGTAATGTAATGAACTCGCCTTGGTCTTCGAAAGCTTTCAGTACTGCACCTTTCAGGTCCATTTTACGCAAGCCATCAATGTCGAAAAGCAAAATACCGGCATTGAAGTATTTGTGTTCCACGCCCAGCCGTAGTCGCCGGGATTGCAGTACACCGCCTTCATCCGGGGCAGCTGCGATCAGGCAGCCCTTCATGTCGGTGTTCCACAGGTCTTCGACAGGGGCTACTGCCAGAGTATCGGCATCCATGTACAGAATGCGATGTACCTGATCCGGCAGGTATTTGTGCATGATCAGGCGGTAATAGGTGGTCAGTGAGATATGTGGCCGGTTCATGGGGAGCCACAAAAGCGATTCCACAGGAATCGTAACGAACGAAATCTTCGCACCGAATTTGTGTGCGACATTCTCTAGTTTGGAGCGTGATTCCGAACTCAGATCACCTTTGTTAAGAATGTAGCCGTGATAACGGTCGGGCTTGTTCGCGTTCAGCAAAACGGAATGCAACGCAGTCGCTGCGTGTTGTGTGTACCCTTCGTCAATGGCATAGGCCAGATTGATCGGGCCGTCATCCGATGACGTCACAGACGGTGGTTGCGAAAGCCGGGACTCAACGTTGCCAAGGGCCGCATCCAACCCGGATGGATGGGGGGGTTTTGCTGCAAAGGCAACTGGGCGTTCTTCAAAGATCGCGCCGCGTGTCGATTGTGCATACCGAAAATAGGCTTCGGTCAGCCGTTCAGCAAGAAATCCGATCACACGGGACTGGTAGGTATCGTAACCCGAAGTATCGATCTTGCGCTCTGCTTCTTCGAGAACTGAAAAAATCCAGTCTATGTATTCAAAAAACAGCTCACGCTTCATGATGAAAATGTTGCCGAACCGCGTTCTTGTATCCTTCAGTGCCTGAAGAACATACGGGAAGATTTCTTCATTTGCCGTGCGGCAAATATCGAGACAAATGTCCAGATCCTTGGCGAAATGGTCCCGTGCGTACATTGCTGAATTTGTGAGTGGATTATCTGGCAGGCCAGCTGGATGAATGCGATAGATCGGGGGCGTAAGGACATCTGCCTTGGTCATACGCTCTCGTATTACCTGATCATCCCAGGCGAATTTCGCATAGTCGTCTTTGTCTGCGAGAACAAAAGACCTGTCCCTTTTTATTTTTTGAGAGAAAGACAGCAGCCGGCGGTAGTGCATCAAGCCGTAGTAGTCGGCGTCGACGTTGTGCCGCATCCAGTACATCGCCGTAAGTTCGCACCATTGTTTATTTTTGTCTGAGATGTTGACCCCGCTATTATCAGGGATCGCAAAGTCCAACTGGTGCTGAGCCAACGCCGCCCCAACTTGAATGGGTTGCAGCACCTCGGTTTTGATGACGGGGGCCTTTTTGTGATAACAAACGCCGACGAATATATCTGTTTTGATCATTTTCTTTGCCTTAACACCTAACCGATTGCTCAGCACAATTCGGATTTGGCCAATTGACAGGGCGTGGCAAAAGTCGGGGAACTCTAACCAGCAGCTTGCAATTAACTCTTGATGGCGCATGCACTAAGAGCATAGGGGACTGGCGTCAATGCCACCCGGTCGGGTTGGCGAAATGAGGCTTGTGGTATGGGTCATCTGCTGGTTTTTTTTGACCTCAAGGATTGATGGTCGGATAATTTCGAAAGATTGGATCGATACCTTGCAGGTCATTACCTGTTTCCTTCGGGGGGCGAGGTTTTGAGCTGGCGCTGATCGGAATTTGGTCTCCATTGATTCGATTGGCATATTGATTTGGCCTCAGACCAGCGAGCTGTTTCAGCAAGAGTTTCTTGAGCATCTTTGAGAAACGGTCAATTTCCGCGTGACTAATCAGACCCTATTATTCGACTGTATCGGGTGAACATGACCTGTCCGGACGGTATGTCCGCTCGAAAATCAGCCGCGCGGCCTGGCAGGGCGCGGTAGAACTGGCGCAATCCCGGTTCAATATCCTCAGCCTGTTTTTCGCAGCACTGACACAAATGCTCGAGACTGCCCTGAGGATTTCGGGTTCTCAACGCTGAGATCAACTCACTGTGCTGAGAACGGAGCTTTTGGAACCCAGGGGTATTCAGCAAAGAACAATCCCCTACCAGAACATAAACGGGTTCAGGGTGGGCTTTACCCTTCAGGTCAACATGGCCGGCCTCTAAAAAAGCCAGGTCATGTTGACCAGCTTGATAAACCCCGCCTGAGACGACGATGTCATAATCGACTGTTCGACAGCATTGTTCGATCCGCGCCGAGACATTCACGACATCTCCGATTACCGTATAATTGAACCGTTTCTGCGACCCTATGTTACCGACGCAGGCCTGCCCTGTGGCAATACCGGTCGCCAGCGCAATGGGTTTTCGGTTCCGCATGATATCGGATGCATTGAAATGCGCCAGAGCACCCCGCATCTTGAGCGCCGAAAGCGCCGCGCGGCATGGATGGTCTGCAACGGGCAAAGGTGCGTTCCAGAAGGCCATGATAGCGTCGCCAATAAACTTGTCGATCGTGCCACGCTCAAGCAGGATCTGATCCCCAATCTTGGAAAACAGCGCATTTAACAAGGAAACAAGTTCTGTGGCCGATGCGGACTCGGACAGAGCGGTAAAGCCTCGGATATCCGAAAACATCACGGTGATTTCCTGGCTCTCTCCGCCCAATTGCAGCTGGTGGCCCGAATTCTCCATTTCATCCAGGATTTCCGGGGCTACGTAATGCGAAAAAACCTTACGGATTTCACGCTTTTCGCGCTCGGTCGATACGAAAAGATACCCCGCCAGCAGACCAAAATTTGTTATTCCGCCAATCAAGGGGAACGTGGCATCAAACAGGACCGACTGGTTTTGAAAAACCAGCCAACTGATGACGAGAACAGCTGCGGCGGCTACGCCGCCAGCAATAAAGGATGCGACGGCGCCAAAGCTGGACATGACGGCAATCACCACAAGTCCAAGAAACGCAAAAGCAAGTAATTCCTGCGCCGCAGTCACGTCAGACCGGCTGAGCATTTCATTGGTCAGGACCTGTTCGATCATCTGGGCGTGAATTGAAACACCAGGGACGCTTTCGCCAAGAGCCGTTTGATGAATATCGAATAACCCGGCAGCGGACGTTCCGATCAGGATTATTCTTCCCTCGATTTCGGATCGCAGCTCGGGGTCCTCGGAACCTTTCATGATATCGTTGGCTGAAATGTAAAGGTCAGGAGAGTCTCGCCTGTACTTCAGCCAAAGCTCGCCATTCTCGGTCGTCGGCAACCTGTATCCCTGGACTTCGACGGCCAGCATGATGCCCGCTTCGTCAGACGCGCCTTCCACTATAATATTGGTTTCGCCCAGAGCGACCCTGAGCGCTTCAATCGCCAGGCTTGGCAGCGGCCCGTCTGGCCCGTTCCAAAGAACCGGCGCGCGCCGCACGATACCTGTCCCGCCGATGGGCGAGACATTGACCCCGCCAACACCTGCCGCTACCCGATCCAGCGGTGGCGCGATTGGGGTCCAGTGGGGTACCGAAATCAGACCAGCGGCGGGGCTCTCCCCAAATTCAATGATTCCCGCTTTGGACGTAATGGGTTCACCTTCCGCCGACAAACGCGCGGCTACGCCCAGAACCACGGGCCAGTAGGCAATTTCCATTGCCAGCAATACATCATTGTCCAGCTTTTCCGCATGACGTTCCACTGTCAGGACGCCTGCCAGAGACGGATCTTTCAGAAGGCGGGACGGGGAATACCGATCGGGCTCGGCGAACAGCATATCGAACGCAATCGTCGCGGCGCCGTAGCCACCCAGATTCTGAACCATTTGCGCTACCAAAGTTCGGGGCCAGGGCCATTGTCCCCAGTTGGCAAGCGACGTCTCGTCGATATCCACGACGCGCACGGGGAGCTCGGGATTAAACTCCCGAGGAGACAATCTTTGTAGAACGTCGAAATAGATCAGGCGCGTCATTCGAACGGGATAGGGATCCCACACTCGGATGAAGCACCCCAAGAGGATCAGGCCCAGCCCCACAAGCCGGAAGGCCCAGCGTCCGTTCCTGGATTTACGCGCCTTTTCGCTCACACCATCCTCCGGGGAATTGGAACTGAGGCTGCTTACTCAAAAGCGTTTCCTGAACAACTTCTATTCAAATTCTTCCCGTGCGGGTTCTTCCCGCTCTGGTTCCTCTCGTTCCGGTTCTTCTCGCTCGGGTTCCTCACGCTCTGGCTCTTCCCGTTCAGGTTCCTCGCGCTCTGGTTCTTCTCTCTCAGGCTCCCCACGGTCCGGCTCGTCTCTGTCCGGTTTATCATTTCCAGAAGGCGATGGGCCTGGAGAAGGTTCTGAACCCGTATCTCGGGCCTCACGCCGTTGCGGAGGGTCTCTGCGGGATTCCGACCTGTCAGGCCGAACACGCCGTATGGGCGCGGCATCACCCGAACAGCCTTCAACCCGCACCTGCAAAGGAGGCAACAGCCCTTCCTGAGACTGAATAAATGGAAACCCGCTTTTCAGCGCTTGTTCATATTGTGCCTGATCGGCAGGCCGTCCGACATTGCCGTTCCCGCTTGTGGCGTACATGCTGCATTGACGCCCCGAAGTTCTGCAGGAGCCCTGACTGCCGCACATTCGGACCGTTCCCTGCAGGACAAGCATCGCGCTCTGTTTTTCCGATACCACCCACATGTCGAACGTCGTGCCGCGCACTGCCATTGTCGCTGACGGTGTCCTGATCGAGTATGCCCTCTTTCGGCTTTTCCCGGAAATGAACCGAAAACTGCCACCCAACGCCTGAACAGCAAAGCTCTTGGCTTTGCGATTGCCACGCAACATGGTCACATCCAGCACCATGCGCGCGTTGGGACCAATGGCAATCTTGGTGTCATCCACAAATACGATTTGGATCACTCCTGTCCCATCCGTGGTAAGCGCGTCGCCCGATGTGACCTCCATTCCGGAATGAACGGGTTGTGCTTTCCCCGCGCGAATGATCTGAGCACCTTGTTGGGCGCTTATAACTTTTCCAATGTTGGCAATGGTTTGCGTCGGTATGATTACGACGACGCAAAGAACCAGTACAATCTTTAACAACGACAAACTCGAGCCCCTTCCCCCAATGGGTCTTGATGCGTGCAAATCGCACTGTGCTCGACGTTTACTCCTCAAAAAGTATGTTGTTATTATTTAAATACATCAAATATATAGACAAATATGCATTACTTTTCGCATTCTTAGCAAGTTTTAAGTGAAAAATACGTTCAAACAGAGCTCTAGGAGCGCTTGTCCGAAAACATGAACGGGTGCAACTTCGCGCATGTTCACGTGTTTTGCGCCGCTCTGAAAAACTGCGGGAAAGGGCGATCTCTCAAATTTGACCTGACACTATCTGCTTCGGTGTGCTGGTGCGCCGGATGATTTTTTGGTGGAGTTGAAAATCCTATTGGGCATCGTATGTCTTACCTTGCGGGTATGCACATCAACACGCGCTGACGATCCTTTTACTTTGCCACTCATTGCGGCTCTTTAATGTGACATGTACCTCGGATAGAAATTCAAATGGGCAAGCTGACGGTCGCTACCCGATAGTTCCAGCGCTGCAACACGGAGTCTGTTTATGCTGTTTCGTCGCATTATTGTCGCGGCCATGTTTTCCGGCAGTCTGTTGTCCACCGCGTTTGCGCAATCTGGTGCTGAACCCTCAGCCAGACTGTTTGTTGAACTGAACTCGGCTGAGGATGTCGCCGGGTCGTGCAGGTTGACGTTTCTGGTCAAGAATGAAACCGGGCAGTCGATCGATGGCGCCGTGTTTGAAACCGTCATTTTCGACACCGATGGCGGCGTTTTGAATCTCTCTCTGTTCGATTTCCGCGACTTGCCGGCCAGCAGGCCTCGTGTACGTCAGTTTGACCTTGCAAACAGAACATGTGACGCGGTGGGACAAGCCTTGATCAATGGCGCCAACTCCTGCGTTGTAGGCGGTTCCGAAAGCGACATATGCAACAAGACCCTGACGCTGAGTAGCAGGGTGGAAATGGAGCTGTTGGGATGAGCCCTTTGACCGCACTTCGCGAGATTTTTGAACTGGGCGGGCCGGTGGTGGCGATATTGATCGCTATGTCGATTCTGACGCTGGCTGTCACACTCTACAAACTCTGGCAATTTGCCGCTTGCGGCGTCGGGCGACACAAGGTGCTGTCTGAAGCTCTGGCTGCCTGGGACTCAGGGGATCAAAGTGCGGCACGTGCAAGGCTGGCAGACAGCAGCAGCTATCTTGCCCCTATCGTAGGTGCGGCAATGAACGCATCTGGTGTATCTGGGGCCGATGACCGGCTGGACGCCGAAGCAGGTCTGGCGCTTGCCGGGTTGGAACGCGGTTTTCGCTTGCTGGATACTGTGGCGCAGCTGGCACCCCTATTGGGTCTGTTCGGTACGGTTCTGGGTATGATCAGCGCTTTCCAAAGCTTGCAAACCGCAGGATCATCGGTTGATCCATCGCTTTTGGCCGGGGGGATCTGGGTGGCCCTGATAACCACCGCTGTGGGTCTGGCCGTTGCGATGCCAACGTCGATGGTTTTGTCCTGGCTCGAAAGCCGAACCGCACGTGAGCGTGTATTTGCAGACAAGGCTTTGCGAACGGTTCTGGTTCCGGGCCATGCGATCCAAAGCGCAGAGGCGGCCGCAGAAATCCCGGTCGCCCCAGAACATGCGTAACATCGCGCCTTTTGTGCGACGGCGCATGTCGATGACGCCTCTTATCGATGTGATCTTTCTGCTTTTGTTGTTTTTCATGCTGTCCTCTACTTTTTCGCGGTTCAGCGAGATCGAGTTGAGCAGCGCAGCCGCAGGCGGAAAAACCGACGAAACGCCGTCCGAGCGTCTTTTCGTGCAACTTGGCCCCACACGTGTCGTCCTGAATGGTCAGCCCCTGTCGCTTGAGGAGTTGATCGATCAAGTCCAAGCCGGTCAGATTCTGGTAAGCCTTGATCCTGAGACAACAGCGCAACGTCTTGTGGACCTGCTTGTTCCCTTGCGCGGGCGCGAAGGTCTGACAGTCAGAGTGTTGGAGTGAGGCAATGATCCGTTACATCCGACCTGGTCGAAACCGCGATTCCACCATTCCGCTGATTAACGTCGTCTTTCTGATATTGATCTTTTTTCTGATCGCAGGAACCATTGCGCCGCCGTTAGATCCCGATCTGGACTTGGTGAACACTGCGGATCTGGAAGGTCGTGAGCCGCCGGATGCGCTTATTCTTCATCGGGACGGGACGCTGAGTTTTCGCGGCAATCCGATCGAGGCAGAAGCTTTCATGGCCGCGCATGAATCGGGGCCTGTACGGATCGTGCCCGACAGGAATGCGTCTGCACCTCGATTGATGGAGGTCACCAGCAGTCTGCGCCGGTTGGGTGCACCATCTGTATTCCTGGTGACCGAACAGGCCCTCGAATGATCAGGCGGTCCGTTTTCGTCGCAATTTTTGCGATTTCGATATCCGTGCTGGTGCACCTCATGGGCCTGAGTTTCACAGTGCCAGAGCTATCAAACCAGACTTCGGAGGCAAACAGTGCTGACGCAATCGAACTCAGCAACGCGTTCGAAGAAATTGCCGATGCCAGGATCGAACCGGTACGGCCCGAGCCGAATGAACCACCGACCCCTCCGGTGGAACCGCCAACCCAGCCGCAGGAGGCAGAAATTCCGACAAGCGATGCCCGCGTCGCATCGCCGAACCCGCAAGAGACCTATGCGCCCGACACCGGCGACTCGACAATCATTCAGCCGAGGGCACCGGATGAGGTTGTCGTCGAACCTGTAGAAAAGAGCCGGGAGGAAGAGGGCGAACCCGCCGAAGCTGAAGGCGCTGCTTCCGCAGAGCCTGCTACGGCGGCCGAAACGCCTGAGGCGACAGCCGAGGAGACGGTCGCTCCAGTTGAGCCTTCTTCTGCCGAAGAACCGGTTTCCGAGGGACAGCAACAGATTGCTGCATTGCCAGACGAGGTGGCTTCGGTTGTCCCGGAAGACGCGCAGCCACTTGAACCAGTGCTTCCGGATGCAACATCGGAACCCGTGGATGAAGACGCAGAACTTCCCATAACCGATTCAGAGGATAACGAATCCGAACAAGCGGTGGTTTCGTCCCTACGGCCACGCCTTCCGGACACCCGTCAACAACCCACCCTGCCCGGAGCATTGGATTCGACGCGTAACTTTGACGCTCTGCGCTTTCCCGAACAGACAATTGAATCGCCATTGGCAACGTATCAAAGAGAAGGTGTAGACGCCTTCCGGCAAAACAGAGACAGCACCCGGGCGGGAGGGCGGGGTCCGGGAAACTCGGATACCACGAACTATGCCGGTCAGGTTCTGGTTCATCTGAACCGGGCACCAATCGTATACGTTGCTGGCCGAGGTTTCGCGCGCGTGTTCTTTCAGATTGACCCCGATGGCTCGTTGGCATGGGTTGATATCGTCGAAAGTTCCGGCTCACCCGATATAGAACGTGCAGCTAAGGAACAGGTTCGAGTTGCTGCACCTTTCCCGCGCCCACCGGGAGGCGTCAGCCGGAAACTGTCCTTCTATTACCAGATAAGATGACCTGACAGGTACTCAGGGAAGTACACCGCTTAAGTCTGGCATCTGCCGTGTTTCTCAGGAATCTTGTCTGCACCGACTTTCATCACCTCTGGGCAGTGGTGCGCCACCTCAAACCCAAATCTGAAAGGTGCCTTTGAACCCGACCTGGATAATCAGATACGATCGCATCCACGCGAAGATCGATCATTCTGTCGATTTCTGCCGGTTCATTGACCGTCCACACTGCAACACACAGGCCCAGCTCTTTTGCCAGTGCAACATTGTCTGCGGTCACATCGGCAAAATATGGACACCAGAGCGCGCCCCCGGCCTGCTTGACCAACCTTGGTATTTCGTCGCGACGGCCGCGAAAGTCCGGACAAACGGCTTTCGAGGAGTCCTCGCCAACATCGTCCGCATTTTCGGGAAGCTGTGTCAGGTAAGAGGACGGCAAATCAGGAGCCTGCCGCTGACATTCTTCCAACAAATTCCAATCGAAACTGTGCAGGACAGCGCGCGATGACAAGCCTGTGGCACGAAGCTCCTGAAGCACAAGCTTTACGAACTTCTTCCTATAAGATGCATTATGGGCCAAGTCAGGGTCGGACTTTAATTCGAGCATAAGATTGGCATCGCCGTATTCCGGGTCAGCAACCAGGTTCAGCAAGTCCGGCAGTTTGGGAACGCGAATGCCGTCCAGTTGAGCCTGATCCGGAAAACGGCGGCCGTACGCCGATTGCCCGTCCAATCGGCCGACGTCGAATTGCTGGATCTGGTCGAAGGTCAGGGAGGAAACCTTTGGTTCTTCTCCCGCCAAAAACTGACCACGGGGGTCACGAAAGGTTGGTGCATGCAGACGATGGTTGTGCGTGATGACCGGTACGTCGTCTGCCGTCAGAACGACATCAAACTCAAGAAGCGGAACACCGATGGAAAGCGTGAAGTTGAAACCGATCATGGTGTTCTCGGGTAAAACGCCTCGTGCACCACGATGACCAACGACCCGGATCAAATCCTCGCCGCCGCGAAAAGCTTCGACCTGGGGGAACTCCATCAGCCTTCCAGCCTTTTGCCCGTTGTGTGGTCAAACAGGTGCATATTCTCTGACACGACCGAGAACTGCATATCCGGATGGCGTCCTTCGATCGGATGGACGCCAGGAAGGCTAACCGTGATCGTGTTGTTGGAGCCTGAAAGGTGACCGTGCAACAACGTGTTTGCCCCAAGCGGTTCAGCCATCTGAATCGCCGCCTCAAGTGGACCATTATCATCCAGCAACAGATGCTCTGGCCTTATGCCAAGCTTTACAGCGCAGTCCGGGCCCTGAGATGGACCGACTTCGATTTCTCCGATCTTGATGGACCCGTTTTCGCGCCGCGCGTCAAAGATATTCATTGCCGGACTGCCGATGAATTGCGCGGCGAACAGCGTTTGCGGCGTTTCATAGACCTCCAGCGGTGAGCCAATTTGCTCTGCGATACCGCCATTCATCACGATCATCCTGTCCGCCATTGTCATCGCTTCGACCTGGTCGTGCGTGACATAAAGTGACGTGATCCCGAGTTTTTCCTGAAGTTCACGTATTTCCAGACGCATTTGAACACGAAGCTTGGCGTCGAGATTCGAGAGCGGTTCATCAAACAGGAAGACCGCTGGTTCGCGGACAATGGCCCGACCCATCGCCACCCTTTGACGCTGACCGCCTGACAATTGCCTCGGCTTACGATCCAGCAATGGTTCCAGCTGCAACAGCTTTGCTGCCTGGGTCACTTTTTGATCTATCTGAGCTTTGGGCAACCCTGCGATCTTCAGGCCATACCCCATGTTCTGGCGCACGGACATGTGCGGATAGAGCGCGTAGTTCTGGAACACCATCGCGATATCCCGATCCATAGGCTCTTTGTCATTGGCCCGTTCACCGCCGATCCTGATTTCCCCGGAGGTGACCGTTTCCAGCCCTGCCACCATCCGCAACAGCGTGGATTTACCGCAGCCCGATGGACCGACAATCACGATGAACTCTCCATCGGTGATGTCGACATCAATACCGTGGATCACATCCGTCGGGCCAAAGCTCTTTTTGACATTCTCTAAGGTTACAGTTGCCATTTCTTACTTCTCGCTATCGACAAGGCCGCGGACAAAGAGCTTTTGCATCGACACCACAACGATCACCGGCGGGATCATCGCCAGAATGGACGTCGCCATGATCGTCGGCCAATGCGCAAAATCATCTCCGGACGGGAACATCTGTTTGATGCCCATTACGATGGTGTTCATTTCGGGATCAGTGGTGATCAGAAGCGGCCAGAGGTATTGGTTCCATCCATAGATAAACAGGATCACGAACAGTGCCGCGATGTTGGTCCGGCTCATGGGCACGACGATATCGATAAAGAACCGCATCGGTCGCGCGCCGTCGACCCGAGCGGCCTCGGCAAGCTCATCCGGGATCGTCAGGAAGAACTGACGAAACAGGAAGGTCGCCGTGGCTGAGGCGATCAGCGGGAAGATCAGCCCGTAATAGCTGTTGAGCATTCCAAACCCGGCTACAACCTCAAAAGTGGGAACGATCCGCACTTCGACCGGCAGCATCAGGGTCAGAAAGATCAGCCAAAAAAATGTCGTGCGACCGGGAAATCGGAAATAGACGATCGCAAATGCCGAGAGCAGCGAGATGATGATTTTCCCGACAGCGATGCCAATTGCCATCACCAAGCTGTTAAACAGCATCGTCGCCACAGGCACGTTGACGCCCGAGAACAGCGCCGCCTTGTAGTTCACCCAGAACTGGTCACCCGGCACGACGGGCATCGGCGGTGAGACGATATCGGCCTGCGTAACGGTCGAAGCCACAAAGGCCAGCCAGATCGGAAAAAAGATGATCAGAACACCAAGGATCATGAAGGCATGGGTCAACCAGATGCCCGCGCCGCGCTTTTCGACCATTCCGTGTTGTTGGGCTGCCATCAGTAATGCACCCTCTTTTCCACGTATTTGAACTGGATGACGGTCAGAAGACCAACGACGATCAGCAAAATGACCGATTGTGCCGAAGACGAGCCGAGGTCCTGTCCCACAAACCCATCTGAAAAGACCTTGTAGACAAGGATTGTCGTCGACTGTTGCGGCCCACCACCGGTGATTGTGTGGATCACACCAAAGGTTTCAAAGAAGGCATAAACAACGTTCACCACCAACAGGAAAAAGGCCGTCGGTGAGAGCAACGGCAGCACAATGGTGAAGAACCGTCGCCAGAAATGTGCGCCATCAATCGCTGCCGCCTCGATCACGGACCTTGGAACAGACTGAAGGGCGGCGAAAAAGAACAGGAAGTTATAGCTGATGCGCCCCCAGGCTGAGGCAACAACCACCAGCCCCATGGCTTCGGTGCCATTCAGAACGTGGTTCCAGTCATAACCGAGCTGGCCGAGATACCATGACACTACTCCGACTCGGGTGTTGAACATGAACAGCCAAAGTACTCCCGCAACTGCAGGCGCGACGGCGTATGGCCAGATCAGCAACGTTCGATAGACCCCAGATCCTTTGATCAGTCGATCTGCAATGACGGCCAGAAACAAAGCTGGGATCATCGAGCACAATGTGACGAGCGTCGAAAACACCGCAGTTGTCACAAAAGAGGCGCGATAAAATTTGTCGCTTAGCAGGAATTCAAAGTTGCCGAGCCCCACGAATTGGGACGACAGTCCGAATGGATCGGGAATGAACAGAGACTGCCAAATGGCCTGACCGGCGGGATAGAAGAAGAAAACAGCAGAAATGATGACCTGAGGGGCGATTAGTGCCAATGGCAAAAGCCAGCCGCGAAAGGTGACGCGTTTTTCCATCCTGATGGCCCACCGAAGAAAGAAAATGCGGGCCTAGAGAAGGCCCGCATCGAATTACGATTTATTGATTGGCTGACTCGAACCGGCGCAACAACACATCACCGCGTTCCTTCGCGCTGTCCATCGCTTCCTGCGCGGTTTTTTCGCCGGACCAGACGGCTTCAAGCTCTTCGTCGATGATGCCGCGAATCTGGTCGAACGATCCCAGACGCAGACCTTTCGAATTTGCGGTCGGCTCTTTCGCGGTCATTTGGATCACAGCGATGTCCGTGCCCGGGTTTTCGTCATAAAATCCCGCCGCACGGGTGGCTTCGCCGGCTTCGCCCGTGATCGGAAGGTAGCCGGTGTTCTGGTGCCACGCCGCCTGCACGCCGGACGACGACAAGAAACTCAGGAATTCACCGACACCTTTATACGCTTCGGGATCATGACCTTCCATTACCCAAAGAGATGCGCCACCGATAATGGTGTTTTGCGGCTCGCTGGTGACGGATTCCCAATAGGGCAGCGGGCGCACGTCGAAGTCGAACTCAGCCTCTGCCTTGATGCCAGCGTAACCAGCCGAGCTTTCGGTGAACAATGCACACTCACCTGACCGGAAGTTCGCGCCACCTTCGTTTCTGCGCCCGGTGTAGATGAACTTGCCATCCTTGGCCCAGTCACCCATTGCGGTCAGGTGTGCAACCTGCGCAGGACCGTTCAGCATCAGTTCGGTATCCAGACCTGCGAAACCGTTGTCCTTCGAGGCAAACGGAACGTCGTGATAAGCCGACATGTTCTCAAGGTGAATCCAGCTTTGCCATGCCGTCACCAGCGGGCAATCCTCACCGCCAGCTTTCAGCTGCTCAAGCACGTCGCCAACTTTTTCCCAGGTCGACAGATCCGTGTCTGGATCAACGCCTGCGGCTTCCATGGCGTTGCGATTAACCCACAGGACTGGCGTCGAGGAGTTGAAGGGCAGCGACAGCATCTCTCCGTCAGTGGTCGTATAATACCCTTTGACGGCGCCAATATATGCGTCCGGATCAAAAGACGCGCCGCTTTCGGCCATCACTTCATAGACCGGTTTGATCGCACCTTCGGCTGACATCATGGTCGCCGTGCCTACTTCAAAAACCATCAGGATATGTGGCTGCTCACCGGCACGGAACGCGGCAATCCCCGCATTCAAGGTTTCTGAATAATTGCCCTTGTGGCTTTCGACCACGACGAACTCATCCTGACTGGCGTTGAATTCTTCAACCTGAGCTTTCACAAGCTCACCAAGGCGACCGGTGAAGGCATGCCAGAACTGAACTTCGGTTTGCGCCATTGCCGCCAAGGGGGACAAGGCAGTGGTGATGGCAAGAGCGCCAAGCAAATTCTTTTTCATGATTCCTCCCATGCATCAGGGTTGATGCTTCGTTGAATACCGACCGCAACGCGTAAACGGCACACATGACGATTTCACGACGTTAACGTTACAGAAATATAATTCAAGCTCTATTTGGTGGATAAAAAAATAACAAAATGTTATGCGGGAGGACAGCAAACTGGGATCGGTAATGAGTCAAATTCTTAGAGTCCGGCAAATGGAAGCCCTTATGGCAGTGACCACCAACGGGTCAGTCACAGCGGCCGCGAACGATCTGGGGGTCAGCCAGCCCGCTGTCAGCAGATTGCTGTCGGATCTTGAAAAATCGCTTGGGTTTCAGCTTTTTGATCGCCGGGACGGTCGATTGGTGCCAACGCAAGAGGTTCGTTATCTTCTGCCCAGTGTGGAGCGAGTTCTCGAACTCATGAGGCAAATTTCTGATGTCAGTCAGGACATCACACAGCGCAAAGCCGGGCACCTGCGTGTTGCCTGCCTACCTGGATTTGCGACCAGCCATTTACCCGATGTCGTGGCAAATTTTCTGAAGGATCGGCCCGGTGTCACTCTGACGATCGAGCCAGACAGGCCAGAGCGCATTCTCGAATGGATGATCGGCGAGCAGTATGACTTCGGAATCACAGACAGCTTTCATGGTCATCCGGCGGTAGAAAGCAGGAACATCGACGTCCGTACGGTCTGCGTATTCCCTGCGGGGCATGACTTGGAAAACCTCTCCGAAGTTACGCCTGCGGATCTCGCGCATGAAAAAATTATCCACACCAGACGCGACAGTGATTTTTTCGGGCGACTTTCAAAAGCGTTTCAAAGCGCCAATGTCGAATTGAATTCCCATATTGAAGTCCGGCAGTTTACGGCAGCCTGTGAATTGGCGGTCAAAGGCGTCGGCGTTTCTGTTGTCAGCGAGCTGGACGCCGTCCAATACTTAACACGTGGGTTATGCTATCGGCCCTTCAAACCAATGTTGCCACACACCCTTTCGCTGGTACGCCCGATTTTGAAGCAACCTTCTTTGGTGACGTTGGAATTCATTGAAAAGTTCAGAGAAAGCCTGGAGCCGTTCAGGGCAGAGCAGGTCAGGCGATGACCACGGGGTTTCGAAAGCGAACCAGGGCCGCCAGCAGACACTGAATTTTTTGTCAGTTTAAGGATCGATGGAATTTTGAGCGATCGATCTGATGAACCTGGTCATTGCGGCCAACCAAAGTGAGATGTCAGGCCAGCCGGCTGTAAGGCTTCGACTTGTCCCGGAAACACTGCGATTCAGTATCTGGTGCCTCGGAACAAGTTGAAAGCCTCCGGCTCGCAACGAAAACCCTGGTTCAGCCTTGTGCTTCGACATCCAGATACGCCAGAAGGTTGACGATATCTTCCTGCTTTCTAAGACCGGGATATTGCATCCGGTTGCCGGGAATTGTCCCCTTAGGGTCTGTCAGAAACGCGGTAAGCGTATCTGTGCTCCACACAATTCCGGATTCCTGTAGTTGGATCGAATACTTGAAGCCTTCTGCCTGACCAGCCGTTGCGCCGAGAATGCCGTGCAAAGACGGACCTACACCATGGCGGCCCGGTTTCAGTTTGTGGCAAGCACTGCATTTGCGAAATACCTTTTTGCCAGCCTTTGCGTCACCCTGGACAGTTGCGGCAGCGACAACATCCGTTGCTTCGGATGCAACTGCGGCCTGTTCTTCATCGGTGTGAAAGATTAGCCGTGCAGTGACCGGAACCGTTCGGGTGATGCCGGACAGGCTTGCCAGTTCCATAAGCTTGTCCACGCCCGCGTTGACACCGGCGTCTTCCGTGCTGAGGAAAACCATGTCGTTAGTTGAAACAAGTACGGAAGTCTCAGACAAGCGCGCGACAAACATTTCTGCGTCAAACTCAACATCCGTGCCGGCCAGTGAAAGCACGGATGCCGCATCTACCGTCGTGGATTCACCTACGGTCAGCTCTGAAACCTCGGCCATATCGAATTCGGCGGTCAGGGATG
This sequence comes from Ruegeria sp. AB9, assembly GCF_056542585.1. Lineage (NCBI taxonomy): Bacteria > Pseudomonadati > Pseudomonadota > Alphaproteobacteria > Rhodobacterales > Roseobacteraceae > Ruegeria > Ruegeria sp. AB9. Next base: position 181,874 of record NZ_JBQGAA010000005.1, on the reverse strand, counting down.
CGGTGCCTGCCTGGCGAAAAACAAACTCGATCATCCGTTCATTGCGAATTTCGATATTGGTCTCGACCGAGGACAGGTCGATTTCGATTTTGGCCCTGCCATCCTGGGTCACGCGCCCGCTGAGATTGGTAAAACTGTTGACCTCGCCCACCGAGTCTTTCTTGATCGATCCATAGGCCAGATGCGAGCGATCGGCATCCAGAGTCCAGCCCGCTGCCAGAATGGGCGTTGCAACAATTGCCGACGCAAACGTGACTGCTTTCAACAGAAGTTTCATTTCTTTCCTCCGCGGTTTGTGTCAGTCCTGACCCTGCGGGCCCGGTCCGTTACTGACAAACACACACAGGTCGCAATTTATTCGATGAGTGCAGAGATGACTTCCGAACAGGCCGTCCGGGGAGCGGTGCAGACGCATTCGAAACGCGTCTGGCGGTTTGCTCTGGCGTTGTCGGGGGCATCGGATGTGGCGGACGATCTGGTACAGGCCACCTGCCTGCGTGCGCTAGAGCGACATCATCAGGTAACGTCGCATGATCGTCTGGACAGTTGGTTGATGACGATCTGCCGGTCAATCTGGCTGAACGAGGTGCGCTCGCGCTCGGTCCGGCGGGCGCAGGCGCTGTCTGTGACCCCCGAAGCGGAACTGGTTGCTACGGTATCGGATTCAGAAACGAATATTTTCGCGACTGAAGTGTTTACTCAAGTGATGCAGCTGCCAGAAGCGCAGCGGGAAACGGTTATGCTTGTGTTCGTCGAAGGGTACAGTTACCGCGAAGCCGCCGCCTTGCTGGAAGTTCCCATCGGTACGATCATGAGCCGGCTATCGAATGCCCGGCAGAAACTGAAAACCGTGATGCAGCTTGATGCGGCTGACACCGCGCGACGGAGTGGCAAATGACGTTTTCCGACGAGACGCTGTTGGCGTATCTGGAAGGCACACTGGATGAGGCTCAGAGCCGTGCCATCGAGGCTGCGGTTGAGGACGATGTCGAACTTGAACGCCGCCTGATGGCGCTGGACCCGTTTGCACCTGCCATTCAGGACGTTTTCGAGAAACTGCCCGCCAAAGCGCCGAAGATTGAGTTGCCGGAACCCGTGGAGCAAAGCACCAGCGGTGGGTTTTTGCGTCTTATCGCCGTGGCTGCGAGTGTAGGGGTTGCAGCGGTTGCCCTGACGTTTTGGGCGACGCGCCCGGCAGAACTGGGTTGGGCGCAGCAAGCGGCGATTTATCAGTCGCTATATGTGCCCGAGACGATTGCCTCACTGGACAGTTCCGAAGCTTCGCTGGACAAGCAGTTTGCAATGGCCGAGGCCGAACTTGGCCGATCTCTGAATCGTGAAACGCTGGAATCCCTGCCGGGGTTGGAACTGAAACGCGCGCAGGTTCTGTCTTTCAAAGGCAAGGCTTTGATTCAGGTCGTTTTCGCCGATGAGCAGGGTCAACCTTTTGCCTTCTGTGTTATCCGTCAGGGTCCGAATGCCCCGAGTGCGGAGGTCAAGCAGGAGGTACTGAGTGGGTTGGCAACTGCGACATGGGCGAAGGACGGTTATGGATATATGCTGTTGGGCAGCTCTCCGCAGGCCGATTTAGGTGGCGAGCTGGACGTTCTGACCCGCAGTTTCGCAGGCTGACGGAAAACCCCTTGTGAACCGACAGGAATGTCCGAAGAATGCGGGGTATGACGTCGAAGAAACCCTTGCCCTTTCCAGAAGACGAGGCCGACGAGCTTGGCCCCGCCAGCATCTATGATGGCGATCCGTCCGAAGAGGATGACCCGTGGTTTTTACCGCCGGATAAAGACGTGGACGATGAGGATTTCTTCCTGCCCGGACCCCGACCTGAACAGCGCCTACTGTTCGATTCGCGCGATTGGCGGGCGGCGCAGTCCGAGCTTTCTGCAGAGCTTGCCGATCTGGCCCTGACTTTTGGGGCGCTGGACGAGCGGCTACGGGCAGGTCCCGAAGGGTGGACGCACCGTTTGGCACTGATGGAAGCATCCGATCTGGGGTGGTGGACGGGCGACCGGATCAGCGTGGATCGTCTGGCCTTATGGACCGGTTTGCGCATCGGCGCGACCCATGACGATGTACAGGCCTTGTTTCGGGCGGGTTGGGCGGTACGTCGCCTGAGTTCTGGCGCCGCGCCTGCCACGGGCGGTTGGCAGAGCGGGTTGACCGCGTTTCTTGACCGGCTTTCGCAGGGATCCAACGCGGCCCCCGAGGCCATCGTTGATCTGGCTGAGGTCATGCAAAATGCGGAGGGGTTGCACCCTGTGACGCAATCAGCGATCGCGTTTCACGCCTGGCGGGCGGTGGCGCAGGGCATTGGACAAGACACCGAGGCGGCAATCATTGCTGCACGTCATGCGGCGTCAATGGGGCGCGGCGGTGCATTGTTCATGCCGCTGGCCTTGTCCGGGCCGGGCGCATTGCGCGGAGTGGGGGATCCGACGGCAAAGTTGAGCGCTTGGATCCATGGGGCCGGGCAAGCGGCCCTTGCGGGGTTGTTGCATCTGGACCGGATCAGCGCCTGGGAGGCCAAGGCCCGAGAGGCAACGCAGGATCTGAGCGGGCGCACCCCACCACGCCTGATCGACGCTTTGACAGCTTGGCCCATGGTGTCAGCCCCTTTGGCAGAGGATCTGACCAAGGCTTCTCGCGCGGCTGTGCAGCGCAATTTCGACCTCTTCGCGCGACGTGGTCTGGTTCGAGAGGTTACGGGGCAGGGGCGTTACCGTGTCTGGACCGCAGCGCTGTAATCTATCAGCCAATCGCGAAACGTGCGCGCTGCCGGACGCAGGGCCGTGCGCGAAGGATAGACCAGATGATAGGCTTCTTGCCCCGGGCAGTTGATGTCTGGCAGGCAGGGGATCAAACCGGACAGCTTCATAATTCGATCCGACGCCGGCGCGCGTGCCAATGCAATACCGCCACCGCTGGCGCAGAGCTCTGCCGCCATCACCGAATTGTCGGCAAAAAAGTATCGTGCCTGCCCCCCTGGCAGTCGCTGGTGTTCGAACCAGTGCGGCCAGCTTGCACGATGGGTTGAAACTTCGATCAACGTGAACTGAAACAGGTCCTGCGGTGAGTCAATCTGCGCGGCGATTTCAGGAAGGGCGATGGGGTAAAGATGTTCGCGCATCAGTTCGTCGCTTTCCACCTCAAACAACGCAGGGTTTCCAAACACGATCTGAAGATCGGTAAACCGATTGGCGAAATCCGAGACAACGTTGCCTGTAGAGAGCGACAGGTTGATCTGTGGATGCGCTGCCTGAAATGTCGGAATGCCCCCGGCCAAAATGCCATGCGCAAAAAGCAGCACCGACTGCACGTAAAGCCTCTGCTCGCGGGTTTCGCCAAACAGGCCGGTGGTTGCTGTTTCCAGCATGAGCAGCGATTGCTGCACCGACGGCAGATAGGCGCGCCCGGCCTCGGTCAAAGAAACCGCATGCGCATGCCGGTGGAACAGGGGTGTGCCGAGCCGGGTTTCCAGCGCTTTGATCTGCTGACTGACAGCGGCGGGTGTCATGTTCAGCTGGGTCGCCGCCCGGGCAAAGCTTTCAGTTCGGGCTGCGGCCTCGAATACACGCAGCCAATTGAGGGAGGGGACACGGGTGCTCATTTTCACAGGCTAAGCAAAACTTAGCCTCACCGGCAAGACAATATGGTCTGAGCTTTTACCCCCCTGCCTTAGGTTTTGGTTCAGTGAACAGATGAAATGAGTCCACCATGTCAGACCCAGCCCTGCCGCCGCGCCCCAAGCGCAAAATCTGGAACTATACACCCCAGTTGCCGATTCAGACCTCGCCCTATTGGGATTGGCCGATGAAACCCCTGGCCACGTTAAGGTACCTGCTGCGAAGCTGGAACCCGCTTGCATTGCGGGCGCTTCTGCTGATCTTTGCCATCATCACCTGGACATATCTGACACCGTCACTGTCCCGGATCGAGACATTCAGCTGGGACTGGGTGGCCGAGATCTGGTTCCGAAACTTCTGCATCCTGATGGTGGTTGCAGGCGGTCTTCATCTGGCCTTGTGGAAGTTCCGAATGCAGCAGGACGAATACCGCTATGACATGCGCCCAATGATGAAGGGCGCCAAGGTATTCACCTTCAAAAACCAGGTCTGGGATAACATGTTCTGGACCTTAGGGCCTGCGCTGGCGTTCTGGACGTTCTGGGAATGTCTGATCCTATATTCCTATGCCAATGGCTGGATTACGATGATCACCTTTAACAGCAACCCGGTGTGGTTCATCGCTGTCATCGTCTTTGTGCCGATCTGGGCGGGTTTCCATTTCTACTGGCTGCATCGGCTTCTGCACGTTGGCGTGCTCTATACCAAAGTGCATGCCTGGCATCACCGTAACATCAACACAGGCCCATGGTCAGGGCTGGCGATGCACCCGGTTGAAAGCTTTTTCCTGATGTTCGATACAATGATCTTCTTCCTGCTACCATCGCATCCGGTCCACGCCATTTTTCTGCTGTTCCATCACGGCATCGGTGCACCGACCTCTCACGCCGGGTTCGAGCATGTGAAATTCGGCAACAAGGCCAAGTTTCAGATCGGGGATTTCTTTCACCAGCTTCATCACCGTTTCTTTGATTGCAACTACGGTACGTGGGAAACCCCTTGGGATGAGTGGTTCAACACGTTCCACGACGGCACCGATGAAGGCAACGAAATGGTCAAGGAACGCCGCCGCAAGATCTGGGCCGCCCATTAACTTTCGAAAACAGAACAGCGCCGGGCCCATGTGGGCCCGGTGAACGCATTTGATCCATCAGGCAGCCTGGAGCGGTATGGCAAAGGTGTGTTTAGCGCCCAACCCCCAGATAGGTGTCAAAACCGGATTTCAGCGCCTGTGATTTCGAGTAGATATTACGCAGATCAACCATTCGGGCTGTATTCATGGACCCGGCAAGCTCGGCCAGGTTCAGCGCGCGGAACTCATTCCATTCCGTCAGCAAGACCACGACATCAGCCCCTTGAACCGCCGCATAGGGGTCGTCGCACCATTCGACACCGGGCAAAAGCGCATCGCCTTCCGATTTGCCCTGCGGATCGACGACGCGCACTTTGGCCCCTCCGCCGATCAAGGCAGGTATGATGGACAGTGATGGTGCGTCGCGCATGTCGTCCGTGTTGGGTTTGAACGTGACACCCAGAACCGCCACTGTCTTGCCGTTGAAACGATCATCACAGGCTTCGCGTATCTTTTCGATCATCCGCTTTTTGACCTCGTCATTCACCCGGATGACAGTTTCGGTAATCTGCATCGGGTGTGCGTAATCTTGGCCAATCCGGGCCAGCGCGGCTGTGTCCTTGGGAAAGCAGGAGCCGCCATAGCCGGGCCCGGCATGCAGGAACTTATTACCAATTCGTCCGTCCAGTCCAATACCGCGCGATACTTCTTTGACATCCGCGCCGACTTTTTCACACAGGCCCGCGATTTCGTTGATGAAGGTAATCTTAGTCGCCAGAAACGCGTTTGCAGCGTATTTGATCATCTCGGCGCTTTCCAGATCGGTGGTCAGGATCGGGAAGTCGCGCAGGTAGAGCGGTCGGTAAATCTCGGCCATCACTTCGGCGGCACGGTTGTTTTCAACTCCGACAACAACACGGTCCGGGCGCATGAAATCATCGATCGCAGCGCCTTCGCGTAGAAATTCAGGATTCGAAGCCACGTCGAATTCGGCTTTGGGGTTGGCTGCTGCAACGACTTCCTGAACTTTTCTATTGGTTCCCACGGGTACAGTCGATTTGGTGATAATCACCGTGTATCCGGTAACGGCCTGAGCAATTTCTTCCGCTGCGGCCATCACATAGGTCAGATCTGCGTGACCATCGCCGCGTCGGGTCGGGGTTCCGACTGCAATGAAGACCGCGTCGGCACCATCAACGGCTGCGGCCAAATCGGTTGTGAAACTCAGGCGCCCGGCAGCGACATTTTTTGCCATCAGAACGTCCAGGCCCGGTTCGTAAATCGGCACCTCTCCGGACGTGAGCATGTCAATCTTCTGTTCTGCCTTGTCGACGCAAATCACGTCGTGACCGAAATCCGAGAAGCAAACGCCGGATACAAGGCCCACATAACCAGTGCCGATCATTGCAATACGCATCTGCTAAAATCCTTTTTACCAATTACCGTCTGCGGCGCGGGCACAATCAAAGAAACTGACGCCGGTTTCAATGGCTGACAGGGGTCTCGCGATGCTTCCCATAGATTCTTGCTGTTTTTGAGGCAATAAGATCGCGAACGGAAAATTCGCGCCGCCGTATTGAACACGGCAGCGTTGGCAAACGGCAAATGTGGTTCGGATGCATCGCATGTAACCACGTATCTTCCGAATAAAGACCGAAGTGCAAAATTTCAAATGGTGCGTGTTTCCCTCAAATCTCAACAGGTCGGGTACTTCGGTCAGGACCTACTGGATTTAAACGCGGATGCCCAAGACGACCGACATGCTAGCAAAACAGCTGCCCGAACTGGGGTCCAGGCAGCTGTGTTAGTCAGAACCAACGCCCGAGGGCGATCATGGTTGGCGGCAATGCCGACGTGTCTGAAATTGCCGAAAGGACCTTACACGTGGCCTGAGCGGATGAGGGTTCATCAAACCCTGTAAAGCGGGTTGCAGCACCCCCGCTGCCGCTGACGCTCGGGGGTGTAGAGAAGGTTGCAGGAAAGCTCCAGATCATTGAGCTGCTTGCGAAAAGAGCGCCTTCGGCAGTTGCGCACGCAACCGCGGTCAGCGTGGCAGTGCAGATTTGGGTGCCGTCGGCAAACCGCACGTAGTCACCATTGGAGTTACTACCGCGTTCGATGATCGCTCCGGTCGGAACGCCGGCGCTTTCTGAAACTGTTCCCAGAAGGTTACCTGGCCCGTAGCCAAAATCAGCGCGCATCAGGCGGCCTGTGGTTGTGTCACCGGCGTCTGTCTGAACGGCCGCCCCCGACACAGTTCCGGTAGCAGGATCAAAGGCCATTGCCTCGGTCCAGCTGCCACCATCGGGCGATACCTTGATGGAAAACCCTGTGCTGCCGGACAGCCCCATTTCGGCATGACCAGTCCAATTCGATTGAAACACCAGCGACGCGGTATCGCCTGCGCTGGCTTTGTTGATCTTTACCTGATGCCCGCCGCCTTCGTGGGTCAATAAGGTGGCCGGGCTGCGAACGGACAGGCGGTTCGTATCGTCAGAAATTGTTGCCACCCCAACTCCGTCAAGGTTCTGAGTGCTGACAGGCAGGGGCGCCCACGTGTTTCCGTTCCAAAGCTTCAGAACTCCGGTCGCTTCATCCCAGGCTCGCCAACCAATGTCGGGGGTCACGAAGTGCCAGGCGTTGTCCAGCCAAGCAGCAAGTTCTCCGGCATGTCCTGTCCAGTCTCCGGTCGGATTGGCTCCAAGAGCATGAACTTCGCCTTGTTCGGGGACAACGGGTGGAGTTCCGGAATCTGTTGATCGCACCGAGAGCTGCACGACCAGATCGAGCTGTCTCAGGGCTTCGTTGTGAGTGACATGTTTCTGCGCTTGCGCAGGTTGCAGAAAGGGCAGATTCAATCGGGGTGATGTCTGTGACACGGGGATCCTCCTGTGGCTGTCGGTCCGAAACTTCGGTTGCGCGCTACCCTGCCGTGAAGCGCGTCAATCCTGTCTGACCGGGCCGAGCGCCCAGGAAATGTTTTGCTAAGCTTTGGTCCTCAGCTTGGAACCCGCCGATGAAGCGGCGCGTGGTGAGGAACGCCCAGAATTAATCCCGGGCGTAAATGTCCTCGTATCGAATGATGTCGTCTTCACCCAGATAGGCCCCGGTCTGGACCTCAATCAGAACCATGGGCACTTTCCCCGGGTTCTCCATTCGGTGCGTGGCCCCAAGAGGAATATAAACAGACTGGTTTTCGGTTACCAAACGCTCCTGATCGTCGATGGTGACCTTGGCCGTGCCTTCGACCACGATCCAATGCTCGGATCGATGGTGGTGAGACTGCAGGCTGAGCGACGCGCCAGGATGAACATGGATGCGTTTGACCTGAAACCTATCGCCGATCACAAGGCTTTCGAACCAGCCCCATGGACGGTGATCCATTGGTAGTAATTCTGCCTGTTTCACCCCTTTTGCCTTAAGTGCTGTGACAGCCTGTTTCACATTCTGGGCCTTGTCCATGCTCGCAACCAGAACCGCGTCAGGCATCGCAACGGCGATTATGTTTTCAAGACCCATTGCCACGACTTCCTGCGCAGGAGACTCGGATCGTATTAACGTATTGCGGCAGTCGATTGCAGTGACTGCTCCGCCGGTCGCCACACCGTTTTCATCGGGGTTCGACAATTCTTGAACAGCTGTCCAGCTGCCAACATCGGACCAGCCGGCGGAATAGGGAACCACGCTTAGGTTAGAGGCCTTTTCCATGACCGCGTAGTCAATCGAAATGTCGTCAATTTCAGACCATGCGCCAGAATCCAAACGCAGGAAGCCCAGATCGGTCTTCGCATCCATAATGGCCTTTTGGACAGGGTCAATCAACGCGCTCGCATGCTGTTCAAACGCTGCGACGATATCCCGGACAGCGAACAGGAAGATGCCTGAATTCCATAGGTAACTTCCATCTTCCAACATCGCCTGGGCCGTTTTCAGATCAGGCTTTTCGATGAAACGGTCCAATGGGACAGCGGCTCCGGTCGAATCCGGCGCATGACGGAGCTTGAGGTAACCGTATCCGGTTTCCGGACGTGTCGGCGTAATGCCAAAGGTTACCAGGTCGCCACGTTCGCTGATGGCTCGCGTTCCTTCGGCGACAGCTTGGTGGAAGGCGACCTTGTCCGGAACCACGTGGTCAGATGGTGCTACAAGCATGATGGCATCAGGGTCGCGTGCTGCAAGAAACATGGCTGCTGCCAGAACAGCCGGGGCGGTGTTACGCCCTTCGGGTTCGATCAGAACAGGACCCGGATCGATCCCTACCGCCGTCAACTGTTCCGGGACAATAAAGCGAAATGCTTCGTTGGTCAGTACCAGCGGTTTTGCGTAGGGCGCCTGTGAAGGTCCAAGCAATCGTTCTGCACAATCCTGCAACAGACTTGTTTCGCCTACCAGCGGAACGAACTGTTTGGGATAGCTTTTGCGCGACAGGGGCCACAAACGTGTCCCCGATCCACCGCATAGAATGACGGGGTAGATTGTATTGGTCATGCGCGTGCCTTTAAGCTGCTGATGACAGAGGGTATTGCTGTACTTGCAGTCAATGGAAAAAACCCACGGCTATTGCGCGGCTTTTCCTGTGGCGACGATGTCATTCAGGTATTGGCTCAGATCATCTCGCAGGTCGTCGCGAGCAAGAGCAAAGGCGACTGTGGCCTGAAGAAATCCTGATTTTGATCCGCAATCAAAGCGCTGACCGTCAAATTTATAGCCGAAGACCGGAACGCCGGTGGCGATATCTTTGGCGATGGCATCGGTCAGTTGAATCTCGCCACCGCTTCCGGATTTCATGTCGTTGAGGTTGTTCAATACGGAAGGTCTCAAAACGTAGCGGCCGATTACGGCCAGATTTGATGGGGCTTCAGAAGGTTCGGGCTTTTCGACCATGCCCTGGGCCTGGACGACTGAACCGATGTTGTCGCCAACATCAAGTACACCGTATGAGCTTGTCTTTTCTTCAGGGACTTCCATGGCCGCGACCATGTTGCCTCCGGTTTCTTCATACGCTTCGATCATTTGTTGCAAACAAGGTTTATCGGCCGCAATGACATCGTCGGGAAGAATTACCGCAAAGGGTTCATTTGCAATTAGCCGCCGTGCGCACCAGACAGCGTGCCCCAGGCCCAGTGCTTTGTGTTGCCGGATATAGGCGATCGCGCCACTTTCCATATTCGTCTTATTCAAGATCTCAAGAAGCTCGTCCTTGCCTTTGGCCTTCAGTTGCTGTTCCAAAACAAGATTGTGGTCGAAATAATCTTCCAGTGCGGATTTCCCGCGTGACGTCACAAAGATGAACTCTTTGATCCCGGCCGCGCGCGCTTCGTCAATTGCGTACTGCACCAACGGACGGTCCACCAGCGTCATAATCTCTTTTGGAACGGATTTGGTTGCGGGCAAAAACCGTGTTCCCATCCCTGCAACTGGAAAAATCGCTTTGGTGACTTTGTGTGTCATGGTGCCTCTCAAATTCAAAATTATCCGGATGCGCAGCAAATCCGGAATGTCCTCATAGGCTGTAAAACCCGGTCAATCAATGATGCCTGATGTATCAGGCTGCAATCGGTCAAATCGTGCCACCTTGGCACCGAGGAGTCAAAAGCCAACTGGCATTTAAGATTTATGCAATGTTTGAACCACGGGTGTAGGTCTATATAGCAAGATACAATCGGCAGATGGGCATCAACTGCAAGTATCGACTCGTTGAGTACTCGCTGACCACCTCTGTATCGGTCGTCTTACTTCATTCTGAGAGAGGTGACTAAGTCATGTATTGGATCAGCATAGCGCTTTATTTTTTATGGTTTTCGGACTGAAGCGATTGTCGGAAGTTCGGCTTGTTGCCGGTTCAGGATGGGGCTCAATAAGAGGATGGGTAGGCAGGCACAGCTAAAAGCCCAATGCTTGCGGAAAGCACTCTACAATTGATTTCGGCCATTATATTGTCGGCCAGACCGGTGGAGGATGGCGTTTGAACGATTAAATCTGTTCTCGAAACGACGACAATTGGCAGGCATCGCGAGTATTTTGCGTTGTTGGGGCTTGGTCATAGCCTTTGTGGATCGGCTTAAATTGGCCCCAACTTCAATTGATGCTCTCTGATCACATCATGGGATTAAGCTTGCTTTCATAGAAACCTCGGGAAAACAGGTGGGCGAAACACCTGAGGCTTCTTGCCATCGACCTATCGAACGGCGCGTTTTGAATCCCGGTAGTCCATCGACCCCTCCGACGTCATGTCCTTTTTGTTCCAACGCCTGCTGCATTTTGGCGATATCAGATCGATACAATCCGCCAACTTTACCCCAGCGTCCGGTAAAATCGCCAATGCCGTATTGGATACGGTCACCAACATGACCGACGAACAAGGCATACAGGTCGCTTTTGTTATACTCCTTGAGAACGTAAAAGTTGGGAGTAACCAGAAAAGCTGGACCATGTCGTCCCGCGGGCATCATCAAATACCCGTCACCACGTAATTCATGAGCCGGAAAGGGTTTGCCAGAGACCCGACGTATTCCCATCTTGACCCATTCCTGAATGGGTTGACCCTGATCAGGGCCTTCTAAAGCGCATGAGACATTTCGGGGTACGAAAACCTCGAATCCCCAATCTCGAGAAGTAACCCAGCCATGTTGCATGAGGTAGTTACCGATTGAAGCAATCGTATCTTCCGGCGATCCCCAAATGTCAGCCGTTCCATCTCCATTACCGTCAGCAGCATACGACAAATAGTTGGATGGCATGAATTGAGGTTGGCCCAACGCACCAGCCCAGCTGCTTTTCATTCGCGCGGCCGGTTGGTGCCCTGCTTGTGCGATTTGCAGGGCTGCAATTAGCTCAGCAGTGAAATAGTCTGCACGCGTGCTCATGAAAGCTTTGGTCGACAGCACCCTGAAAGCGTCGTGGCGGATCGAAACTTGACCGTACCCGCTCTCTCTTCCCCAGATTGCCAGAATAATGCGAGCGGGAACGCCTGTTTCGGTCTCGACCGAGGCAAGAGTTGCGGCATGCCGCTGTGCCATTTTACGCCCAACAGACGTTGCCCCCTGTACCGATCCCGGATTGAAATAGCGACCGGGTGAGCCAAACTCTGCCTGTTTCTGAGTTTTGGGAGTTTTGCGTTTGCTACCCGGCGGCACCAGATCCGGCAATTTCCAGTTCAGGGTAACACCGGAAAGGGCGTGTTGCATCGTCTCGCGTGTCACACCCTTGGCTTTTGCCTGAGGCCAAATCGTTTCCTGTAACCATGACTGAAACTGGCGTTCGATCACCGCACGGTCCTGTGCCAGCGCGGCCTGAGACAGCAGGATTAACCCGAAAAAGATAAGCAACATACGCATCATCGTTTTGTCTGTCCCAGCAGCGGTGGCAAGTCAACGGGAAGATACTGCATATCCTTAGACCTCCCTATACCCGAAGTTGAATGAGGAATGGCCCGGGCAATTTGTGGTTCGGAAAAACTCTTGAGAAAATTCACATACTTGCCGATAGTCGAATGGAATTTATTTGAGGAGAGGGTAGTCAGGCATGGCAATAGTCAAAACGCCCAACCCAATCCCTCTGCTAATTGCCGCCTTGGTTTTTTTGGTGTCGACGTCGCAGATGGTTGCGGCGAGCGACAGTTTCATGGATCCACAAGGACCCATCGCCGCGATCCAGAAAACGCACCTGCTGCGGGCGACCGCATTGATAATGGTGGCTGTTATCCCTGTCCTGATATTGGTGCCCCTGATCGCGCTTCGATATCGTCGCCGTAAAAACAGCAGCGCGGCTTATCGGCCAGATTGGGATTTTTCGGCAAAGCTGGAATTCCTAATGTGGGGGGTGCCCGTTTTGATTGTGGCGCTTCTGTCGTTCTATCTTTGGAAGGCAACCCATCGGCTTGACCCGTACTCGGCGGCTTTTGGCGAAGATCCGGCCTTGCGTGTGCAGGTGGTCGGTCTGGATTGGAAGTGGCTGTTCATCTATCCCGATCTTGGCATCGCCAGCGTGGGTGAATTCGGCATTCCCACAAAGCGACAGGTGGCGATGACGCTGACCACCGATACCGTGATGCAATCTTTCATGATCCCCGCGCTGGCGGGCCAGATCTATGCGATGCCGGGCATGACAACGCAACTGCATCTGGTTGCGGACGTTCCGGAAGTCATGCAGGGCGAAAACACTCAGTACAACGGGCGCGGCTTTACCAAACAGAAGTTTCGCACTGTCGCGATGCAAGATGATGAGTTCGACGCATGGGTCGACAAAGTTCGTGACCACGGTATCCAGCTAGACCCGGCAATCTATCGTACACTCGCGATGCGGACAGACAGGGATGAAGTCCAGGCCGCGCTGGGCACCGCTGAGATGCCGAAAGACGCGCTGTACTTCACGTTGGACGAGGATTTGTTTCACAGTATTTTGCGCCGTTATCATGGCGGCGAAGCAGTGCCGGTGGATCAACAACCGGGAACGGCATCATTCGGGAAGGAGGCGCAGAAATGACGTCACCGGGTACAGGGTTCTTTGGCCGCCTCAACTGGGATGCGTTTCCGGTCACAGGGTTGATCCAGAACCCCAATGCAAATGAGATCGTCGCCAACGCCGCTGCTGCGGTCGTCTTGGTGGGCGTTGTTGCCGTCGTCGGATTGCTGAGTTGGTTTCGCTTGTGGACCCCCTTGTGGCGAGATTGGTTGACAAGCGTTGATCACAAGAAGATCGGAATCATGTACATCGTCTTTGCCATCGTGATGCTGGCACGCGGCGTACTGGAAGGTGTGGTCATGCGCGCCCAGCAAGCGGCCGGGCCCGGCGATGGCTTCCTTGAGGCTGAACACTTTGCCGAGCTTTTCAGCACTCATGGCACGATTATGGTGTTCTTTGTGGCGGTGCCCTTTGTCTTTGGTGTGGCGAACTACGTTGTCCCGCTGATGATCGGGGCGCGCGATGTGGCGTTTCCGCGGTTGAACCAGATCAGTCTTGGCCTGACGGTATCCTCTGGCATGATGTTGATGGTGTCATTGGTGGTCGGTGAATTTTCGACAGGAGGCTGGACGGCCTATCCGCCCTATACCGGAGCCGCATTCAACCCGGGTGTTGGGCCCGATTATTGGATCTGGGCCATCGTTGTTTCGGGTGTCGGTACAACGCTCACCGGTATCAATTTCGCCGTGACAATCTACAAGATGCGTGCGCCGGGCATGACGTTCATGCGGCTGCCCATGTATTGTTGGACGATTATCTGTAGTTCCATCCTGATCATCTTTGCCATGCCACCGTTAGGGGTTGCCGCACTGTTGTTGGCCGCTGATCGCTATCTGGATTTCCACTTTTTCACCAACGACCTCGGCGGCAACATGATGAACTATGCCAACCTGTTCTGGCTGTTCGGCCACCCTGAGGTTTACCTGCTGGTCCTGCCTGCCTACGGTATCTACTCCGAGGTGTTCGCAACTTTTTCGGCCAAGCGGCTCTACGGTTACAACTCGCTTGTCATAGCCACGATGTCGATTGCGGTGCTTTCGTTTACCGTCTGGCTGCACCACTTTTTCACCATGGGCCAGAGCGCGCTGATCAACGCGGTGTTTGGCATTGCGACGATGCTGATTGCCATTCCGACCGGTGTCAAAGTCTATGACTGGATGGCGACCCTGTGGCGCGGACGCATCCGTTTCTCTGTGCCGATGCTTTATAGTCTGTCTTTTTTGATGCTGTTTGTCATTGGCGGGCTCAGCGGTGTGATCCTGGCCAACCCGACCGTGGACTATCAGGTTCACAACACATTGTTCCTGGTGGCCCATTTTCATAACGCTCTGTTGCCCGGGGTGCTGTTCGGATTGCTGGCGGCCTACAACTATTGGTTTCCCAAGGCTTTCGGCTTTCGTCTGAATGAATTCTGGGGCCGCGTTTCCGTTTTTTGCTGGACCGGGGGCTTTCTGCTGACCTTCATGCCACTCTATTTCGTTGGGCTATTGGGAATGCCGCGCCGATCATTCAGCTATAGCGACCCTTCCTTCCAACCCTTTATGATTGTGGCTATAATTGGTGCGTTGGTTATTACCTGCGGATTGTTCTCGGTTCTGATCCAACTGTGGGTCAGCATCCGTGACCGCGACCAAGCCCGCGTTCCGGTTGGGGATCCATGGGATGGACGCACGTTGGAATGGTCGATCCCGTCACCGCCTCCTGTCTATAATTTCGCCATCATCCCGCACGTAACGGATCGGGACGAATTCGCATCAGTGAAAGAAAGTGGTGCGGCCTATCCAACGCCTGACGCTTATGAAGATATCGAATTGCCGCGCAATACAGGCATCGGCTTTGTCCTGTGTGTTTTGAGTGGAGTTTGGATGTTCGCACTTGTCTGGTGGATTTGGTGGCTGGCCGCATTGATGACCGTTCTGATGATCTTGGCGGTGATCGTCTGGACATTCGACGACAGCACCGAGCTGACCATACCGGCGGAAGAAGTGCGTAGAGATCACGAAGCCTGGCTTGCACTGGTTCACGGCGAAACGGCGGTGGATCGCGATTTTGAAACGTCACCGGAAAATCGCGGCCTTGCCCGCCCTGATCTGGAGGCGGTCACATGAAGCGCGCGCCAACGCATAGTTATCCGGGCATTAACCTGGGTGAGCGCCATGCCAGCGCGGACAAGGCGACCGAAGTTGTCACCTTTGGGTTCTGGGTATTTCTGATGAGCGATCTGGTCTATTTCGGCCTGATGTTCGCGATCTACATCACGATGATCGATGCGCAGGCTGGTGGTCCCGGCCCGCACGAACTGTTTGATCTGAAAAGCGTCTTTGCGCAGACGCTTATCCTATTGACCAGCAGCCTGACGGTTGGCCTTGCCATGCTGGCGCTAAAATACAACTTGCCGCGTGGCCGTATTGTTTTGTGGTTCGGCGTCACGCTTGTGCTGGGGTTCAGCTTTTTGGTGCTTGAGATACGTGATTTCATGGCCATGGCGGAAAAAGGTGGCATCCCACAGCGCAGTGGTTTTCTGTCGGCTTTCTTTGGGTTGGTTCCGCTTCATGGTCTGCACGTCGCCGCAGGATGCCTGTGGCTGATCGTTCTGGGGATACAATTACGCGTGAAGGGGATGACTGACGTCATCATTTCACGCGTGGTGCGGTTGGCATTGTTCTGGCATTTCCTCGACCTGATCTGGATAGGGATCATCACCATCGTGTATTTCGGAGGTCTGACTTATGGATAAGCGGTCTGAAATGCATCGTCGCGAACGTCGACGCTATGTGATCGGATACGGCGGCTCGCTGTTTCTGACTCTGGCGACATTTGGTGTGGCCTACCATTTCGGGATCGAAACGCCGGGTGTTTACCTGAGCATTGGATTGCTGGGTCTGGCACAGCTTGTTTTGCAACTTGTTTATTTCCTGCATATTGATCGTCGGCGCAGCAGCCGCGAAGACCTGCACTTAGTCCTGTTTTCCACTTTGGTTCTGCTGATCATGATTCTTGGCACAGTGTGGGTGTTGGGCAACCTGGCGATCCGAATGCATATGCACGTGATGTGAATTGCGGGTGCCGCAGGCAGAAAGGAATGCGAGAATGAAACCTCTCAAAACTGCGGCAGTGGCCTTTATGCTTGCAGCAATTGCGGCGGGTCTTTTTCTGTTCTGGCGGCATGAAGAACGGTACCCGTCTACGCAGGACGCGTATGTGGGCGCGAATATCATTTATGTGGCGGCGCAAGTAACCGGTCAGGTGGCTAATGTGCTTGTGATGGAAAACCAGCCTGTGAAGAACGGCGATCTGCTATTTACTATCGATGACACCCAGTTCAAGGCTTCCG
Source organism: Ruegeria sp. AB9 (assembly GCF_056542585.1). Taxonomy (NCBI): domain Bacteria; kingdom Pseudomonadati; phylum Pseudomonadota; class Alphaproteobacteria; order Rhodobacterales; family Roseobacteraceae; genus Ruegeria; species Ruegeria sp. AB9. Next base: position 165,367 of record NZ_JBQGAA010000005.1, on the reverse strand, counting down.
TGGATGAGGCCAAGGCCAATCTGGACAGTGCCGTTCAACAGGCCAAGTCTTATTCCACGCAGATTACGGCGGCGGAGGCTTCAGTAGAAAGTGCGCAGTCTGCATACGACACTGCGAACAAGAGTTTTGAACGTGCAAAGGCGCTGTTTTCGACCGGCGACGTCGCACAGGCGTCTCTGGATCAGACAACTTCTCAATTCGCGCAGGCCTCGGCAAGGTTGACGACAAGCCAGTCCAGCCTGTTGGCACTGCAAAGCGGGTTGGAGGCGAAACAGGATGATATCCTGTCTTCGCAGGCACAGCTTGAAATTGCTGAAACCAACCTTGCCTGGACCAAGGTCTATGCTGCGGCTGACGGATGGATTGCCAATCTGACCCTTCGCCCCGGATCGTCGGTGTCCGCCAACGCCCCGCAGTTCTCGATTGTCGAGTCTTCCGATTGGTGGGTGGACGCTAATTTCAAAGAAACCGCTTTGGCGCGCATTCGCCCTGGACAACCCGTCACTGTGCAGGTCGATATGTTCCCCGGAATAACTCTCACAGGCAAGGTGGCTTCAATCGGACGTGGGTCAGGGGACACGTTTTCTTTGTTGCCCTCAGAAAACGCGAGCGGGAATTGGGTTAAGGTCACCCGGCGATTTCCGGTTCGGATAGAACTTGACCCGACCGATGTGCCCTTGCGTGTCGGAGGCAGCAGCAAAGTCGTCGTAGACACAACAGGTCCGGCGGACGGGAAATGACCCCTGTGGCATCCAGCCATGTGAATCCGGTGATCGTGATCGCCGTGGTTCTCAGCGCCATTCTGGAAGTCCTGGACAGTACAATCGTAAATGTTGCTTTACCGCATATTCAGGCGGCATTTGGGGCTACGACCGATCAGGCGACGTGGATTTTGACCAGCTATATCGTTTCAGCGGTGGTTATCATGCCGTTGACAGGGTTTGTCGCCCGGCGCGTGGGACGGCGACGGTTGATCCTGACTGCTGTGACCGGATTTGCCGCCATGTCTGTGATGTGCGGCCTGTCCTGGAGCCTGGAAGTCATTGTTGCCTTTCGGCTGGCTCAAGGGATGTTTGGAGCTTTTCTGATCCCGTTATCGCAATCCATCTTGTTCGATGCCTTCCCTCGGGAAAAACGCGGGCAGGCGATGGCTATTTTTGGATTGGGTGTCGTGGTGGCTCCGGTTTTGGGGCCAACAGTCGGGGCGATCCTGACCGAGTATTTTTCCTGGCGGATGGTCTTCTTCGTCAATCTTCCCGTGGCTGCCCTTGCATTGCTTCTGTTGGCCGGGGAGTTGCCGGATGACAAAACCGAGGACGTGCAGATCGACTGGAAAGGTCTGGCTTTGTTGGCGCTTGGGATCGGGTGCCTTCAATTCGTTCTGGACCAAGGCGAGACGTTGGACTGGATGTCATCCCGCGTCATCCAGGTGGCAGTGATCGCTTCTGTTCTGGGTGCGCTTGGGTTCATCTTTCACGCGCTGACCTCACGAAACTCGGTTGTTGACCTGCGCTTGTTCGCAGATCGAAACTTCGCCCTTTGCAACCTGATCATTGCGGGTTTTGCCGTTTCCCTATTCGGTGGCATCGCGATTTTGCCAACACTTGTTCAAAGCCTGCTGGATTTTCCTGTCATCGCCTCAGGCCATCTTTTCATTCCGCGTGGATTGACCGCTGGATTGTCCATGGTTCTGACCGGTGCAGTGCTGGTAAACCGCTTTGATCCCCGTCTATTGGCGGGTACCGGCCTGTTGCTTACGGCAATCGGGAACTTCATGATGGGTGCCATCAACCTCAATGCCGGTTTTTGGGAACTGGCATGGCCGGGGGCGATCAGCGGTCTCGGTATGGGGCTGGTGTTTGTGCCCATGTCGATATTGGCGTTCGAGAGCATCAGTAAAGGTCGGCAGGACGAAGCCTCTGGCCTTTTCAACGTGACACGGCAATTGGGATCGTCGGTTGGAATTTCGTTGGTCGGCACATGGGTTGTACGTGGCTTGCAGACCAATACCGCGGTGCTCAGCCAGAATGTGACGCCCTATAACCCTGCGGCCCAGGCTTACCTGAGCTCACTCGGCATTGCGCCAGACAGCGCCCAAGGTGCTGCGATTTTGGGGCAGGAAATCATGAAACAGGCAGAGATGATTTCCTATCTGACCGTATTCAACAACTTGGGGCTGCTGGCCCTGGCGACAATTCCACTGCTTTTCTTTTGTCGTGCTCCGAAGGCGGGGGCGCAAACCGCTGCTCATGTGCACTAACGCATCAAAGTCAGGCCCAACCACAAGGCGAACCAGCACAGGGCTAGGCTGATCAGGATATTGCCAGCTGCCAGAACAAGAGTGTGCTCTCGCCGAAGCTCGAGAGATTGATAGGCAAAGCTGGAGAACGTGGTAAACCCACCGCAGAATCCAAAGACCAGTCGTCTTTGGTCTTCGGATATATCTACAGGACCGCCCAGATAGCCGATCCAGAGCCCAAGCAGCAGGCTGCCCAATACGTTCACGATCAGTGTTGAAAAGGGTAAATCATGCTGCACTTTCATTGCCAGCCAGTGGCGCAGGACAGCCCCGAGGCCTCCACCCAACCCAAACATTGCATGAAGATACAGGTCATTCATGACGATGACTTCTCGGAATGAATGTGGTGTCCCAACTTTTCTCCGACCAGCGCGGCGCCAAGGCCCATTGCAATCTCCAACCCGACTGCCAGAGGGACAGCCCACAGATCGCTTTCAGCAATGCGTTCCAGATCAGCTACAAAAGACGAGAAGGTCGACAACCCGCCACAAAACCCGACTGCGCCCAGATGCAGCACATGAGCGTGCACCCTGTGGCGTACCGAATACAGCCATCCCAACACAAAACAGGCTGCCACATTGATGCCGAAGGTTGAAGTGAGGAAACTAAGGCCAGGGATTTCCAACGCAAATGCTTCGCGCATCAACGACCCCAGTGCTCCGCCCACAAAGACGGCAAGAAACATAAGGCTCTTTCGGTCGCGCCGGGGCTGGGAATGCGTCTTTTCCAAAGGTAGGCCTATCTTCTTACGGTGTGCGTGGCATATCCACTGGCTGCGCCCGGTTCAACTGTCGAGAAGCCGTAACACGATTTCACGTTTTCGTCTTTGAGTGGATAAATTCCCTCAAAAGCTTGCAATCAAAAATCAATCTGTTTCACGTTGAGTGCTGTTGGCAAGGCGCAGCAGCCAGGCGGAAACATGAGGAGACCGGAACATGATTGTACGCAGGATTTACTATTTTCTGAGCTATGTCTGCCTGCCACTTGTATTGCTTCTGGGGTTCTTCTGGTCCCCCCTACATTGGCTTTTGGTCATTTTGGTGCCCTACGCGGTCATCGGCCTTTACGATATTTTGACAACCAAGCACAATGTGCTGAACAACTACCCGGTTCTGGGACATTTCCGGTACATGCTGGAATTTGTCAGCCCGGAAATTCGGCAGTATTTCGTGGAAACCAATGAAAGCGGTCGACCGTACAACCGGATCGTTCGGGGGTTGGTTTATTCCCGCGCGAAGGGTCAGATGGACACGCAGGCTTTCGGAACCCAATACGACATTACCGAGGTCGGCTATCACCGCGCAAATCACTCACTGGCGCCTAAACACGTAGACGAAAGTGAATTCCGCGTGATGCTGGGGGGGCCGCAATGTACACAACCTTACAGTGCCTCGCGCCTCAATGTTTCGGCCATGAGCTTTGGCGCGCTCAGCGCCAACGCTATCCGCGCGCTCAATGGCGGGGCAAAGGACGGAGGGTTTGCTCACAACACCGGTGAAGGCGGATTATCTCCACACCACCTGGCCGAAGGCGGTGACATCATCTGGCAGATTGGGACGGGCTATTTTGGATGCCGCACTCCGGAAGGTGGGTTTGACAAGGACAAGTTCGCCGAAAAGGCGACCAAAGATGTCGTCAAAGCAATTGAGATCAAGCTGTCCCAGGGTGCCAAGCCAGCGCATGGTGGTGTTCTACCCGCAGCTAAAGTCGATGCCGAGATTGCTGAAATCCGTGGCGTGCCCGAGCATCAGGATGTGATCTCACCCCCGACTCACAGCGCTTTTGAAGGTCCCACAGGATTGATGCATTTCGTTCAGCATCTGCGCGAAATGTCAGGTGGCAAACCGATTGGTTTTAAGCTGTGCATCGGTAACCCGTCCGAGTTCATGGCGATTTGCAAGGCAATGCTCGAGACAGGAGTATTGCCGGACTTCATCACCATAGACGGATCAGAGGGGGGGACGGGTGCGGCCCCCGTCGAATTCACCAACCGTCTGGGTATGCCCCTGAACGAGGGGCTGATTTTTGCAAGTAACTGCCTGAGGGGCGTCGGGCTGCGTGACAAGATCAGGGTTATTTGTTCGGGCAAAGTGGCGACCGGATACGACATGGTCGAGAAATTTGCGCTTGGCGCAGATATGTGCAACGCCGCGCGCGCGATGATGTTTGCGGTAGGCTGTATTCAGGCTTTGCACTGTAATACCAACCGCTGCCCGTCCGGGGTCGCCACTCAGGATCCAATCCGCGGGCGCGCTGTGAATATCCCACAAAAGCGTCAGCGTGTTCACCGATATCATGATGCAACGCTGGAAAGCTTCCGCGAACTCTTGGGTGCCATGGGCAAGGAAAAAGTGTCCGAGCTGCATCCGCGCGACATCTTGCGCCGCACGGCGGACGAGCATGAACGTACTTATGGTGAGCTTTACACCTATCTCGAGGATGGCGCGCTGCTGGCGGATACCGCGCCGGAGGAATTCGCAGCGGATTGGAAACGGGCTTCAGCGGCTCATTTCTGAGGCACGGCCCAGAATGCAGTATACTTGACTGGGGAAAGGTGTGGGCGCGCTGTCGCCCACTTCCGCCGCTGTGACATGCGGCTTCATTTAGCTGGGGTTCGATCTCGGATTGTTGGCCACATGCGTGTTGATCCTGCGAATGCTCCATTCAACTGCATCCCGCATGGCGCGCCCCAGGGCTAAATCAAACGCTTTAATAAGATCGGGTGTCTGATCGCTCGCTGAAACGACATTTTCCTGAAATGAACTTGAGGCGATGATCTTGTCTTCGTACTCGTCGATGATCTTGATGTTCATGCGCACTTCGATACGGACCTCGCTTACGTTCTCGGAGTCCGCGACAACAATGCCCTGAAACTCGCGCAGATCCGGTGCGATCACATAATCAGCACGCAGACCAACCGTTGACCGACCGACGGCGGCCACTTTGCCAGAATTCTCATAGCTTTCGACCAGCAGCGTCTGAACGATCAATGGCGCGCGATCTACCCATCGTGCGCGCGGCAAGTACTGAACCTGCAGAGGGGTGGGCTGAATGGCGATCTGATCCGTGTTCACCGCGGCGGTTGCTGTTGGTTCTTCGACAACGATCTGTTTCTGTATTCGCGGCAGCGCCGACGAAAATGTGCTTTTTGGCGTCAACAGATACAGATCGTTAGGTTTTGCCGCTTGCTGCAAAGTGCCCAGACCGGCACATCCACCGATCAATGCAAACATCAGTATTGCAATTGCAGGCTTGATCATTGACGGAACTCCGATGCTTGGGTGCCCAGAAGAAAGCGCGCAGGATCACGTTCGACCTTGTCCACCAAGCGGTCGAGGCTGATCACCAGACGTTGGGATTCTTCGATGAAACGGATAAATTGCGGCAGGCCGACGCGCAGGAAGTCGGACACCTGACGGCGGTTGTTCTGAACGATGCCGTCAATTGTTCCCAGCAACTCTGAAGCAGAGTTCGATGCGCTCAGGACGTCGTCCGAGATTTGATCGATCTTTTCGGTGATGTTCGAGACTGTTTCAGTTACCTGATTGGCTGCCTTCCGGATATCTTCCGCAACAGGGGCTACATCTTCCTCCATGACGCGGTTGGCAGAATCGAAAGCCGTTTCCGCCGAAGACAGCGCCCCTTTGGCCGTATCCATAGCGGATGTTATCGAACCGAGCGTTGTGTTGGCGTTCAAAACGGTTTCGTTCACGATGCCCAGTGTGACGCTGCCCTCGTCCGACAATAGGGTCAAACGTTCCGCCAGTTGCGATCCGCGCTCAATGAAAGGTCGAATGTCTTGCTGCAGGATACGGTCTGCAGTTTGGATTGTCGTTTTTGCTTCGTCCAACGCGGTTTTGGCCGACTCGGATGCGGACTTAACCGAATTGAGCGTATCTGTACCGGTCTTGAGAGTCGTTTCCGCCGTTTCGACCAGTGGGTCCAAGCGTTTCGAAAACTCACCAATATCCTTGGCAGCGCTGCCAATGTCGCTGGCAACAGACTCAAAACTTGTCAACGTCTTGTCCAGCCGGCCCGTCGCAGAGGAAAGATTGTCCAGAATGCTGCTCACGGCTTCCCGGTTCTTATCGTCAACAACCTTGTTCAGACTTTCCAGAAGTGTAACGGCCTCGTCCAGTACTTTTGGCGCGCCTTCGAACAACGACTGTATGGTGCTGCGTTTGCTTTTGATCACACTGTCCTGCGGCAATCGTTTGGCGGTCGGCGACCCACCGGTCAGTTCGACATAGCCTACGCCGGTTACACCCAGTGACTGAAGCTGAGCGATCGTTTCTTCGGTGATCGGAATTCCAGCATCCACTTCGATGCGCACCCGAACTTTAGACGGGTCGTCGTCGTCCAGATTTAGAGAGATCACCTGCCCAACAGGAAGACCGTTGAAATTCACACCGCCTGCGGCCGAAAGGCCCGAAACATTATCGAATAACACGTCATAGTAGGCGTATTGGCGGCTAACTTCGAACTTGGCCAACCACAGGAAGAAGCCGAATACGCCCAGAATACCCGCAAGGGTAAACGCGCCGATCAGGGTGTAATTTGCTCTGGTTTCCATCGCCTTTACCTGTCCTGACCCTTCTGTTGCGCCGCGCGGGCTCGGGGGCCTGTGAAATACTCCTGCACCCAAGGATGATCCACTTTGGTCATATCCTCAATCGGACCTTCAACCAGCACGCGTTTTTCTGCAAGCACTGCAATTCGGTCACAGATGGCGTAAAGGCTGTCCAAATCATGGGTAACCATGAATACCGTCAAACCAAGAGCTTGTTGCAATTCGCCAATCAGTTCATCATATGCAGCCGCGCCAATCGGGTCCAAACCGGCGGTTGGTTCGTCCAGAAATACGATCTCAGGATCAAGCGCCAGCGCCCGGGCCAGCGCGGCGCGCTTGCGCATACCGCCCGACAGTTCCGATGGAAACTTGCCGCAACTCAGTTGGGGCAGACCCACGAGGCTGATCTTCAATGCGCCCAGCGACTCCATCAGCTTTTCGCTAAGCCCCGTGTGCTCTCGCAGCGGGGCCATTACATTTTGCAGCACGGTCAGCGATGAAAACAACGCACCGTCCTGAAAGGCCACACCCCAGTGCCGTTCTATCCTGCGGCGATCTTCTTCGGGGCCGTTCAGGACATCGACGCCTAACACTTCGATACTGCCTGCTGCGGGTTTGTTCAGACCTACTATCGTGCGCAACAAAACCGACTTGCCTGTACCGGAACCGCCAACGATACCGAGAACCTCGCCGCGCCAGACGTCAAGGTTCAGATCGTCATGAACCACCTGTGTTCCGAATTGGTTTCTGAGACCACGGACACGAATCACAGGATCACGCTGCGCTGCGGTAGATGCTGGTGTCTGTTGCACGCTACCATCCATGTCAGATTCCGATCTCTGAAAAGAAAATCGAAAACAGTGCGTCGATCGCGATCACCATGAAAATGGATTGCACAACCGAAGCCGTTGTCCGCTGCCCGACACTCTGGGCAGACCCCTTTACCTGCATGGCCTGCCAGCACGCGATAACGCCTATGACCAACGCAAAAAACGGTGCTTTGATCAAACCAACCGCGAGCTGCCAGACATCGGTGTTTTCCTTTAATCGGGTGACAAACATGCCCGGGCTGACGCCGAGGTCGATCCAGCTCATCAAGGCTCCGCCGAACAGGCCTGCTACGTCTGCGACAAAGCCAAGAATGGGCAGCATGATCAACAAGGCCAGAACGCGCGGAATGACCAGAACTTCGATCGGATCAAGGCCCAGAGTCCGCATGGCGTCAATTTCTTCCTGTACTTTCATTGAACCGATGGAGGCCGTGAATGCGGAACCCGAGCGGCCAGCAACAATGATGGCCGTCAGCAAAATTCCCAGCTCTCGCAGGATCGAGATCGAAATCAGTTCAACCACAAAGATTTCGGCCCCGAACTGTTTCAGCTGTGTCGCGCCCTGAAAGGCCAGCACGACACCGATCAGAAACCCCATGAGGGCCACGATGGGAAGGGCTTTGAACCCGGTTTCTTCCATGTGCGTGACCAACGCTGCCTTGCGCAGACGCCACGGCATGATCAGGGTCCGAAACAAGCGGTGCAAGGTAAGGCCCAGAAATTCTAGGATTGAAAGAGTGTCTTTCCAGGCCCCGAACGTTCCCTGACCCACATGAGCGACCCAGTCCAGAAATCCGCGAGGGTCTTCGAGCTTTCCGGGCTTGTCCGGGATATTGTGGGTTACAGTATCTATCAGGGCCGCATGTGCGGGTTTCACACCTTGAAACTCCAGCGTGGCACCGCTTGATGTGAACCTCCGGCCAAGGTCTGCAACCAACCAAGCACCGCCGGTATCCAGTGCTTCAACGCCGGAAAGATCAAAAGTGACGTTATCCCCGGACGGCTGGACTGCAGCAAACTCACGCTCCACAAATTGCAAGGATTGTGTGAGCAACTCACCAGAAACGCGCACTTGGGTGCCGCTGGCGTCGCGCTCTGTTGTTATTGTTGGCTGCGTCATGGTGCCATGTGAAGTAAAACATTCAATGACTGCAATGGCTTTGTGCTATTTTGCCCTGTTTTTGCTGCACAGGATGGCCTTGGCGTCACGCTGTGTCGTGAATAGGAACACTCATAATTTTTAATGGGAGTGGTAAATTTCTCGGTTCAAATCAGGCTGAAAAAGAAAGCATAGGGCTGTTCGACTAATCGGTTGCGCGAGGATCGGAAGCGGGACACATTCCGCTGCGGAACCCAAGGTGCGGAATCGGAGAAGTCGGTATGCATCACGCTAAGAACGTCCTGTTCATCATCATCGATCAATTGCGGGCTGATTGCCTGAGCGGTGCTCTGGCTGAGCATGTGAATCTTCCGAACCTGCGGGCTTTTATGGATGAGGCCGTGACCTTCACGCGCCATTTCTCGGTTACCAATCCTTGTGGCCCATCCCGTGCATCGCTTTTGACCGGCCAATACGCGATGAACCATCGTTCTGTGCGAAACGGTACTCCTCTGCGTCACGATACCCCGAACATCGCCACGGAAATACGTAAGGCTGGATATATGCCGATGTTGTTCGGGTACACGGATACCTCAGCCGACCCCCGTGTTCACGATCCCAACGACCCTGTGCTCAAATCTTACGAGCAATCGATGAATGGGTTCCTTGAAGTTGTCGAAATGCGGCTTGAAGAGTCATACCCTTGGCAATCGTATTTGATGAAGAAAGGGTATGAGTTCGAGACATATTGGGATATCTACAAACCCGTCTCTGCGGATGGTAAGGTGCTCAAGCTGAACGATCCGGCCTTATATCGAGCGGAACACAGCGACACTGCCTTCCTGACCGATGCGTTCCTGGACGGGATCGCACCCCATCGTGGTCAGGGATGGTTCGCTCATCTAACGTACATCCGCCCGCATCCGCCTTTGGTTGCGCCAGCCCCATACAATGACATGTACGATCCGGCGGATGTCCCTCTGCCGCAACGCTTGCCGAGCGAAACCGACGAAAAAGAGCTTCACCCGTTTTTTGGGCCGAAGCTGGATGTCTATACCGCAAAAGAGTTTGTTCACGGTTTCGATGAAGTTGAGCCAACGGATGAGAACATTCGCACTTTGCGTGCAATTTATCTGGGATTGGCGACCGAGGTCGATCACCATATCGGTCGCGTTGTTCAGTACCTCAAGGACAGCGGGCAATACGACGATACCATGTTGGTTATTACTGCTGATCATGGAGAAATGCTGGGTGATCGGCACAGCTGGGGCAAAATGACGGTTTACGATGCGGCCTATCATACACCGCTGATGATCCGCTTGCCGGGGAACGAGGCCAGGGCCGGTGCAGAAATCACCGTACCCACCGAGTCCGTTGATGTGACGCCGACGATCCTTGATTGGATTGGGCAGGCTGCCCCTAACGCAATGGATGGCCGGTCCTTGCTGCCCTTGTTGCATGGCGACCTTCCCGATGACTGGCGTAGCTATTCCTTCAGCGAGCTGGATTTCTCGGAACCCGAAAACCCGACACTTTGGCAGCAGCAGTTGGGGACAGGCAACAGTGAGTCATGTCTGGGAATATTGCGGGACGAACGATTCACTCTGGTCGAATTCGCGGCTGACCTCCCGCCGATCCTGTTTGATCACCAAGGCCGCGGGGAATTTGAGAATGTTGCGGAAAAACCCGAATTTACCGCTGATCTTGCGCGGTTGAGCAGACAGATGCTGCGTCATCGAATGAGAAACATGGATCATACCTTGTCGCTACACTCAATCACTTCTGAGGGCGCAAAATCCCGTTCCAGATACTAGATCACTTCTCTCTTTCGTCTTCTTTTTCGGATGCATCCGGAAAAACACTTGTGACGGTTTGTCGTTCGCCAATTCCACTATCCGCACATAGATTGTGATGGTACGCATGGGCTGTGGAGAGGACGAATTTGGACATTACCGAACAACGCATAAAGGCGATGACGACTGCCGGGCTGAACCTCATCGGTCAGGCGCTTTCGATCTATGACAGCAAACTGCAACTGGTGCTCAGCAATCGTCGTTTTAAGGAAATGTTCGATCTGCCGGATGAACTGGTTGAACGCGGCGCACTGTTTCGTGACACCATCTGCTTTCTCGCCAGCCGAGGCGAATACGGCGACGATGAAAGCGTGAAAGAGATGGTCGACCTGCGCGTGGAGCAAGCCTTGGCGTTCGAGCCTCATTACATGGAACGCGTGCGACCCAACGGGCAGGTTATCTCGATAGAAGGCGCTCCGTTGCCGCAGGGGGGGTGGGTTGCGGTTTATACTGACATAACGGGGACACGACGTGCAGAAAACCTGCTGCGGGCGCGATCAGAGGAATTGTCGGAACAGTTGCTGAGCCACGCTGAAGAGTTGTCTGCAACCAACCGAAAGCTTGCGGCCTCGATCACGGCGTTGGAAGAAGCCAAGCGCGAGCTGACCGAGATCGAAGCCCGCACACGCATGATGACGGAAATGATGCCGGCTCATATCGCGCATTTGGATAGCGCTGGGCGGTATGATTACTCCAATCGGCGTTTGAGTGCAGTAATGCCCGGGCGTCCGTCCGAAATTCTGGGGCTTCATATTTCTGAAGCGCTTGGCGCTGCTGCCTATCAACGCGTCGAAACGCATCTGGCAAAGGCATATGACGGAGAGACATCGGTTTTCGAGTTCAACGAGGATCAGGATTCCCGCCGCATCCGCGTTTCATTCACGCCGGATGAGGCTGGCGGTGTGTATGTGATGTCGGTTGACATAACCGAAGAGACGCAGGCGCGCGTTGTCTTGCAGCAAACGCGCCGGCGGGCGATGGCTGCCCAGATGACCAGCGGACTGGCACACGACTTTTCCAACCTGCTAACGATCATCCTCGGGATGCAGTCCAGACTGGACAAAATGAACCTGTCGGATGAGGCCCATGAGCTTGTTGCCGCGACCCAGCAAACGGCGCGCCGCGGTGGGCAATTGCTGAACCGGATCGCTGACATGACCGGGAACCGCACGCCACACCCGCAGGCCACAGATATGCGGGCACTGTTGGAAGATCTGAGAATATTGGCTTCGCCTTCTTTGCCGCGTGGCGTGGGTTTGTCCGTGGTCAACACTCTGCCTGATCGGGCCTTGATGCTGGATCCGGGAATGGTGCAGGACGCATTGCTGAACCTGGTTTTGAATGCTCGGGATGCCTGCGGGAGTTCGGGCCAGATTACCATCAGCGCGCATACTATCGGAGAAATATGGGTTGAAATTACCGTATCAGACACTGGTCCGGGCTTTACACCCGAGGCGCTTGAAAAGGCGCTGAACCCCTTCTTTACCACAAAGGGAAGCGACGGTTCGGGACTGGGCCTCCCCATGGTGTATGACACAGTGAAACTCGCCGGTGGTGATCTGCACCTCAAAAATACGCCATCAGGCGCGTCGGTTGTTTTGCGGTTGCCTTATCGACCTGCTCCGCCTGTGCAAAACGGTTTGGTGCTTTTGGTTGAGGATAGTGAAGATCTGCGAGGTCAGTTTCGGGATATGCTGGTTGAGTTGGGCTTTTCTGTCATCGAGGCGAATTCGGTAGATGAAGCGCTGGCGCTGATAAAAAGTGTTGAAGACATTTCGCTCGTTCTGTCCGATATCCGTTTGGAGGGAAGTAGTACCGGAGTGGACATTTTGCGACAGGTGAAGCCGGGATTGTCATGTATCCTTATGACATCCCTCCCAAGTTCAGACCCATTGTATCAGCGCGCCCTTGCGTTGGCTCCGGTGTTGCGTAAACCGTTTTCGCAGGCTCAATTGTCAGCCCTGATCCAAACCGAGGCCGCCTGATGACACAACCGCTGGTTACCATTCTTGATGACGAGCCCGAAATCCGACGTATCCTGACGGACGCTCTGGAAGATGCCGGTTTCCGTACACAGAGTTTTTCCCGCGCGCGGGAGTTCGAGGCTGCGCTGAACCGTGTAACGCCCGATGTCTGTCTGGTCGACCTGTCCTTGCCGGATACTGATGGGCTGGCATTGGTTCATCGACTGGCCTTGGAGCAAGGCGCGGCAGTGATCATTATTTCAGGGCGCGCTCAGGTTCAGGATCGTGTTACCGGACTTGAGCTTGGCGCTGACGACTATATTACAAAACCGTTTGACCCTGCAGAAGTCGTGGCGCGGATCAGAGCAAGACTGAGGACGCCCCGCAACCAGACTTCACATTCGGATACAGCGGAATTCAATGGCTGGACAGCACATTTTGACCGTTATGTTCTTGAGGACGATTCAGGTGTCGAAACACCTTTCAGCCATGCAGAGGGGGAAGTCCTGCGTCTGTTTCTGGAAAGCCCCAAACGTCTGATCAGCAGAGGGCAAATGCAGGAGTCCCTGGGTGGCGCGGCAGGAGACAGTTTTGACCGGGCAATGGATGTTCGAATTTCGAGGCTGCGCACCAAGCTTGGCGAAGATCCCAAGAACCCGCGGCTGATCAAGACGATCTATGGAGCGGGGTATATATTTTTGGGTGATGTTGGTTGGAAGTAAACGCCGACCAGGTTGCTGAAACTTGGTCAAAAAAGTTGCTTCATTTGCCTATATAGCTTTTTCGAGTATTCATCGACGAAGCAGCAGATCAAGCGTAAGATTTTTGGGTGTTCACTCGACCGACACACACTGTCCATTTGCCTATTCGCGCAGCGCCTGATCTTTTATCTTCACAACTGGTTGCAGAACATAATCCAGAACTGATTTTCGACCTGACAGGATGTCCACTTCTGCGATCATGCCGGGTATGATTTCGACGGCAATTCCATTCCCGTCAAGCATGGTGTTGCTGGTGCGGATTTCCACCACAAAGACCTCTTCATCAGTGCGCTCTGATCGTGTGATCGAGTCCGCTCCGATGCGGATGATTTCACCATCCAATGCCCCGTATCGCGCAAAATCATAAGCCGTGATTTTTACCTTCACTGGCTGTTCGGCGTGTAAAAATGCTATGTCCTCTGGCTTTACATAGGCCTCGACCAGTAACGTGTCGTCCAGAGGCACGATTTCAACAAGGTCCTCTCCACTGCGGGCTAGACCACCAATAGTTGAGCGATGAATGCGGTTCACAATGCCACGAACCGGAGACCGAACCTGTGCTCGTGAGGCCCGGTCTCGCAAGGCGGGCAGGGCGGGTTGCAGAGCAGCCAACTCGGCAGTGGCAAGCGCCAGATCGGTCAGCGCGGCGCTGCGAAATCGGCTTTTTACCGCCCGAATTCGATCGTCTATTTCGTCCAGTCCCGTTTGCAACCTGTTGGTTACAGCTTTTGCGCGCACTTTGCGACCGCGCCACTCAGCTTCGCTGCGCCGCAATGCAAGCAATGTTGTTGCAGGCTCCATTTGTCGCTCGACCAGCGGCGCCATGATTGCCCTCTCTTCGGCCAGGACAATAAGCGTTTCTTCTGCCGTTACTTGGTCGACGAGGCCTTCCTCATACTCTCGCTCTTTTTGTTGGCGCTGACGCTCCAATATGCCGATTTCAGCCTCTAACTCGGCTTGTCGCCCTTGATAAAGCGCCGTTTCAGACTGCACGACAGATGGTGCACCCTTGACCAGTTGCACATCGAATTCCAGTTGTGTCTCGTCTATTTCGGACCGGAGACGTTGGGCCCGGGCCATGAGCCCAAAAGCACGTTGCTGTTCCTGACTGAACTGGCTGTCGATCTGGGTGGTGTCGAGTTCCATCAGCAATGCACCTTTGTCGACCAACTGGCCTTCGCGAACATGTAACGACCTCAGTACACCGGGCTCGGTGGCATCGATCAGTTGAATGTCTCCCGAAGGGACGATCCGACCGTCCACGCGCGTGACATCGTCCAGTTCAGTCAGATGTGCCCACAACCCGGCGGCGATCAGGCAGAGCAAGATCACCAGCAACAGTAACGAACCCCGAATAGGAGAGCGTCCCTGCATTTCTCGTGCTAACGCGGCCAGATCAGGATGCGGCGACATTCAGGTGCCTCCCTGCCCGGCGTACATGTTGCGTCAGCAAGCTTTTGGGGCCATCTGCTGCGATTTTTCCGTGTTCAAGAATGATGACTCTGTCAACAAGTTCCAACAGGCTGGTTCTGTGCGTTATGACAACCATAGTTGTGTCAGCGGAGTTCCTTTTCAGACGTTGGATAACCTGGGCTTCGGTTTTGACATCCATTGCGCTCGTTGGTTCATCAAGCAACAGAACCGGCGGACGGCCTATGAGTGCTCTTGCCAGAGCAATAGCTTGCCTTTGTCCACCAGAAAGACCTTCGCCACGTTCCGCAAGTTGAAGATCATAGCCTTTCGGATGATTGGCCACGAAGTCTTCAACCCCAGCGGTGCGGCTTGCTTCGATTAGGTCCTGGTCTTTTGGCCGTATTGCACCGCTCGCAATATTGTCTCGTACAGATCCGGAAAAGAGCCATATGTCCTGCAGGACTGATCCGACGTTGCGCCGCAGATCGCCGGGGTCGATCTGGCGGATATCCAGACCGTCGAAGGTTACAGATCCAACACGCGGTGTGTACAATCCCAACAAAAGACGTGCGATGGTGCTTTTCCCGCAACCGATTTGGCCCAGGATTGCGACCTTTTCACCCGGGTTGATTGTGAAGGAGACGCCTTGCAGGGTATCTTCACTTTGGTCAGGGTAGGAGAAGTGCACGTTATTGAATGCAAGCGCTCCGCTGAAATCGGGTCGGGTCACCCATGTTCGGCCGTGCGGACGTTCGCTTTCCGCCATCATCAGCGTGTTGAGGTTTCGGTATGCACTTCGGGCTTGATTGAGTCTTGTTAACGTCTGAGCTAGTTGCCCCAATGGAGCCAAAGCCCGCCCGGTCAGCATCACCGAAGCAACCAATGCGCCCATGCTGGTTTGACCATCTGTGATCAGAAAAACACCGTAAAATACGATGAGCACTTGAGCGGCCTGCTGCGTAAATCCGGTCAGGTTCAGGGCAAATTGTGTAACGGCCCGGCTTTGAGCACCATGAGAGGATTGCCGTTCAATCGCCTGCTCCCACCGAGAACGCATCTGCCGACCGGCGGCCGTTGTCTTTATCGTTTCGAGGCCCGAGACTGCTTCCACCAGCACTGACTGTTTGGATTGCCCGTCAGACAGGCTTTTTTCTGCCATGCGAGACAGGATCGGCTGCACCGCCAAGCCTGTCAGCAGAACCACAGGAACCGACAGAGCCGGAACCAACGCCAGTTGTCCGCCGACCAGATAAATTACAAATATGAACAACCCGATGAAAGGCAGGTCGACAACGGCAACAAGTGTTGCGGACGTAAAGAAATCGCGCAGGGTTTCAAACTCACGAATTGTGCTGGTCATAGCACCTGTGGAACCCGAACGCGACTTCATCTGGATGTTCAGAACTTGGTCGAAAATTCGCCGACCCATATGTAAATCGGCTTTTTGTCCGGCCTTATCGATAAACGCAGCCCGTAGCAATTTTAACGCGAAGTCAAATAGAAGCGCCAAGGCCACGCCTGCCGTCAAGGCAATCAGCGACTCGGTTGCCTCATTGGGCAACACACGATCATAGACAACCATTATGAAAACTGACGTCGATAAGCCAAGAAAGTTCGCCAGCGCCGCAGCGAATGCGACCTGTGCGTAAGCCCATCGGTTGGCGGATAGAGCGGCGCGAAACCAATGGCCACGGTAGGGTGTGTCACCAGCGTCTATTGCATCTTTGTGATTTCGGCGGAACAAGATTGCGTAACCGGTGTAGGTTTCAGTCAACTGTTCTTCCGAAATTTCTCCGATTCCTTCACCAAGATCTGGGTCAAAGACCAACAAGGCTCCATTTCTCGCACGGCCATGATAGACAACAGCCTTTTGCCCGTTCATCAGTAACAAAGCTGGTGTCAAAGCCTGGTCAAAATTCGCAATGCGCCGTTCTCCATACGCGGCTTGTAAACCTGTATTTTGCGCCACGGCGACGATGTCACGAATGGTCAAATCCTCGCCTGCACCGGTTTGCGCCGCCTGTATCGTTGCAAGGGTCAGGGGGCGTTCCAGTGTAGCAGCAACATTCAATAGGCAGGCTTCGAAGCATGTCGGATGAGGGTGATTTTGCATTGATTTCAACTTGCTCATTTCACGTCGTTCCAATCCCCAAGCGATATTCCGAGCAGATCAAGAATGTCGCCAGTGAGGCTCAGAGCAGCGTAATTGGTCAGAAAGAAACTTTGCTCGGCTAGGATCAGGCGTTCTTGCGCGTTCACGTAATCGCGTTGAGCGTCCAGTATTTCGATCAGGCTGCGACGCCCAATCGAGAACTGTGCGCGGGATGCAGTAACGCTGTCGGCATTGGCGGTCGCAGCGACCCGGGCCGCGCGCAGCCGTTCAGCTCCTGCTTTTTGATCGGATCGAATGAAGCCCAGTTCCCGCGTGATCTCGCGAAAGAGTTGTTCTCGTGCAAATTCCGCTTGTTTAACTTGTGCTTCCGCAGCCGCGATGGCGGCACGGCGTTGACCTGTGCTGTCCAACTCGTAGTTGAAAGACAGATCCACACCAAAATTTGCATCCCGACTGTCATCTTGGTTGGCAAATGCAGCGACCCGAACGTCCGGTTTGCGTCGTGCCTGAGCTGCTGACCACTCGGCTTTGGCTGCCAGCAAGCCTGCGTCAGCCCTGCGGATCTGGGGGCTGCTCTTTACGATTTGGGCGTCACTTCTGTTCAATGAAGGGGCTGGCACAGGAGGAGCTAAGGAGCCGGGAAGAGTCCCGAACACTTCTTGAAATTGCGCCTCGGCCCAATCGGTTCGGGCTCGCGCGTCAGCCAGTCTTGTGTGCGCATCGGCCATTCGGGACTGAGCGGTCAAAACATCTGCGGTCGAACCAGCCCCGCCCGCTGTGCGGTCTGAAATCTGACGCACAAGTTCTTCATGGACCGAGACATTGACGGCAGCGATGCCAAGTATCTTCCGTTGATCAAGAACAAGTACATAAGTCTCAATGGCGGCCAGGGCGGTGGCCGATGCCGTCTGAAGTTGATCACCCCGGCTTTCCAGCACGCGCGCCTGTGCTGCTGTCAAATCTCCAGAGGCAGCCCCACCGTCGTAAACCAACTGTGAAACCCTCAGATAGGGTGAAACATCTGCAATATCTGACTCAACCCGCTCAGACCTAGCATTGATGCCCAACGATATTTGCGGAAGGAATGCGCCTGCGGCCGCATCTCGATTGGCTGATGCGATATCCATCCTGGTATCACTTTGCGCCAGAGTGGGGCTCGTCTCTACCGCCAGACGCACACGTTGTCCGAACGCGCTTTCACTGAGTTTTGTCGATGATTTTGTTGCTCCGGCGCCAGTGGTCCCTGGTGCAAAGGAAACCGCCACGGAGGATAAATCAGGAGAGGGCGTGCAAGCGGACATTGGTATTGCAAGCAGAGTAAGCACGACCGAAGGCAATATTGGTCTAAAGAAGCGCATGGTGACCCTCCTGCCAGCAACAGTTCATGGCCTCTTCTTTCTTTTGCGCGGTAACCAACGCGTCTAGAAATCCCATAACGCCAGAAATCGTATGTGTGAGAGAACCATCAGTTTCTTGAGGGGCGCGGGCTTGAGCTTGCGTCAGCCACAGACAATGGGTCAGTGAGATCTGATGGGCGTGTATCAGACGCAAGCCTCCGTTCGAGGTAAGCAGTGACATGTGCGCAGAAGGAATTCTCTCCAGGGAGTTCTGGTCGACGCCGAAAAGCCCGCAAGGGAACTCAACCTCCTGGAAGGAAGTAAGCGGACTAAACAGTCCCATGTCAGCAATAACACGACATAGCAGAGTTGTGTTTGTCATTGACTTATTCAGGCTGCGGAAAAAAGCTGCTACCTTTTTCAACTCCGGCGCAAGCTGCCCTGATTTGTCGAAGAACACTTCGTCCTCCGGATCGTCAGTGATCAGACCGGACGTTTCGTCGACTAGCAACTCGTTACTGCCGTTATCGCCAGGTTCAACCAGTTGCGGCTGGAACGGAGCGCAGCGCAAAGCCGACGGTACATAAGTCGCCAGCCATTTGCCGTGTGCTGATACAAATGGTGTGGGCTGGTATGGTTGCATGGACAATAGGGCCAATGGATAATAGCCGTGTTCGGATTTCCGAAAAGTGATTGGAAAAGTGGCTGCGGCCTGAAGAATTTCGGCTTCAACCACTGGGCAATCAGCCTTGTCTCGTGCAAATTCGAACGAGGTAAACCTCTTCCAGAATCGGTGCCCGTGCCGTCCACGAGTGACTGGAGTTAAGCCATTCTGTGCCATAACCGCCTCATGATGTTGAATTTCGTCTGCTCGTGCGCTGGGCTTGGTTAAGCCGTTGCACCAGTTGGGTCGGTGTGCAGAATGTTATCCACGTTCAGGCCGCTCAGATCGCTCAGGTCTTGGAAAGTGGCCATGGTTTCAATGCTGGCATTGTCCGCTCCTAGGAAATCTACCTTGACCAGAATACTGTTTGTTCCGTCTGTGGCCATCACGTAGAGCTCGTCGCCCGCCAGGGCTCCGGTAAAACTCTCGACAGCAGCTTCTATTGTGCTGGCGTTGAGGTCGCTGAGTACCGTGTCGAGACCGACAAATCCGGTGTTGGCGCCCAACGCATCGCCAACAGAGAGCGTTTCGAAGCCCGTGCCATCGCCGCGAAGGGTATCGGCGTCCAGGCCACTGAACATCAGTGCATCCGTTACTTCCGCGGCTGGACCGATTGTGAAGCCAGTCACAACGTCTGTACCATTGCCAGTCGGGTCTGCTTCAAAGACGACGATGTCTCGTCCAGCTGCAGAAACATCAATGGTATCGTCGCCATCACCGCCGCGAGTGATGGTATCCGTGTTCGCAGCGACGAGTGTGTCATTACCATTGGTGCCAACTTGAACTGTCGTAGGCCCGCCATCAGACGTTTTGATTGTCAGCTCGATCGGCTGACTGAAGTCCTGGATCGTCATCGTGAAGGTGACAAGCGGCTGGGATAAATCGGTAAAGGTTGTCGCCGCACCGGCAAAGTTCATCGTGTCTCCGGTACCTGGGCTGGCCAGAAACAAATCGAACGCGTTGTTTTCCGAAACTGAAGCAGTGTTGAATGTGACAATTGTAGAGTCAAATTCGAGCTCTGCCGTCAGAGCCAGGCCGCTTGAGATATCCCGGTCTGCATCAGCGTGGATTGCGAATGTCACTGTAGATCCTGTGCGTCCGACCTCAGAAATCACGTAAGCTGCGGGTTCATGCGCGACGGCGTGTTCCGAGGCTGGTAATGGATCTGGCCCACCCGTAACTGCCGCCTGCGCAGAGAAAACAAGGTTTTCACCTGCCTCGATTGCGGAAAAATCAGATGCTGCAACAGCCAATGACCAGGACCCATCTGCAGCCACCAATGCAGTTCCGACCGAACTGCCGTTTAAGGTGACATCCACCAACTGGCCGCTTGATAATCCGACGGATGAACCGCTCAGGGTAACACCGGACGTTTGGGCATCGCCAAGAGCAATCGAATTGCTCACTCCGATTTCGTTCAACGTCAATACAGGGCGAAAATCGGTAGACAGCAAGCTGTTCGCGACTACGGAGCCGTTTCCGGCAAGATCGTCAACGGTGGCGGAAACGGTATAAGAGGTTCCGTCAGAGAGCGCTCCAAGATCACTGGAGGGCACGGTTACCGACCAAGTGCCACTAGACACAACTCCCGTGTAAGTTTGTCCGCCGAATGTAACCGAAACGGTCTGTCCATTTTCGGCTGTGGTTGTCCCTGAGAGTGCCAGATCCACGCCCTGCTCTGTCACGTCCAGCACGGCACCGACAGGTAGACTGTCAATGGTGATGGAAGGCGCCGTAAAATCAGTAACAAAGCTGGTTGTGGTTTGATTGCTGTTGCCAGCTGCGTCTGAGATCGACGCATTGATATCGTAAGTCTCGCCGTCTTGCAGGCCCGACAACTCTGCCACCGTTGCTGTATAGATCCAGATACCGCCGGATACTGTTGCTGTTCCGGTGACGTCTGTAGTGCCATCAGAACGCTCGATCTCGACACTTACAACCGTTCCATCCGGTGCATCTGAAGTTCCCGACACTGTCAGGGCAGAGCCTTGTTCGACAGCATTCATAATAGCCCCGTCGGATACGGTTGATATTCCAATGGTTGGTGGGCTGAAGTCGGTGGTGAAGCTGTTGCTGGCCTGGCTCGCCGGATTGCCGGCAGCGTCTGAGACATCCGCCGTTACGGTGATAGTTGCCGCGTCAGAAAGGCTCGCCAGATCCGAAGCAGGTACAGTAGCGCTCCAGCTGCCTCCGGAAACTGTTCCGGTATAAGATTGCCCGTTCAAACTGATTGTTACGGTTTGCCCATCCTCTGCCGTTGTGGTGCCCGAAATAGACAGGTCTGTTGCCTGCTCGGATGCATTCATAACAGCTCCGTCCGAGAAACTGTCGATGCTGAGCGTTGGCGCGGTCACGTCTTTGGAGAGTGTCTCTTCAGCTTGTGGCGCGATTATGCCGCTGGCATCGTTGACGTCAGCAGTAACAGAGAAGTTTCCCCCATCCATCAGGGACGCCAGATCACCAGCCGGGACGGTCACGTTCCATGTCCCACCGGATACTGTTCCGGTATACGTCTGACCATCGAGGGTAACAGTGACCTGCTGACCATCCTCAACATTAGCCGTCAACCCGCTTATGGTCAGATCGGATCCGGCCTCGGTTGCGTTCAAAACAGCACCAACAGGAATTGGTGAAATCGAAATTGAAGGGCCAGTCAAATCCACTGGAACCGATACAAGAACCGGTATGGCCGGATTGCCTGACACGTCTTCGATAGCAACGAGAACTGACACGGGCACGCCACTGGAAAGATTGCCCAGATCGGAATTGGGGATTGTAACACTCCAGCTTCCACCTGAGGCAGTGCCTGTATGCACTTTACCATCAAACATGACGTTGATGGTCTGACCGTCTTCCGCACTCGTTGAGCCGGTTAAAGCCAAGTCGCCGACCACGTCGATCAGCTCAATCGAGCCGCCTGCCACGGGATCCAGAGAAACAGTTGGTATGGTAAAATCAGTGTCAAAGCTTCCGCTGACCTGCGTAGCGGAATTTCCCGCAGCATCAGTTACATCTGCGGTAACGGAAATTGTCGCGCCATCGGGTAGGGTTGATAGGTCTGCTGCCGGAACAGTGACGCTCCATTGTCCGTTGGAAACCGTACCCGAATAGTCTTGCCCATTTAGTGAGACGGTCACAGTTTGCCCATCTTCTGCATCGGTTGTTCCGGTGACTGTCAGATCTGTTGCCCGCTCGATCGAATTCAGAACAGCGCCATCAGAAATCCCAGTGATCGACAGGGATGGTGGAATGGTATCGATATCGAACTGAATGGATTCGGTTGACAGTTCCGTGCCTGAACCATCCAGATGTCGGACCGTTACTGTGGATACGCCTTGTGGAAGGGCACTTGCTTCTGCAGCGGTGAGGGAAAGGCTCCAACTGCCGTCAGCGTTGGGCGTTACGGTTTTGACAAGCGAACCTATCGTGACCTCGACTGTCGATGTCCCTTCGGGCGCGACAGAATTGGTACTGGCGCTATTCAAGGCCGTTGCTTGAAAGTCCGTCAGGTTCAAGCTTGTATAGCTCGGTTCGGGTTGGGGTTCAGGCTCGGGCGCGACTGGTTCCGAGGAATTGCCACCGCCGCCACCTCCGCCTGCAGCGGCAGCTGCTCCGGCCAGACCGAGACCACCCAGAGCAGCCCCAGCGCCACTGATGCCACCAACTGCTGCCCCGGCTTCAGCTGCGCTGAATTGTGCGATTTCGGCAACTGTGTCCTCTGCAATCATGATTGCGCCGCTGTCCAAAACCTGCACGTTTTCTGCCGCAACAATCATTGTTCGTCCGTCAGCCATTTTCAGAAGAACATCGCCGTTCTTCAGTAACTTGACGGACCGCACACCCGGAATTGTCTCTGCGAATTGGAATGCATAAAGCTCTTCCACGGTCGCTTGCGACAACGCAGGCAAAGCCATCAATGTGGACATGAGTCCACCAGCTGCGCCTCGGCCCACCCAGCGACCAAGCTTTCCATT
Organism: Ruegeria sp. AB9; assembly: GCF_056542585.1. NCBI lineage: Bacteria > Pseudomonadati > Pseudomonadota > Alphaproteobacteria > Rhodobacterales > Roseobacteraceae > Ruegeria > Ruegeria sp. AB9. The sequence continues at coordinate 142,490 of NZ_JBQGAA010000005.1, read as the reverse complement.
AATCCACTGCTGAACTTGAGAATCGTGGCCCCCGCCCGTTGAATCAGCCGCCAGACGATTGTTGGACTCAGGTGCTTTGGTCATCTTGCCCTCACATGTGGTGTCCGTATTCATTGCAACAGGAAAGGACGTGCTGTTTGACGTTTTGCTCATCTGTCTTTCCCAATGATTGCTGTTGCGATCGGACCCGAAAAAATTGAGTTAAACTGAAACCGAACTCCTCGTTTTCACCACAATTCCGCTTTGGTTTCGGTCTGTGCATCTGATCATCCTGTTGTCATTGCCAGGGGTGGCGTAGGAGGCGATGGCTGTGATGCTTCAGTTCGAAAATGTAGTGGCAACGGGGAGCACGGCGCTCGATTCAGGTATCGGCGATACGGCTTTAAAAACGCTTAACGGGAATACGTATCTCTACACGGTGACCGGGCCGGGTGGCGGTGTCGCGGTTTGGCGGTTGGCAGATGGTGCTCTGCCGCAGTTAGTTGATACAGAATACTACAGCGGTTCGATCACCTTGCAGGTAGGGCGCAGCGGTACGCCAGTAACCCTGGCAGGAACAGAGCAGATTGTGCTCGACGTTAACACTGCCGTGGGCTTGGTCGGATATGACGTGAATGCGGACGGAACGATCGGTAGCTTGAAGGAAACTGGAGCGCTCAATGGGGGCGGGGACATCTCGGCCATCGTACAGTTGTCACTTGGGTCTTCGGATGTCCTTGCAATGGCACATGAGGATACCGGCAGTATCGGCACGTATCACGTGAATACGGACGGGTCTCTCCGTCTTGCGGGTTTGATTTCTGGTGAAGCCGATGCCATGCAGACAGTGCGGGTGGGCTCGGAGCACTTTCTGATTTCAAGTGACGCGGCGACAAACTCCGTCGCGACCTATCGTATCGACTCTGGCACCGGCACGTTGGCTGAGATCGACAATAGTTCCGCCCTCGGAACGCTTGGTGTATCTACCCCAACTGCTGTCGAGACCGTTGAGGCATACGGCAAATCCTGGGTGGTCGTCGCGGGGTCTGGCAGCAACTCTCTCAGTATTCTTCAATTGAACAGCGACGGACGTTTGAAGGCAACGGACCACGCGCTTGATACACTTCATACACGCTTCGAATCGGTTCAGGATCTTGCAGTCGTAGATGTGAATGGGCAGGTCTTTGTGGTTGCAGGCGGCGGCGACGATGGCGTGTCTCTGTTCACTCTGACACCTGAAGGTCAATTGGTTTATCTGGACAGTTTCGCGGACACAGTGGCAAGCGGATTGCAGAATGTCGAATCGCTCGGCGTTGCGCATGTGGGTGATGAGCTACAGATTTTCGTGACGTCGCAACAGGATGCCGGAGTGACTGTCCTGACCGTCCCGGTAGATGATCTGGGCGCGGTACGAAAAGGGTTCGGTACCGTGAACGGGACTGCGTCTGACGATATCCTGAGCGGCAGTATTCTGGATACGACCCTTCTGGGAGGCGCCGGAGAGGACATTCTTATCGCGGGGACGGGTGCTACGACCATGTCGGGTGGCGCAGGGGCCGACATTTTCGTTATGCAGTCCGGTAGCGATCTGACCACAATCACGGATTTTCAGGCAGGCTTGGATCGCTTGGATCTGTTCGACTACTTGTTGTTGCGGACACCGCAGCAACTGACCATTACCAGCACAGCGGACGGGGCTCAGATCGAATATCGTGGCGAGATTGTGCAGGTCCGTTCCGCCTCGGGCGGTGCTTTGACAAGTACAGATATCTTTGGAGCAGGTTTCGTTGGACCAGATCACATCCCGGTGGATTTCGGGGACTTCGGTGGGTTGACGCCGGGCAGCTCTGGTGGAGCGGCCGGGCAAATTACGGTGGACAGCGAGGCCGTAAACCCGGGACTGACAGACGCGGAAATCCAGTTCACTCCTGAAGGTGGGGGTACGGTATCCGTTACCGCAGATGGCCAGGGACGGTTCGATCTGGATTTACCGGATGGCACCTTCCCCGGAGCGCTGGAGATTACCAAACACTATTCCACAGCAAGCGGGGAAATAGATGCTCTGGACGCCTTGCAGGTGTTACGTATTTCGGTTGGTCTTGATCCGACATGGGGCCCTGCGACCGCCGAAAACCTGATAGCTGCTGATGTTAACAGGGATGGAACTGTTAACGCTCTGGATGCGCTTGCAATTTTGCAAGTGGCTGTTGGACAGCCAACGACACATGATCCTCAATGGGTTTTTCTGGATGAGAACGCGGATCTTTCCGGAATAACCAAGGACAATGTAGTCTATCAGACAGGTGTAGATGTTGTGGCCATGGACGGGGTAATCAACGCGGATATGACGTCGATCTTGTTGGGAAATCTCGAAGCGGCATGAGCTGCATGGAAAAGGTAAAGCGGTAGCAAGTTTTGCGGATTTGGTTCGAATAAGAGAATAACGCCAATAGATGGACGGGAGGTGTTCAATGGCCCATTGAGTTAAACCAATCGACCAATTGGTTTTGGGTTGCTGAGCGGGACTACGATATCGGCACAACAGATTCTCGGCGCCTTCCCCTTGCGGATGTCATCAGAACAAGTTGTGCGCAAAGCTTCCGAGCAGTGGCGGGCTTTTTTGAGAATAATGCTTTCGATGCGATCGCGGATTAAAGCCAGCCGAAGGTTTGCCAGTAAGATCGCACGCGCCCTGTCGCGGGTTTTTACCATGTTCTGGTCGAGTGCCGATTGAGCGCGCTACTCTGGAACAGATTGCTTAATTTCCAGGTTCCAGAGTATTCAAAAACCCCGATCAGCGACGTGTCGGTGCTTCCAATTTCATAGCGATACATGACATGAGTCATCTACCTTTTTGCTTGGGTTTCCGCATGGGGCGTGCATCGGGCCCCTTCCCGGCTCGTGTCTTGACTTGTGCAAAGGGTGGCTTTCCCTGGTTGGTTTTGCGTTGCTCTTTCTGCGGCCCATTGGAATCGGGTCGATCGGTCGGGTTCTTGTATTTCCGACTTCTTTTCGCGGGTGGCACAACTTTCTTGGAATGTGATTTTTTGCCACCAGTTTTGGGATGGCTATAGTCAGTTTTGTTGGAGTGTTCAGTGTCCGCGTGGCTTCTGTCTTCGTGTTTTTTCGACCCTTCTTTGCCAGTTTTTGCCTTGCCGGTTTTTGCGACCTTGCTTGTGCCGGAGTGCTTTGCTTTTTCGTGCTTATTGCGAGACCGCGGTTTTTTGTCCAAATCTACTCGCTCTCCGGTGTCGCGTGGCGCTGGCGGCGGGCCTTTTGGAGAGGCAGTGAAATCCGGAACACCTGACAGTTCAGAGAGGCTCGCGCCTTGCTCAAGAGCGAGATCTGGTCCCAATTCGGCTTTCATAGCGGGCACTGCACTGGTCAGTATCTCGACGAAGGTTTCTTGATATTGAACGCGAATTGCTCCGATAGAGGTCTTGGAAAGCCCCGCGTTGCGACACAGCATTGGCAATAACCACCGTGGCTCCGCGCGGTCCTTGCGCCCCAAAGACAACGAAAACCAGGTGCTTGGCCCGAAGTCGCTGGTATCGCGTTTCTTGCGCTCGCCTGGTTCTGTTGTCCCGCTGAGAACTTCTGGTGGCGAGTGGCGCTCTCGGTACAGGCGCAGGTAAGCTGCTACGATCTGTTCCGCGCTCCGATTGTTCAACAGCTTTTTTGAAAACGCCTGTTCCTCTGCGCTTACCGGTTCATCCCATGCGGGATCCAGTAAGATCCGTTCCTCGTCTCGGGCGAGCACGGCTTCGGCGGATGGTGGTACGGCCCACTCGGCTTGCAGTTTAGCGGACTTCAGAAGACGTTGCGCTTTGGATCGTTGTCGCCCGGGCACGATCAGAACCGACTTGCCCTTACGACCTGCGCGGCCTGTTCGGCCTGAACGGTGCAACAGACCCTCGGCGTTTGATGGCAGGTCTGCATGGATCACGAGTTCTAAACCGGGCAGGTCAATGCCACGCGCGGCAACGTCGGTCGCTATGCAAACCCGCGCCCGCCCGTCACGCAACGATTGTAAGGCATGGGAGCGTTCCGATTGACTGAGTTCACCCGAGAGCGAGACAACCGAAAATCCCCGGTTTGCGAATTTCGCAGTCAGGCGCGCAACCATTGACCTGGTATTGGCAAAAATTATTGCAGTTTGCGCATCATGGTAGCGCAGCAGATTGATAATGGCTTTTTCTGTATCCGATGGCGCTACGTTGAGCGCTAGATACTCGATATCCGCGTGCTGCGTTTCTCGGTTTCCGACTTCGATACGACGTACGTTTTCTTTTTGATAGGTTCGGGCAAGCTTGGCGATACCATTAGAGACCGTCGCCGAAAACAGCAGTGTACGACGTGTCTCGGGTGTATGATCGAGGATGTATTCCAAATCCTCGGAAAACCCCATGTCGAGCATCTCGTCGGCCTCATCAAGGACAACCGCCCGTAGATCGGAAAGATCAACCACGCCCCGTGACACGTGATCTCTCAGGCGTCCGGGCGTGGCAACCACGACATGGGCACCCCTTTCAAACGCTCTTCGTTCAGTACGTGCATCCATGCCGCCCACTGCTGATGCAGTGACAATTCCAGCCTCGGAAAACAGCCAATCGAATTCCTGCCTTACCTGCAATGCCAGTTCGCGTGTAGGAGCAATGACCACGGCGAGCGGTGCTGCAGCACGGCCAAATCGACCACTCTCGTCCAGCAGATCACCCATAAGCGCAAGTCCAAAGCCGACCGTCTTGCCTGATCCTGTTTGGGCCGAAACCAGAAGGTCCAACTCTGCCAAGTCAGCCTGTGCGACCGCAGTTTGTACCGGTGTGGGCTCGGAATAGCCTTTTGCCGTCAATGCCGCAGCAATCGTTTTGGGCAGGTTGGAGAAATCTTGCATGGATCACCTGGGTGTGGGAAAGAACCCGCCTTTAACGGTATTGTATTGCCTTGTATAGCCCAAGCGGCACACAGCAGCGGATCAGCCTTCAAACCCGCTATTTTTGCATCCGCTGGTTTTGCGCCGCGAGCCTGAGAGGTGTTGCAAGCCCTTTCGGTGACAAGGATCGCGTTGCCGTTTTGATTTAGTTGGACTTTATTCTCGTCCGGTTCGGTAAAACGGGAACTAAAGACTTGGCGCCTTTGAGGATTCAGGGCCTGCAGATCCCAGGTGTTAGCGGTGACCTAGGAGAAAATCAGAAATCGTGGTATTGTTGGCAGGGTTCCATTTCGAACCCCTGTGGAGAGGAAATGATCCATGGAACCTCATTCCGCCCGCGATTTCGGGCTTTTTGACGAACGAATTCATCTGCTTGGAACCCCGCCGGCGGCCCGTATTCCACTTCGGGACCTTATGGACAGCGCGCTGGAAGTTCGCGATGGCATAATCAATCAAACTTGGGATTCGCTCTCTGCGTCGGGGTTGCGCTGCCTGGGGATTGGACATGCGTCTTTCGCAATTCTGCAGGAAACCGTCTACAGCGCGAGCATTCGTGAGAAGGCCGAGCAACGGCAAGCTACATATTTTGCCGACCTATTCGTGGACGCTGCTGCAGGCAACAATGCTCAAGCGCTGCTCGATGTGCTTCGTGAAAAATTTACAGCCGCGGATCCTTCCATGCCGTTGGAGGAGGCAATTTCACGTACAGAGCAACGCCTCGAAAGAGAGCTTGATGCTCCGCTGAAGTCCAAGATTCGTTCTGCAGCCAAACGCGTGGACGAACGAATTGATCTAGATGCTTCTTTTTCTCGCTTGGCGGAAGGTAAAACCAATAACGTTTCTTTGTTGGAACCGAGTTCGCAGCGCCTTGCTGCTCAACTTGAGCGCCAGATTGAGGAACAATCCAGTTGGGTTTTGTCTTGCCTGACCCGAGGCCTTTTGGCGCGCGTTCATGCAGAGTTCAATCTCGCTCAAACAAGGGACCGGGCACCCACCGGCACAGTAGATGCTGAAGAAACTCGCCGTGCCATAGGTGCGGTTGTTGCGGAAGCCGAGCAATGGCTCGGAAGTGGTCAGCAGAGGATTTATTGTGCGCTTGTGAACCGAGATAGTCCGGACGACGTTGCGCGTGTTGCGTTGGGACTGGTCGATGAGATTGAGCGTCGGTTGCTCAATTTTGTGCGAAGCCAAAGTACGATGCGTCAGACGATGCTATCGCTCCGCTCACGTGGCATGGGGACTGCGTCCGAGCGAATTGGGCGGATTGCAGCCCGCGCAGGCATGCTCATACGCGAAGCTGTCGCCAGCCATTGTGCAAGCTATCGATTGGCGCTTGGCGTTCTGAGTGTTCTCCCACCTGAGGACGTGCACGAATTGATCCGCGATACCGAAATGACCGCTTTCAGCACCGGGTTGCCCAATGGCAGGGATGTCGCCTTGAAGGACCTGGATGTGTCCGCAGACGGCGACTTTGTTGAAATTGAAGGTTTCGTTAAGGAAATAGAAGCCTTGCGAATGGGCGATGGCAAGCTGGTCAGCAGGGTGGTGCTGCACGATCCTTCAAGTGACACGACAGCTAATGCTGCAGCGATCTTCGCGCATCTGCCTCACGCAGGTGTAACGCTGGATTCTTTTGTTCGCGTGAATGGTCTTTTCAAACTTAATTCAAACCTTTTTGCCGGAGAGCCAGCGGTCGAAATCGACACGCTTTCTTTGGGTGCCTTGCGTCGATCAGACTGGCGCATTGGTTTCCTTCAGCTTGCAGGCAAATGGTTCGAGCCCTGGCGCAACGGCGCTAACATGATCTGGTCTCTTGGCCCTCACGGCATTGGAGATGATGACGAGGGGCGCTTTGGGGCCGGTGAACTCCTCTATCTTCCGTTATTCCGCCGTTAGGAGTCCGAGATGCCTGTTTCCGATCAATGCAGTACTGAACGCGAAGCTCTGGCCCGAGCCTTGGAAGTTGCAGATGAGTTTCTTAACGAAGCCTTGGAGGTACGGGAAGAACTGGTCGAAGAATTGCTACAGGATGAGGAAGACTGCAGGGATGAAGTGGGTCCACCTCCGCCAGAAATTACGTCGGATATGGAAGCCCCTTTGGAACATGAACTAGAGCGGCAGTGGGAGGAGTATGAAGAAAAGGTTCACGCTTGCGTGGAATCGATGGACTGGCCGGACACATTCAACGAGTACCGAAACCTTATGGCCGCCTGGGAAATCGCGATGGAGGAGGCCGAAGCGTTGAGGGATGAACTGGAGGCCTGCCTCCATGCCTTAAATGAAGGCATCCCGTTCGCCTGAGAGTGTAACCGCGTGCTGTGGCGAGACTGATTTGCTGGTCCAGGAGTTATGGCGAGATGCGTTTTGTTGCCAATCTTAGAAATGAGACAATTGCAGCGTTTGCTGAAGAGGACATTCAGCCACGCGCATATCTTCTTTCCTCACATCGGGTTGCGCCAAGCACGTTGGACGCGGCCGCCCATATTCGCAGCCTGGATCTGCCCCTGTTTGCTGACAACGGGACCAAGCAACTCATCGATCAGGTGATTGATACGTTTTCTGTCGAAGCAGCAGCGGTCCGTGATCAGGTTCGCCAGATCAGACATAATATTGGGCGCGTACCCCGTGGAAAAGACATTCCCAGCTCTCTTCGGCAGTCCGCGAAAAATCTTGCGAACCGTGTGATTGTCAACGCTACTGAATTGTCGAGGGCGATTGATCGCGACGCACTAATCGATCTGCAGCTTTCAATGAACCCAACGGACATGATCGCTCAGGAGGACTTCGCGGTTGCTTGCTTGATGGCCTTGCAGCTGGAGCGTGAAGTAACCGGCTTTTCGACGGGACGGTTTGCGACCAGAAACCGCCGGTCACTTCGGCTATGGAAGGCTGTAAACGAAGATCCACGTTGTGCCGATCAGCGTGTGTATGCAGTGCTTAGTGCGGTCGATTTCAACACGGCCCGAACCGCCGGTCGGCTTGCTGCGGAAAACGGCGTGCGGTTTGCCGCCATCGGGATCGCAGGGATCAATATGGATAGTACGGCCGCCGATTTTTTCGTCATTGGCACGGGCAACCATACTTTAGACCAGCCCGCGCCGCGGCGTTATGTGCGCTTAGCGCAGATTTTGAAGGGGTTGGGCGTCGGGTTGAGACAAGCGGGCGGAAAACTCGATGGCTTCCATTGTCTGGGATTGGGTGCGGCGGCAATGCTGCCGATCGTGGCGGCTGGTTTAGACGAAAACGTGGCCCTGACAACTGACGCGACAAGCCCGATACATGACGCGATACGGGATCAGGTCTTTTATGAATTGAGCTCGCAAGGCAGAAGAGTTTCGACCAGTGCGATTGCGAACCGCGAAGTTAATGACCAGCCATGGCAATTCGAAAGCCCTTTTGAGAAAAGTTTCAGGGATAGCTTTGGGCATGACGTTGACGCTGCAAAAGCGTGGTGGTTTGCCAACGGGCAGCCGCAGATTTCCCGTTTGCACCTTCAAACCGAAGACGAGATCGCCACTGCGCTGCCTCTGCTTGCGGAAACTGGCGACATCGTGCGGCGGCGGGGTGAACGCGTGCGTGTCGCCGCAAATCACTGGACGATAGGCGAACTCGCAGCGTCTTATTTGGAATCGCAGGGCAGACATGCCCGCGCACGCGACGCTGTGCGCGCCTTTGAAAGCAGCCACAGCACCACCGTAGCGCGAGGCTCAACCGCGGCTGGAAAGATATTGGACATTATTGATGAGCGGTTTTGATCGCCTTGGTTTCAGGTGTACCTTTCCCAGTGCGGACCTGTTCCCGTTTGACGCTGAGTTTGCGCTGCCGGTACTTGAACCGGGCCTTCAAATCGCCTTCCTCGACTCTGGTGTGCGGCAGTGGAATGTGCTCCCTTAGTAACCCGTGACCTTTAACGCCAAAGAGACATCTCCTCGCATCACGGCAGGAAGCAACAGACCGGATTGGTGTTTGATGATCTTCTGGGTAGAATTCAACATTGAGACTTCCCTGTTTCGATGGTTTGAATGGCACCACCATCAAAACGGACCTCGATCCCACTTGTAAGGGAACACCGCGCCCAATTTGAGAATTGGGTTGGCGTTGGATCATATCGAGTCCAATTCACAGGGGCCTAACAGTTGCGTGAATTTTCAAGGTTGAAACAAAGTAAGCTTTGCTCTTCTAGCCTTCTCAATCGAATACTGTGATCAGAGATGATTTTTTGGGGTTTTCATGCGGTTTAGCGTCGGCATTGCTGTATCTATACTGGTCGCTGTTTCCATAGGAGTGTCAACATTCGTTGTTCATTCACTGTGGTGGACGACCGCGCGCGACAATAGTCGCATGTTAGCTGCCGAGATAAACAGCCAGATTGCAAACGCTGTCCGCATCGAGGTGGGGGTAACCCTAAGATCAGCCGAGGCTGCGTGGTCAGCGGTGCGCACGATATTTGTTCAGAATGTCATCGCGACGCGGCAGGCCGATAAGCGAGAGTTCGTCTTTCTGTCGCAGTTACAGGCGCAGCCAAATATTTCCTGGATATTCTTCGGTTGGCCGGACGGGAATTTCTTCGCTTCGCACCGGTTGGGCGACAGCGGGCTTGAGATGATAGAGATCGACAAGGATATCCGTGACCGGGAACTCAGAACAGACCAATACATCTTCATACCTGGGGATATTCAGTTCGAAGAAAGGACTTTTGCTCAGACGTCCTATGACCCTCGGGATCATGCCTGGTTCACGAATTTTATGTCTTTGGATTCGAAGGGATGGATCGAAGCGCGCGATCTGCCGGGCAGCGACAAGACTGTTTACGCGTTTGCAGGGCCGATTGATGTCAGCAGGGCGCGGCAGGGTGTTCTGGCAGTAGCAATCGAAACCGACCGGTTGTCACGTTTTCTGGCGACGCTGGAGCCTGGTGAGTTCGGGGCCGCATTTATTCTGGATGCAGATGGTAAAGTCATAGCTGTTCCCGATGCCGAAGCGGATGAAGTTACACCTGCGCGGATGGGTGAGGGAGAGCTTTACGAAGTTGCAAAGATATCGGGCGAAAAGCTGTTGGGTGACCCGTCGGCCAAAACGTCAGGCAGTTCGACAAAACGCGTGGTCATCGATGGAGTGCCCTATGCGGTTGCTCTTACGCCTTTGGGTTTTTATGGCTGGCGCGTCGCTACGGTCATTCCGGAATCTGCCTTTTTGTCCGGTATCGATGAAACACTGATAGATCTGATCTATATTCTGATCGGGGTCGTAATCGCCGCCACCGCTCTGGCGATCTGGTTGATCCGTAGAATTGTGGCAAATCCACTGGCGCGCATTGCTGAGGATCTTAGCAAAATTGAACGCTTTGATGTCGAACGCATTCCCCGCAGGCCTTCAAATCTGTCCGAGCTTGCCAACCTGTCCGCAGCAACCGCCAGTATGGCCGCAGGATTGTCCGCGTTCCGAAAATACGTGCCTACCGATCTCGTGCAGATGCTGGTTGCCGAAGGTATCAAGACACAACCGGGTGGCGACATGAAGCAGATATCCGTGTTGTTTTGTGATGTGACCGGGTTTACGGGGCTGTCGGAAAAACTTGGCCCCAGAATTATCCAACTGATGGAGCCTTTCTTCACCGCAGCAGCAGCAGCTGTCGCGCGCCATGACGGCACGATCGACAAATTCATGGGTGACGCAGTTATGGCGATCTGGGGGGCGCCACGTCAGGATGTCCGCCATGCCGAGAATGCTTGTCGCGCAGCACTGGACCTTGCCGCCACCGTCGAAGATGCCGGAATCGAGGACGAGGCTGGCAATCCCTTGCGTGTCAGAATCGGGCTGAACAGCGGTGAAGCACTGGTTGGAAACATAGGGTCAGAGCAGCGGTTGAACTACACCGCTATTGGCGACGTTGTGAATGTTGCCAGCCGTTTGGAGGGTACGAACAAGGATTATGGGACGCTCATTTTGATAGGCCCTGAGACAAGGCGCGAAGCAGCGGATGCAATTGTCGTGCGTGAGCTGGACACGCTTACGGTTTTTGGACGAACCGAAGAACTGGTAGTTTATGAGTTGATCGCAATGGCCGATAGTTTTGATGGACCTTTTGATTGGATCGACGACTATGAAAAAGGTCTGGCACATTATCGAGCAGGACGGTTTGAGCAGGCCATAACTGCGTTTGAGGCTGCGGATTGTGCCCGAAAAGGCGATCCTGCCTCCGTTGTCATGAAGACCCGTTCAATGGCGCTGCGAGACGCCCCGCCAACACAAGATTGGCGCGCGGTTACGCATACCGACAAGAAGTGAGAGCTCATCCATACGGAAGACTGACATTTAAGGTTTGTCGCGAGTTTTTTAGCTTCGGCGTCCGTGAGGTGCGTGCCTGATGGTCGGATAACATTGTGCAGGTGAAAGCAAGATTGTTTTTCCTTTCAGTCGCGCACATAGGCCAACTGGTATAATTTGGTTTGTCGTTTTCTTAAGCGCGAAACGGTGTGTCCTATCCTGATCAATGGAAGATCATGCTTGAGATACGGAATTTGAGACCTATGCGCGTCAACTCTGAGTGCACGTTTTCAAGAGCTTGCGATTGAATCGGTTAGCGGGTGCAGGCAGGCGACCTGATGCGTTTGGCCGTCTAGTTCAGGCAGTGTTGCTCTGCACTGATCAGTCGCCAACCAACATCTTTTCGCAAAAGCGCACCCTTTTGGAATACTCATTGGCGAAGGCAATTCGCCCTCAAGCTTGATCCGCTCTTTTCGGGCTGTGGGATCGGCACGGGGCGTCGTGGACAACAGTGCTTTGGAATAGGGGTGACGCGGTGCAGCGAACAATAGCTCTTTGGGCGCTTTTTCGACGGCACGGCCCAGATACATGACAATCACGTCGTCGGCGAAATGCCGAACCACCGAAAGATCATGCGATATGAACAGATAGGCGAGGTTAAGCCGTTCCTGTAAATCCACAAGCAGGTTCAGGATCTGCGACTGGATCGAGACGTCGAGTGCTGAAACCGGCTCATCCAGAACCAGAACTTTGGGATTCAGCATCAGCGCACGTGCGATGGCGATCCGCTGCCGCTGCCCGCCAGAAAACATATGTGGATAGCGGTCATAGTGTTCAGGACGCAATCCAACCATCTCGATCATGTCGCGCGCTTGTGTCTCGCGGTCGGCAGCGGACATGTCCGGACGGTTGATGATCAGCGGTTCCTGCAGAATTTGGCCGATGCGTTGGCGCGGGTTTAACGATCCGTAAGGATCCTGGAACACAATCTGCACCGTCTCTCGCATCTTGCTCCACTGTGATGGAGTTATGTCGACGCCGTCAATTGTCAGGCTGCCAGCCGTCGGCTCTTCAATCATTGTGACCAATCGCGCCAGCGTTGACTTACCGCAACCGGACTCTCCGACAATGGCCAGCGTCTTTCCGGGTTTCAGATCGAAATCCACCCCGGAAAGGGCCTTTACCGTCGCTGATTTTGACAGCAACCCGCCCTTTACCGTGTAAAACCGGGCCAGGTCTTTTGCCTGAACGATGGGGTCGGTCATGCCAGTTCTCCGGCTGCAATTTTTTCAACGTGGTGGCAACGTGCTTTGCCAAAGGCCTCGGCATGAGGAGTCGGCGGTTTTTCAGTACAGGTTGCATCGGCAAACCGGCATCGCGGGCTGAACAGGCACCCTTTGGGGCGATCGAATTGCCCCGGCACCACGCCAGGAATTGTCGGAAGGATTTTTGAGGTCGCGCGCTCAGGCAATGCACTCAACAATGCCGATGTATAAGGATGGCGCGGCGTGCGGAACAGATCCCCCACGGGCTGCTCTTCGACTTTTTGTCCGGCATATTGCACCTGAACCCGTTCGGCAGTTTCGGCCACCACCCCCATGTCATGGGTGATCAGCACAAGTCCCATATCGTGCTCATCCCGCAACCGAACCAGCAGGTCGAGTATCTGCGCCTGAATGGTTACGTCCAGCGCTGTGGTAGGTTCGTCTGCAATCAGCAGCTTGGGCTTGCAGGCAATGGCCATCGCGATCATAACCCGCTGGTTCATGCCCCCCGACATCTGATGCGGAAAGGTGTTCAGGCGGCTTTCCGGTGCAGGGATGCCGACCTGATCAAACAGTTCTACTGCGCGGTCATGACGATCCTTTCGGTTAAGGCCAAGATGGATGCGCAGGGCTTCTTTGATCTGGAAACCCACTGTGAAACAGGGGTTCAGCGACGACATCGGCTCCTGAAAGATCATCGCCATGTCCTTGCCGATGATTTTACGACGTTCGCGGGCCGAGATTCCGGCCAGATCACGCCCCTCAAAGCTCATCTCGTCAGCGGTGATCGTCGCGGTCCAGGGCAACAACCCCATCAGCGCCAGCATCGACACCGACTTGCCCGAGCCGCTTTCGCCCACGATGGCCAGCAGCTCACCCTTGTTGACCGACAGATCGACGCCATCCACGGCACGGAACTTGCCCGAGGCGGTCGCGAATTCAACAGTCAGGTTGCGGATCTGCAGAAGACTCATGCGATCAGCTCCGTTTCAGTTTCGGGTCCAGCGCATCGCGCAGGCCGTCGCCCATCAGGTTGATGGCAAGTACGGTGACAAGGATCGCCAGACCGGGGAAGGTAACGACCCACCAGGCGCGCAGTATGAATTCGCGCGCTTCAGCCAGCATGGTACCCCATTCCGGCGTGGGCGGCTGCGCGCCCATGCCCAGAAAGCCCAACGCAGCTGCGTCCAAAATCGCTGTCGAGAAGGACAGCGCAGCTTGTACGATGATCGGTGCCAGACAATTAGGCAACACGGTGATGAACATAAGCCGTGACCGGCCTGCTCCTGCCACCCGCGCCGAAGTTACATAGTCCTTCTGACGCTCCGCCAGAACCGATGCGCGGGTCAGGCGCACGTAATGGGGCTGGAATACGATGGCGATGGCGATCATCGCGTTTGTGAGCGACGGGCCAAGGATGGCGACCAGAACCAGCGCCAGCAGCAGCGACGGAAAGGCCAGAATGATATCCATCACTCGCATGATCAGCGTATCGACCCATTTTGGGGCAAAACCCGATATCAGGCCAACCATCACACCGCCCGAAACGGCCACACAGACGACGACGATCCCGACGAAAAAGGAATAGCGTGAGCCCATGATCAGGCGTGACAGCATATCCCGGCCCAGCGGGTCAGTACCCAAGGGGAAAGCCCAGCTTCCGCCCTCCTGCCAGGCAGGCGGTTGCAGGATGTGGTCGCGGAATTGTTCAGTCGGGTCGTACGGGGCCAGAAAGGGCGCAAATGCTGCGCAGAACACAAAGACGGCAAAGACCCACAGCCCAATGACGGCGCCGCGATTTTCGCTGAAGTAATACCAGAACTCTCGCAGAGCGCTGGGGCGATCATCCGTTTTGGGCGGGGTTGCGGAAAGTTCGGCCATCACCGCCTCCGAATTTTGGGGTTAATGATGCCGTAGAGGACATCAACCAGCAGGTTCACCAGCATCACGATCACCGCGATCATCAGCAAACCGCCCTGAACAACCGGGTAATCGCGGCGGAAGATGCTATCGACCATCCACTTTCCTATGCCCGGCCAGCTGAAGATGGTTTCGGTCAGGATGGCCCCTGCCAGCAAAGTACCCACTGACAGGCCGATCACCGTGACAACCGGAATCAGCGCATTACGCAGCGCGTGCAACCCATTGATCCGCGTTGGCGACAAACCCTTGGCGCGTGCGGTGCGGATGTAATCTTCGCCCAGAACTTCCAGCATCGCCGACCGGGTCTGGCGCGCGATAACTGCCAGCGGAATAGTACCCAGCACAATCGTCGGCAATATCAGGTGGCGCACGGCTGATCCGAATGCTCCTTCCTGACCCGATAGCAGGCTGTCGATCAGCATAAAGCCCGTGACGCTTGGAAAGTAATACAACAGGTCGATCCGGCCCGAGACTGGCGTCCAGCCCAGATTGCCCGAGAACACGATGATCAACAGCAGCGCCCACCAGAAAATCGGCATCGAGTACCCGACCAAGGCTGAAGACATCAACGCCCGATCAAAAAACTTACCGCGGTTTACCGCTGCGATCACGCCTGCGGGCAGACCAAGGGCAACAGCAAAGATCATGGCGCACAGAGACAGCTCCAGCGTTGCAGGGAACAGCGAAAAGAACTCGTCCCAAACGGGTTTCCTGGTGACAAAGCTTTCGCCCAGATCGCCTTGAAGCACTCCAGTGAGATATTCCCAATATTGCTGCAACACCGGTTTGTCGAAGCCCAGCTTTTCGACCATTTCCTGATAGCGTTCTTCTGTCATGCCACGTTCGCCGGCCATCACGATGATCGGATCGCCCGGCAACACCCGGATGAACATGAAAGAGATCAGCGTCACCCCCAGAAATGTCGGAATGAACAGGCCAAGGCGGGTAAGGAAGTAGCCAAACATCAGCGACCTATGATTGTAAGCTCTTTGGGAAAGCGGGTCAGAGACCGACAGCCATCCTCTGTAACAAGCACGTCATCTTCGATGCGAACGCCGAACTTGTCCAACTCATACAGACCAGGCTCGTTTGTCCAGACCATGCCCGGCAGGATTTTCTGATTGTTCCCGCGCATTATATACGGTGCCTCATGCACATCCCGGCCCAGCCCGTGACCTGTTTTGGTTCGGATACGATCCGCAAAGGGCGACGCCTCGAGCACGCTTATGACTGCGTCGTCGATGTCATGGGCCGTAACACCCGGACGACAGGCTTCGAATCCGACTTTGTTGGCGCGCAAAACGGTGTCGTAGACCTCGCTGCCTTCGTCCGAGACGTCCTGAACAAAAAATGTCCGCGTGATGTCGGCTGCAAAACCATGTTTGCGTGCACCGAAGTCGAAAAGCAACGCGTCGCCTGCCTGGATTTGGTAGCCAGTGCGCGCCTTTCCGTGCGGTCGCGCTGAATTGTCCCCCGCTGCCACAATGGGCGAAAAGGCCAGCGATTCTGCGCCTTCTGCGAAAAGTGCCTGTATCAGTGCCTGCTCGACCTGTTTTTCAGTCTGACCCACACGTACATCAGCAATCACACGCTCCAGCGCTCGTTCCGAGGTATCGATGGCCGCTTGCAGCGCGGCGATATCGTCGTCGGTTTTGATGATACGAAGGCCTGAGATTTCGCGCTCGCCGTCTACAATCCGCAGATTCGGCATTGCGCGGGTAAACGCTGCCGACACAAAAACCCGCATCACCTGACCCTCGACAGCAAGCGTTTTGATTGGTGTGTGGGCAGCCAGCGCAGAAAAGGCGTCGTCATAGCCGGTCTGATCGCGCCAGTCGAAAACGGCTCCCTCAAATCCAACCAGATCCCAAGAAGCAAGTTCCAGATTGGGCACAATCGCGGCCGGGTCTCCTTGGGCCGGAATCACCACGACGAAAGGGCGTTCGTGGCTCATGAAGGCTTTCCCCAAAGCACGGGTGAAATTCGGACCGGGCACTAGGGCCACGGCGTCCACTGACATATCCATTGCCAGTTGGCGGTATTCGGACAAGTCCGGCATTCAGGCCGACCTCCTCAATAAGAAAGCCGGAGCCACCAATCTGGTGGCTCCGGTCGGTGAGTGGTGGCTTATTCGACGCTCACACCATAGAAGATGTGGCCGCCCAGCGGGTGCACTTTATAGCCCTGCACCTTGTTGCTCATCGGCATGTAAACAACCGAGTGTGCAATGGTTGCCCACGGAGCCTGTTCTTTGAAGACGGCCTGCGCTTCTTCATACAGTTTGGTCCGCTCGGCCTGATCCGTGCTTTGCTTGGCTTTCAGGATCAAATCCTCGAACGGCTGGTGACACCATTGTGCACGGTTCGATGCTTCGACCCCGTCGCAGCCCAGCAAGACCGCCAGGAAGTTGTCCGGGTCACCGTTATCTCCGGTCCAGCCCAGCAGAACAGCACCATCCCGGTTCAGTTCTTTCGAGCGTGACAGGTATTCACCCCATTCGTAAGAGACGACTTCGACGCCCACACCGACCTTGGCGAAGTCGGCCTGGATCAGTTCGGCCATACGACGGGCATTGGGGTTGTAGGGGCGCTGTACAGGCATTGCCCAGATCTTCATAGACAGGTCCGAAACACCTTCGGCCTCAAGCATCGCTTTGGCGGCTTCGGGATCATAAGGATCGTCCTCGATGGCTTCATTATAGCTCCACATGGTGGGCGGGATCGGGTTCTTGGCAGCCTGGCCCGAACCCTGGAAGACCACGTCGATGATCGCCTGCTTGTCGATCGCCATGTTCAGCGCTTTGCGCACCTTCGGATTGTCGAACGGCGCCATGGTGGTGTTGTAGGCCAGATAACCGACGTTCAGGCCCTCTTGTTCCATCATGTTGATGTCCGCATCATCCTTCATTGCCTGAATGTCGGCGGGATTCGGATAGGGCATCACATGACATTCACCAGCTTTCAGCTTTTGGTAGCGCACAGACGCATCCGGTGTGATGGCAAAGATCAGGTTGTCAACCTGCGCCGGGTCTGTCCAATACTCGCCATTAGCCGCGTAACGGATCACCGCGTCTTTCTGATAAGCCACGAATGAGAATGGTCCGGTACCAATAGGTGCTGTGTTCAGTTTTTCAGGTGTACCAGCTTCCATCATTGCATTGGCATACTCCGCCGAAACGATCGAGGCGAAGTCCATCGCCATATTGGCGACAAACGGTGCTTCTGGTTTGGACAGGGTGAATTTCACCGTGTAGTCGTCAATTTTTTCGATGGACTCGACCAGATCAGGCATACCCATACCCTGGAAATACTCCCAGGTTCCGCCTGAAACCTGATGATAAGGGTGGTTTTCGTCTTTCTGACGCATGAATGAGAAGATTACGTCATCCGCATTGAAGTCGCGGGTTGGAGTAAATTCGTCGTTCGAATGGAACTTGACACCCTGACGCAACTTGAAGGTGTACTCCAGACCATCATCGCTGGCCTCGACACTCTCGGCCAAGCCGGGGACCACATTGGTTGTGCCGGTTTCAAATTCCAGCAACCGATTATAGATCGGATGTGAAGACGCATCAAAGGTTGTTCCTGCAGTGTACAGTGCAGGATCGAACCCTTCGGGCGAGCCTTCGGAACAATAAACCAGAGTGTTTGCCTGCGCCACGGCACCCGTCAGGGTAATCGCAGTGGTTGCGGCCAGAAGTTTGAGTTTCATGATTTTCTCCCAGAAAAGGACTTTTCAAGACAATCGCAGGGCTCTTTGTCGTCAGAGCGTTCAGTGACAGCACAGGTCATCGCGATCCCTCTGACCAATGTATCCAAAATACAAAATCTAATGTCAACAGTGTCTGTTGTCGGCCACTATAAAGGGTGCATCCGCAGTGAGATCTGGATTGAAGCGGTTGAACCCGCTTCATTTGTTCTCGCTCGCCCAGCACGACTTACTCCTGTCACTTCCTTTTAATGCAGCGTTGAAACAGCGTTGGGATTCTCGATTGTTTTCCTCAGTGCAGATCTCGGAACCCGTTTCCCTTCGAGTTCGCCGCAGTTGGATCTGTTAAAGAATTTTAGCATGACCAAAATAAATTTTGATCTTCATGAAATAGTTCTATTGAATGGTTTGCACTGTCAGAACCTCAGGAGACCGCGAATGCAATCCCCGACCGAAAGCGTCAAAGCCAGACACAAAGGTAAGCCGACCGAGTTAGGGAAAGCCATCCGCAGGCGTCGGAAAGCGATGGGGAAAACGCTGGATCAGGTAGCCAAGTCCGCGGATCTGACAACTGGGTTCTTGTCGCAAGTTGAACGTGGGCTGAGTTCGCCGTCATTGACGTCTTTGATGGCTATTGCGGCTGCCCTGCAAACAAGCATCGAACAATTGTTGAGTGTCCCAGAGGTATTTTCCCAATATGTAGCCCGTGACAGTCGGCAAACATATTCGCTGGGAACGCGCGGTCGGTACTATGAAAAGCTGGGGCCGGGATTTGCCGGCGCATTGTTTCACCCCCAGATCGTCCATCGCCCGCCGGGGCATGTTTCCGAAAAGATGTGCCACACGGGTGAAGCCTTTTGCTACCTTTTGTCCGGGCAGTTGGAATACCATCTCGGGGATCAGGTCTTCGTTCTGTCTTCAGGTGATGTGATTCATCACGACACTTCCACACGGCATTATTCGGTAGTGCTTGGTGAAACCGAGGCGGTTGAGCTGTGGGTGACCACTTCACCTATGAACAATGCCCTAGATCAGGCAGCGGAGGCGTAAAAAATTTTTCTCTTTTACTAAAAAAAACTTTAGTATTGTAAAAAAATGGTTACTCTCCCGTTGCATGAAGCATGTGCTTTTGCGGGAGGAGAAGAGAATGCAACTGAAATCGGTACTGGGACTGGTTCTGGCCACAACATTGGCTGTTCCGGCGCTGGCGCAAGAAAGGGGCGGAACGCTGAACTTCGCCCGTTATGATGGGTCAAGGCTGATTGACCCGATCTATGCCGATCGAAACCCCGACATCTGGATGGTGGGAAGTCTGTTCGACACATTGTTGCGCGGCAGCGCAGACGGGAATTCTGTCGAGCCTGGTCTGGCAGAGGCATTCTCCGTTTCAGAGGACGGCAAATCGGTTGCACTGACCCTGCGTGAAGGCGTTCTGTTTGCCGATGGCTCGCCCATGACCGGCGAAGACGTAGTGTTTTCACTCGACCGGGCGCGGAACCCGGACCTTAGCCCCTGGGCTGGCCTGCTGGGGTCGATTGACAGCGTCTCGGCCGATGGAAACGCGATCACGATTGCCTTGAAAGACCCTGATCCGACAATCCTGTCGATGCTGGCCACGTTCAACACGGCCATCGTTTCCAAAGCCGCCTTTGAGGCAGCTGCCGGAGAAACGGATCAGGACAAATCTGCAGCTATTTTTGCCTCGACATCCGCCGGGGTTGGTTCGGGCCCGTTCTACCTATGCGGGTTTGAGCAGGGGGCTTCAATGGACTTTTGCGCCAACGAAAACTACTGGCGCGTGGGTGCTGATGGTAAACCGCTGCCTTATCTGGATGGCGTGCATTTCGAGATCATCCCGGATGACGCCACCAGAATCCTGAGCCTGCAAGCCGGAGAGGTGGATGCAGCCGAGTTTATCCCCTTTAGTCGTGTCGCCGAGCTGGAAGCGGACTCGAATATCAACATGCAGCTCTATCCTTCGACGCGGATCATCTATTCGCCGATCAACACGCGTGACACCCGTGCCGATGGATCGCCCAATCCCCTGGCCGAGGCTCGTGTCAGGCAGGCATTGAACTATGCCACCAACAAAGATGCTCTGATCGGCGTTGTCTTGCATGGGGCCGGTCAGCCGATGAGCTCGCCGTTGATGGCAAAGGCCACCCAATATGCCGCCGACCTGAGCCCTCTGTACTCCTATGACTTGGACAAGGCCAAGGCGCTGATTGCCGAGGCCGGGTTGGAAGCGGGGACCGAGGTCACATTGACCACGCTGGCAGGTTCCGCAGATGACTCCACAATCTTTGCAGCACTACAACAGATGTGGGCTCCGCTGGGTATCGAGCTGGTTGTCGAGCAGGTAGATGGTGCCACACGAGGGGCGAAAAACCGTTCGGGTGAATTCGATATCCACACCTACGGCTGGGTAAACGATGTGAATGACCCCAGTCAGGTTGTTGGCTGGCTGGGCTACACGCCCACAGCCAAAGCTGTTGGCACCGGATGGGAGAACACCGAGTTCAACACCCTATTCGAAGAAGCTGCAAAAGAAATGGACCCAGAAGCCCGCAAGGCCAAATTCGCCAAAATGCAGGAACTCTATGCCGAGGCAGCCCCGTTGCTGTTTATGTATGAGACCCCGTTTGCAGTGGCGCTTGGAACTGCGGTCCAAGGCTATGTTCAGACGCCCTTGGGTAATAACATCTTCGATGAAGCAACAGTCAGCCGTTAAGAGCTGATGCCCTTGCCTCGCCGCACCCTGGCGGCGGGGCCTTTTGCGGAGTGCGGTTGTGTCCAGTCTGAACTATATCTTTAAGCGCCTGTTGATGATGGTGCCGACCTTCTTTCTGGTCATGGTCATCATCTTCCTGCTGGTGCGTCTGTTGCCCGGCGATCCGGCAATTGCGATGGCGGGTGACCGTGCTTCGGATGCTGATATACAGGCAATCCGGGAACGGCTGGGATTGACCGAGCCGATGCTGGTCCAGTTCTGGCTGTTTCTTTCCAACACGCTTCAAGGTGATCTTGGACGCTCGATCCTGATGCGGACAGATGTGATGGATGTCATCGCCGACCGCTTGCCGATCACAGTATTCCTGACAGTCTATTCAGTGGTTCTGTCGCTGTTGATTGCCGGGCCGCTGGCCTTCGTCGCCGCACTAAATCGCGGGCGTTGGCCAGATGCGGTGATCCGCACCATTTTCCAAATCGGATTGTCCATGCCGGTGTTCTACATCGGTCTGGTTTTGCTGACGTTTCTGGCGGCTCAATTGCGCTTGTTCCCGGTAGGAGGGTACGGAGATACGTTCAGCGAGAAACTCTATCACCTGTTTCTGCCGTCTGTCACCGTGGCGCTTTACACGTCGGCTATTATCATGCGGAACCTGCGCAGCGCGATAATTGAAGTGCTGGACGCGGAATATGTCCAGTTCGCCCGCGCCAAAGGGCTGCCTTCGCGCCTGATCCTCGGGCGGCACGTGCTGCGCAATGCGCTGATCTCGACGGTCACGCTGCTGGGCTTGTCTATCGGCAATCTGATGAGCGGGACTTTGGTCACGGAAACCGTCTTCGCCGTACCCGGCATGGGACGACTGATGCTTGAGGCGATATTTGCCCGTGACTATCCGCTGATCCAGGGTCTCACCCTGACATTTGCTGTGCTGGTCTCGTTCGTCTTTCTGATGACAGATCTGTTCCAAAGCCGCCTTGACCCGAGGATGCGTCTGCAATGAGTGATGTGACCTTCGCCACCAGCCGGTCTTCCTTTCTACGTTTGGCTCTACGCAAACCGGGGTTTGTCGCGGGGTTGCTGATCATCGGTTTTTCGATTTTGCTGGCCATCTTTCCGGGGTTCTTTGCGCCCTATGATCCGAATGCGATTGACTACAATGCGATCCGCCAACCGCCGTCCTGGGCGCATCCGTTCGGCACCGACCTGTTGGGACGTGACAGTCTTTCGCGCGTAATCTGGGCCTACCAGGTAAACATGCAAATGGCAGTTTTTGGCACGGTCTTCGCATTGGTGACTGGTGTGATCATCGGAGCGCTCGTCGGGTATTACCGGGGCATCGCAGATCTGATCTTTGGCCGGATCGTTGATGCCGTCATTACTTTTCCGTTCCTTGTGCTGGTCATCGCTGTGGTTGCGGTGTTGGGGCCGGGGTTGGTCAATATGTATATCGCCATCTCGGTCGTTTACTGGGTTTATTACGCGCGGCTCATGCGCGCCGAGGTGATTGCTCAGATGGGCAATGACTATGCTGCCGCCGGTGTTGTCATGGGTTACTCCGATCGGCGCATCATCTTCCGGCACCTGCTGCCTAACGCGATCACGCCGGTGATCGTTTACTGGATGACTGACATGGCACTGGTGATCCTGCTAGGCTCGTCGCTGGGTTACCTGGGGCTCGGCGCGCAGCCGCCTCAGTCCGAATGGGGCGTTCTGATCGCAGAAGGGCGTAACTTTATTTCAACCGCATGGTGGCTGAGCCTGATGCCCGGTTTGGCTATTGTTCTGACGGGTTTGGGCTTTTCTCTGTTGGGTGATGGGTTGGCCGATATGCTGAGGCCGCGAGGATAAGGAATGCAAGTAAACACACCGATCCTGCAGGTCGACGGCCTGAACACAACTTTCCACCGCAATGGCCGCGCCTTGCCCGCGCTGCGAGACGTCAGTTTCTCGGTCACACAGGGAGAGGTTCTGGGGCTGGTTGGCGAAAGTGGATCAGGCAAAAGCGTCACTTTGCGTTCCATCATCGGATTGGCGCGCCGCTACGGAGATGTGACCGGGCAGGTGCGGTGGCAGGGACGTGATCTGGTTGGGATGGCAGATCGCGCCCTGCGTCAGATACAGGGCCGCGAGATCGCGATGATCTTTCAAGAACCCATGACTTCACTCAATCCGCTACTGACGGTCGGATTGCAGTTAGAGGAAACCCTGCGGGCCCATACGGATCTGTCGCGGGCCGGGCGTCGGGATCGCGCCATCGAGATGCTGGATCTGGTTGGCATCCCTTCGGCCGCGCAGCGCCTGAAGGACTACCCGCATCAGTTTTCCGGCGGGATGCGGCAACGGGTGATGATTGCCATCGCGCTGGCGGCAACCCCCAAGCTTCTACTGGCAGATGAGCCGACAACGGCGCTGGACGTAACCATTCAGGCGCAGATCCTTGACCTGATCCTGCGCCTGGCGCAGGACATGGATATGGGCGTTGTGCTGGTCACCCACGATCTAGGCGTTGTGGCACAAACCTGTGACAACGTTGCCGTGATGTATGCGGGACGGATCGTCGAGCAGGGTTCAGTGCGCGACGTGCTGCGCGAACCGCGGCATCCTTACACCGTGGGCCTGATGCGGTCGGTACCGGAAAACCTGCCGCCCCGAACGCCGCTTTACTCCGTGCCTGGTGTGCCCCCCGGTCTGGAGTCCCTGCCTCCGGGATGTGCTTTCGCTCCGCGTTGCTCGTCCTGCATTGCGCCATGCCGCCAGGAACGTCCCGCCCTGTCTCTGATCACCAAGGGGCGTCAGGTCGCCTGCTTTAATCCGGTTACCAAGTCTCAGGGGAATGCAGCATGAACGGCACCGTCATGGAAATCCGTGATCTGCATTTGCGTTTCCCGCTGGGACGAAGCCCCGCTGACTTCATCACTGGTCGCCCGGGGCGGGTCGTCAATGCGCTGAACGGGGTCAGTCTGAATCTGATCCGCGGTGAAACGCTGGGCGTAGTTGGGGAGTCCGGGTGCGGAAAATCGACTTTGGCTCGTTGCATCGTGCGCCTGTACAAACCCAGCGAGGGCGAAATCCGCTTTGACGGACAGAATGTCTTTGACGGCGATCAACGAAATGATCGCGCCTATAACCGCCGCGTCCAGATGATGTTTCAGGATCCGTATTCTTCGCTCAATCCCAGAATGACAACGGGCCAAATACTAAGCGAAGCGCTGCGCGTGCACGAGATGCGTCCGGACGCGGAAATTCCCACCCGCGTGGCCGAGCTGCTGGACCTGGTCCGCCTGCCGCAGGATGCGCAATTCAAGCTGCCGCATGAGTTCTCCGGTGGCCAACGTCAACGCATTGCGATTGCGCGGGCTCTGGCGGTCGAGCCGGAGGTTCTGATTGCGGATGAATTGGTTTCGGCATTGGACGTCTCGGTTCAGGCGCAGGTGGTCAATCTGCTTTTGGAACTGCAGGAGACTCTGGGCCTGACCATCCTTTTCGTCGCCCATGATCTGCGTCTGGTCCGCCATGTATCGAACCGGGTCGCGGTGATCTATCTCGGCCGCATTGTCGAAATCGGGGACAGTGAAACCCTGTTTTCAGCCCCCTCGCATCCTTACAGTCAGGCGCTGTTATCTGCTGCTCCGTCTTTGAACCCTGATGAGCGGGGGCAGGCAGTCAAGCTGGAAGGCGAGCTGCCTTCGCCGCTGAATATGCCATCCGGCTGCCCGTTCCACGTGCGCTGCCGTCACGCTACCGAAACTTGCAAGACAAGTTTACCCACCCTGCAGCCGTACAAAGGGCGGGGTGAGGTCGCTTGTCACCATGTTGAAGAGATCAATGCCCATGCTTGACGCACCGGATGTTAACCGCGCCCCAATAGTCGCGGCTTTGCGGGCCGAACTGCAGTCGCGTCGCCTGAATGCGTTCATTCTGCCACGATATGACGCGTATCAGGCGGAATACGTCGCGCCTCATGACGAACGCCTTGCCTATGTGACGGGATTTACAGGATCGGCAGGTCTGGCAATCGTTACCATGGAAACGGTCGCGCTATTCGTGGATGGAAGATACAGTGTTCAGGCGGCCAACCAATGCCCCGGCCCCCGGTTTTCACACCATCATCTCTTCAAAGATTTGCCCGAGAACTGGCTGGCTGATTCTTCCCGGCCTGATTGGAGGGTCGGATTTGATCCCATGCATATACCGCCGGTCCTGTTTGACCGGTTCACCCAAACGTTGGATCAGGGTCAGCTGGTCCCTGTAGATACCAACCCGGTGGACGCGATTTGGACGGACCAGCCACCAGCCCCAACAGGGATGGTCGAGCCTTTTCCAGCGCAAATCTCTGGCCAGTCAGCGCACGAAAAGATTGGCGATTTGGCGCAGCAGATAGAAGCCAGTGATGCGGATCTGATGGTTGAAACACAGCCGGATAACGTCGCCTGGCTGTTGAATGTCCGTGGGGCGGATGTGGCCTTTAACCCGGTGCCACAGTCCTTTGCCGTCATAGACAAGGCCGGTCAGGTGCTTTGGTTTGTTGCCTCGCAAAAACTGAACCAGGATGTCGCGGACCATTTGCCAAACACGGTTCGGATCTGTGCACACGAAGATTTCCTGCCTAGGTTGAAAGACCTGATCAAACCCGGGCAGAACGTCCTGTTCGATCCTGACTTCTCGCCCATTGCCGTCCGAATGATGATCGAGAAAGCCGGTGCGGTCGCGATTCCGCAAGGTAGTTTTCTGACTGCACGCAAAGCCCTTAAAAACTCGGTTGAAGTGGAAGGTATGCGGGCCTGCCATGTCGAAGACGGTATAGCCTGGGTCGAGTTCTGTGCCTGGCTGACATCCGAGGTTCCACACCGTGCTGCCACTGGTGCGCCGGTCACGGAACGTGAAGCAGAGAATGCCATGATGGATTTTCGCCGCAGCCGGTCGGGATTTCTCGAACAAAGCTTCAATTCGATATCCGCGGCGTCCGGAAATGCCGCGATGTGTCATTATGCAACGCAAAACAACAACGTGGTGCCTATCCGTCCCGAAGACACATATCTGCTGGATTCAGGCGGGCAGTATTACACCGGCACAACAGATGCCACGCGAAGCTTTGCCTTCGGATCGAACAGGCCCGACGGATACGATCGGGCCTACACAGCGGTATTCAAAGCTTTTTACGCCATCGCGACACTTCGCTTTCCACCGGGTACGCAAGGCCATCATATCGATGCGATCTGCCGACGCCCGTTGTGGGATCTTGGGTTGGATTATGACCACGGCACAGGCCACGGCGTCGGACATCGGCTGTCTGTCCACGAGCATCCCCAGCGCATCGGCAAACCGTATAATCCGGTCGATCTGGCCCCTGGCATGATTCTGTCAATAGAGCCCGGGTATTACGAGACGGACCACTTTGGAATTCGGATCGAAAACCTGTTCGAGATTGTGCAGCTGAGCGACGGCTTCATGGCATTTTCGAACCTGACATGGTGCCCCATTCAGACCGATATGTTGCTGACAGAAATGTTGACTGACGCGGAGCGCACTTGGTTGAACACTTATCATGCAGATGTGTTGGATCGCCTCGCCCCCGGATTGTCAACGCACGCGTTGGCATGGGCCAGGGTAGCCTGCACACAGATTTAGCGGTTCGGAATAAGAGTACCCGCTCGGGCTTCAAATTCGGAGTGTCCTTAAATCCCGTAGGATTCGCGCATTAGCGTACCGATGTATTCCGCGGCGCTGATCGGCGCATATCGCGGTGGGCGCTTTTCGGATTGGCAGTTGTCCAGCACGCCCAGTTCCGTCAAGGGGTTCGTGCTGGCAAAGAATGGCAGTGAGTATCGTTCCTCACCGGTACGATTGACGACCCGATGAAACGTCGAGCGGAACAGGTCATTCGTCCAACGCTGCAACAGATCGCCGACATTCACGACAAATGTATCTGTGATTGGGGGAACGGCGATCCATTGATCGGCCGAATTCTGCACTTCAAGCGCGGGTACGTCATCGGTGGCAACAATGGTGAAAGCGTCATAGTCAGAATGCGCGCCGATGCCCATGATCTTATCCAGGTCATGGATCGGCGTCTGGGGAGGGTAATGAGCTAGGCGCAGTTCTGCGATAGGTTTCGTGATATGGGGGGTGAAATACTGTTCTGGTAGGTCAAGGGACAGCGCAAATCCCCGGAAAAGCGTTTCGCTTAGACGCAACATCTCACGGTGATAGGCCATGACAGGTTCGCGGAAATCAGCGAGATCGGGCCATTGATTGGGGCCACACCCGTATGTGCCTGCTGCAGTGTCAGGGTCCTCGGGGCCCAGGTCGAGCGCAAGATCAAAATGTTCATGCAGATCGCCATCGTTTTCAGGATTGGTGTTTTCTTCCAACAACCCGCCATAGCCACGCAACAGCGGAGAGTTTCGGATCGAAACCTTGCGTTTTTCCACCTCTGGCAAATCGAAAAACCGCTTGGCTGCAGCAAAAGCCCCAATCCGAATATCCTGGTCAACGCCGTGGTCCGAAACATAAAAGAACCCGACCTGCGTGCAGGCAGACCAGATGGCATCTGCAACGCCTTGCTTGGAAACATGATCGCCATCCTGCAGTGCGGCGATATTGATCACCGGAACTTCGGTAAACGGTACTGTTGGAGCGATCCCTGCCGACAAACGCGACGCGTTTCTGTTTTTGATGCTGAGCGTTTCCATCACCTATCCTCCGGTGCACAGCATTGCCACAAGTCTCGCGGAATGATAAAGGGCTTTGTCCGAGGGTTCTGACCGATTGCCAATGCGCAACCAGCGGCTGTCCACAAGAAGTTTCAACGGCAAAATGGGGCACGTTCCGCGGGCCAGGAGCGTGAAACGCTAGAGCCGAAATCAGTCTTCATTTGATGAGCAGGCCAGGATTCGAAGGTGTGTGTTTCAGCGGCACGCAATACTTTGAAGAAAGTGCCTGCCACTCAGCTTTTTTCAAACAAACCGGATTCTCTGCGACGTGTTTTTGGGGTGCTGGCGTCAATCATCGCGGACTTTTCACAAGGCGTGGCAAAAACTTGCCATCAGGCGGGCCTGTCATGGCGGATGATCAAAGCCGTCGATTTCTCTTGGGGCCGTGGGCACATGAGCTTCGCCGGTGCGGGCGAAAGACAAAGCCAAGCCAGCCTGCAAAGCTCTACGCGTTTCGTTGGTACGACCGATGATTGACATACATGCGGGCTGGTGGACCCAATTTCTTTGTTAGGGTAGGGT
Organism: Ruegeria sp. AB9; assembly: GCF_056542585.1. Lineage (NCBI taxonomy): Bacteria > Pseudomonadati > Pseudomonadota > Alphaproteobacteria > Rhodobacterales > Roseobacteraceae > Ruegeria > Ruegeria sp. AB9. The sequence goes on along the minus strand of NZ_JBQGAA010000005.1, from coordinate 114,449 downwards.
TGGCAGAGTGTTACAGGGCCTTCCCCGTGTGCTATCATGCTTGATCAGAATTTTTTTGTGTGCTGCCTGAGCAAATCGATACATGAACGGAAGTGTATTTGACTTAAACTAAAAGCGAGCCCTTCGGCCCGACGCCAATAGAATAGAAAGAAGTATTTTTTGAAGTAATTTCGACCGGGGAAACAAGATGGCTGGCATCAAAACGTGGTTAGAAAGCATATCGCTTGAAAAGTACTACGATGCGTTTGCCGCGAACTCGATTGATCTGGATATAGTTGCCACCCTAACTGAAAACGATCTGATCGAGCTTGGTCTGAATCTAGGGGATCGCAAACGCATGATGCTTGCGATTGAGGACTTGCATGCTCATCAGTACGCAAACGCGGGTAATGAACTCGAGAGATCGGCAAAGCCAGACGTTCTCCGGGCGATACGGTCTGGGGTTTCGGATCATGTTCCCGAGCGTCGTTATCTGACGCTTATCTTTATTGATCTGGTCGGTTCGACACGGTTGTCGAACCAGCTTGATCTGGAAGAATACCGCGCAGTTCTTCACGATTATCAGGCTTTGTGTTTTGAGGTAATTCGTCGGCATCAGGGCCACATCGCTCAGTTCATCGGAGATGGCGTTGTCGCCTATTTCGGGTACCCCGCAGTCGAAGAGAATGACGCTGAACGAGCTGTTGCTGCAGGTCTGGAGATCTGTGAGTCGATTGAAAAGATCAGGCACGGAGATGGGCAGACCATAGGGGTCCGCGTTGGGGTTTCTTCCGGCGAAGCCGTTGTTGACGGACACTCGACATTAGGCGGATTAGTGTTTGGCGAAGTGCCCAACATGGCGGCGCGGGTTCAAGAGTTGGCAGACCCCGGAACCGTTGCTATCAGCGAATATACCAAACTGCTGATTGGCAGTAATTTCCAGTGCGAGTGGAAAGGTAGACAGGAACTTAAGGGCTTTGAAAACCCCGTCGGCATATGGAGGGTCCTGAGTTCCGAAGAGCCAATGCTACGTTTTCAGGCCCGTTCCGGAATTGCGGGCTCACCTTTCGTCAACCGAGTTGATGAAATAGAGACCATCAAGAAATACTGGCGCGCTGCGAGACGTGGCAACGGGCAAGCCGTGATGGTGTCTGGCGAGGCCGGAATCGGAAAATCACGCCTTGTTGAAACAGCGACACATGGTTTCGAGGCACGTCGTTGTCTGCGTCTAAGCTTTCAGTGTTCTCCAAACCATGAACGTAGCGCACATTTCCCCGTAGTAAGCTGTATTAGCCACATGGCCGATTTCCGCCGGTCTGACAGCGTTAATCAGAAACTCAATAAGCTGAGGCGATTGCTCTCTGAGTGGTCGGAGGTTACGGAAAAAAATCTTCCGTTCTTTGCAAATGCCATGTCACTTCCGATGGCTGCTGAGGAAGAATTGCCCAAGCTGCCATCCGACCGTCTGAAGGCGCAGTTCCAGGAAGCCCTGGTGCAATCCGTGGCGGCCCTGGCTCGGCATCGCCCGGTTCTGTTACTGTTTGAGGATCTGCATTGGGTTGATCCTTCGACAGAAGAAGTAATCGAACTGCTGATTGAACGGCTCAGATCAATGTCAGTTCTGATCATATGCACGTTTCGACCGACCTATCGCCCGCCCTGGACAGGCAAAAGCGGTGTGGCTTCGCTGGAGATTTCACGGCTAGACCGGGATCACGTGCATCAAATGCTGGACGAGTTGCTGCAGTCCGAAGAAGTCACACAGGAGATAAAGGACCAGATCGCGACCAAAACAGATGGTGTGCCGCTGTTTACCGAGGAAATGGCGCGGATGATCGAGAACCGTTTCACCGACCCAGGTGGCCATACGGTTTATCAGAACGAACTGGCTCTGCCGTCCACTCTCAAGGAACTGTTCTGGGCTATGATCGACAAGCTAAATTCAGCCCGCGAGATTGTTCCGATCTGCGCCGCAATAGACCGCAACATCTTGCCTTCGATGGTCAGCGCAGTGAGCAATCAATCGACGGAAGCCACCATCGGCATGTTGGACGAGTTGGTCGAGGCGCAGATACTGGTACGGCGTGGCCTAAGTTCTGAGGGGACCTATTCGTTTCGTCACGCATTAATACGGGATGCCGCCTATGACTTGATGTTGCCAAGCCGTACACGAGCAGTGCACAGTCGCATTGCAGATGTGATGGCAGCGTCTTTCAGCGATCTGGTCAGGCAAAACCCCGAGTTGTTGGCACAGCACTACGCCCGGGCAGACATGCCTGAAGAGGCCCGAGACGCCTGGCGACAGGCTGCACTTATCTCGAGTGATCGTTTTGCGAACAAAGAGACAATACACCACCTCAAAGAAGCCCTGTTCGAGAACGGAAGAATCGAACCTAGCTCCGAACGCGATCAGGTCGAGATTTCTTTGCGCAAGATGTTGAATGTTGCTCTAAGTACCCGGGCTTTTGGATCGAAAGAAGTTTTGGAAAACCTGGACCGGTTTCGCCATCTGCTCGACCGTTCGGCCGCCAGTTCTTCAGATGCCTTTCTTGCGGTACACGTGCAGTTTGGCGCACAGCTGACGCTGGGCGACCCTTTAGGTGCTTTGGCTCTTTGCGATTATCTGGAAGAGGTTGCCCAACGGGTCTGCAACCCGACGATGGAAGCCCTAGCGGCGCATAATATCGGTATGAGCAACTTCATGCTCGGCAATCTGGAGGAAGCAATTGCAGCATTTGATCGCGCGGTAGCACTGCGAGAGAAAGCCACGCCAGACGATTTGCTGAATTATCACGAGGCCGACATATACCTCGTCGATCGCGCAATGAGATGCTGGGCCAAGGCGTTGCAAGCCGGGGAAAGTGATGAGTTCCGGTCAGAAATAACGGAACTGGCTGCCCGTATCAAAAGTGAGCCCCACGATTTCACTCGGTGCTATGGGCTCAATATTCTGGCCACTGCCTATCAGATACTGGGTGACACAGAAGCTTTGTTGGACCTTGTCGACAGTGCAATTGAGATTAGCAAGGAAAGAGAATTCCGCTATTGGGATGCCTGGGGCAGTATCTTGCGTGGATGGGCGCGAGCATCGAATGGCCGTTACGCCGATGGCATCGCAGAGATCAGTGCGGGTATAGAGGATTACCTCAAAACAGGGTCGACCCAAATTGTGCTTTACGCTCAGACTTTGCTTGCCGACGCTCACTTAATGGCAGGTGAAATATCCGAAGGCATGAAGGTCATCAAACATGTCAGATCAGGCGAGAAATCCTGGAGCGTGCGTTATCAATTGCCATTCACGGATCAGGTCGAAGCGGCTTTAAGTTCCGCTCAGGCAGAAGGCAGAATGAGTTGAATTGCGAGCTCTATCTTCATGGGTTTTCTCAATAACAAAGTGTCTTGATTGTACTTGTGGTAAAAACACCTGCTTGCCACAGATACGGGTGTTACCCCGCTCAATGTTTGCAAAAAAGGCGAAAATGGATAATGTGGGCGTCATTGTTTCGAATTTTATATCAAAATCCTGGGGAAAATCATGTTCAGAAAGAAGGCTTTAGGCGTCTCGATTTTTAGCGCTGTGATGGCGCTTTCACTTCACAGCCAACTACTAGCACAGGAAATTGTGTCTCAAGGCGGAAGCAGCGACGAAGATGGCAAGATATTCAGTTTTCACTATCACCCAGTTCCAGAGATCGAAGGAAAAACCTATCCAGGAAACTTGTTGCTTTCCGAGTCACCGGACCTCGTGAAACTGGACCCGGCCGAGCTTTTCAACGAGTACGGGGATTCCACCAGAGTTCTGGAAGCTCCCGGAATGCCTGAACTGATCGAGCAATCGCTGGAAGGTGGTTTTGCCGCGTCCTTTTCTGACATGGTTCTGACAGAGCTTGCGGTGATGCAGAAGAACTGTGTCGTCAACGGTGCGCCGGTAAAAAATGCGATAATCACGCCGAAAGAAAGTGTTTTACGCATTCACACCAACCCGATTCGAACCAATGCCATTCTGAACATTTACTCGTGGAAAACGCTTACATGCGGTGAAGACGGGAACATCATATCCATCCCCTTGAAGCGTCGCTGGGTTATCTCTATCGGATCGGGTCTGGAACAGGGTGTGATCGACAAGACAATTGGTGGTGTCCAGATGACCTACAAGATGTTTGCCCAGGGCAAGTCGATCAAATTGATGGCCTACTATTCCAATCTCACTCTGCACGGCAAGAGATGGGAAAATGACATGAGGCTGATCTCAGGGTTCGACCAGTTCGGAAATGTTGACCCCAGAAACAAGTACTACACGCCGAAGGCAGCAAGTTGCCTTGATATCGATTTCAAGAATAAGCCTCCAAATGATGTTGATATCTGGTCGGTCGCGCCCAGCGACATGAGGTTCTGCGCGCGCGGTTGCGTTCCCGGAGACGTGAGCGCGACTAAGTGATGCGTTACAGCGGATCAAGCGCTGTGAATGGCCTGTTCTAGGCAGGAACGTGGCGAGATGATTGAAAAATTCTCGCCACGCGTAGTCCCTTTGGGGCCTCGACAACAAGGTCTTATGTCCAGCAGGGCTCGCAGGTACTCCCCTGCGCCGCTGATCCACGCGCTTACATGGATGCCGAGTTTTTATTCACTCGAGTGTTCTCGAATTATATTTTGAAACAACGTTTATCCGCCTGACCTAACATATTGGAAAGGGAGGCATCTGGCGCGCGATCCTTTTTCCATCAAACACATGCGCAGCATCGAACTGTTGCAAAACCGCTTCTGACTGGGTTGGGCGAAACACGAAGTGGGTGGGGACGTCAGCACCATTGGGAGGACAGAGTCCGTGCTGATTGGAGGAGGCGTTATAAAACGGGCTTTTGCTCAGCCCGTTCGGAAAAACCGGCGTTGCCATCCACTTACCACCATATGTGAACGCAATACGCTTCCGGATCAAACGTACCCGGCGCAGTAGGCCGGACAGTTGCGGGTGGCCGGGCAAACCGTGGGCGCATGTCTTCAAAACCGGTGTTACTATAAAAAACGCGGGTTGAATCGCCGCGTTCAGATTCTGATCGAAGTCGGAGGGTTTTACGAGAACCGATCCAAGCGTCACGTCGTTTGCTGGCCCGTCCGCCGGTATTCCCAGAACCGTGGAACTGCCTCCGGTATTGATGATCTGCCGTTGTTCCGGCTCAAGACATTCGGCAAACTCTTTCAGCCGCGCCATCGCGCGGGCTTGCGCTGGCGCGCCACCACCCAGAAAACCGGGCAGGGCATTCACATGTGCCTCATATCCCATCAGGCCACAGAGGACCAAAGGTGCACAGCCGTCGTCAGCCAGGCATGTTGTCAGTTCCTCAGGCGTTTCAAACCCACCGCGTCCAAGCCCTATATTGACCTCGAAAGCGATTTTTAGCGAAACACCTGCCTCGGTGGCCATTGCGCGATAAGAAGCCAACGTACGCGCGCTATCGATCAACCAGGTCACGCGGCCGGCATCGGGGCAGGTTTTCAGAAATTGAGCGGCCGCCGCCACTGGCATCGGTTTGCCCATAAGAGCCTCAGCCGTGGGAAACTGCGCCAAAACGTGCGCTGTCAAGGGCAGGTGAAACGACATGATCTGGTTGGTGCCCAACGCTCGTAATCCACATTCAAGAAGGTCCGGCACTGGTAGAGATTTATCAGCAAGCCGTACTGAGCACGACGGCGGTAAAGCTGTTTTCAGGTGTTCCAGATTGGCGTTCAGCCGTGTCTGGTCCAACACAAGAACCGGACGGTGCAACCCCGCAGCTTTGACTGCCTCGATCAGTGTTTCATAATAGCCGCTCATAGCCCCAGCAACTGAGCCATGTACGGGGTCACAAACCGGTTTTCCGGGTCCAATTCCCGCCGCGTTTCAATCGCCAAATCCCATTCGGGGTACAAGAAACGCAACCGCGCTGCGGTAAGCGAATGCATTTTACCCCAGTGTGGGCGGCCTTCGTACCTGTGAAAGACCGTTTCGACCGCCTTTAGCAATGTGTCAAATGGCTGTCCCGCTTCGTGGTGGACGGCAATCGACATGGTATCGCGTCGATAAAACGGACTGAGACACAAATCGTCGGCACCGACGGTTCGTACTTCCATTGGAAAGTACACATGCGGAAAGCTCTTTTCGATCAGATCCACAACTTCGCGTAACGCCGTTGGCCCATACTCCAAAGGCAAATGATATTCCGTTTCGTTAAATCGAATTCCGTCGCGGTCGGTTGGGAACGCTAGGTGCCAATCCTCGATGAAATGCTCGCGAGTATGCGATTTGATCACCCGCCCCAGCACCGCACGGCGGATCGCCGGAGACCACCCCAAAAACTTCCCGGCAAGACGGAGTTGCGCAAGCCCCTCCTGATCGCGATCCGGCGGTCTGGCGATGGGGGCTTCTTTGCTGGCTGCGCTTTCCATTACCAGCGCCTGTCCCGACCCCGTAATATAATAGAACTCGACGTTCCGGCTGGCATTCATGCGGGCACTGACATCGTCAAGCATGTCGTTCAGCGAAATTGCATAGCGTTTTCGGTCAAGACGGTAGGGGGTCGTAGTATTCATCACCGCCTCGGTCACGATACCGCCTGTGCCGATTCCAACGGCCATGGCACGAAACAGATCCGTTTCGCCGTCACGCGACAGAACCCGCTTTTCGCCGCGCCCGTCGATCAGGGTCAGCCCGGACAGCATTGAAGAATAACATCCGAAACTCAGGCCCGTTCCATGGGTGGCCGTGGCCAGAGCGCCCCCAAGCGTCTGGTCATTGATATCGCCCATGTTGAAGAACGCCTGTCCCAGAGTGTGCAATTTCGAAGAAATCTCTCCAAGCCGTCCGCCGCCGCCAAGCCGGGCATGCCCGGATCCGGCTGGTTCAACATGATCGAACCCGTCCAGCGATACCAGCGTACCGCCCTCAACTGCAGCGATCGGCGAGAACGAATGACCCGCCCCGACCGCGCGGAGCGTGCCGGTTGATCCCTTTAACAGGGCGCTCAATTCATCCTCGGTCTTGACGCCAACATGGCATGCCGGTTGGGCGATGGCGCTTCCGGACCAGTTCGACCATTGTTTCATGCTATTCCTCCCTGTGACTCTGAAAAGAGTGGCACACATTGTTCAAACAGTTTCGGGATCGAGCTGGCCAAGTCAAAAGATACGCTACGGAAAGCGTGCCCGGGTAATCGACTCAGCTAACATTCTCGGAAGGTCAGACGTCGCCCTCTCTGTAGGTTTCGTCCCTCAGCCAACTCAAAAAGACTTCGCGGGCGGGCGTCAATGCGTGAGGCGAAGGTGGGAAAAGGTAATAGCCTTCGACCAGTTGCGCTGCGGTGTTGAAAGGCCGGACCAGTTGCCCTTTTTCTATCAGGCCGGACACAAGTGTATCGTGGGCCATGGTTATCCCGGCATTGTTCAGCGCAGCATTAACCGAAATAACGTATGTCGACGTCAGGTTGACTTGCCCTGACCGGGTAAATTCCCCTCCGCTTGCCTGACACCATGCGTCCCACGTACCGGTGGTGCCCGCGCAGTCGAACAGGACCGCAGTCTTCAGATCCACGTCGCCGTTTTGATATTCTGGTGCGCATACAGGAAAAAAACTGTCTTGGGTCAGTCGTTCCGCCGTCTCGGGCATTTCGTCGGGCCGTCCAAACCGGATTTCCATCGCAGCCTGAGAGGCATGTCTTTCAGGATCCCAGATCGGAGTAACAATATCGAGAACCAGCCAGGGATGTTGTGCATAGAGCCGATGCAGGCGAGGTGTGAGCCAAAAGACAGAGAAGGCCATATTACATTGCAATCTGACGATCTCACCGCCAGACGATCCAGTGAACGCGCGCGTGCCGCTGGCGATGAGGGCAAAGGCCTCTCGTATGCTGGGCAAGTAGTTTGCGCCATCCTCGGTCAACTCTAACACCCTGGCTTTGCGAATAAACAAATCCCTGCCCAAAAATGCTTCGAGATTTCGAACGTGTTGGCTGACCGCCGATTGCGTCAGACTAAGTTCATTTGCTGCTCGGGTGAAATTCAGGTGGCGGGCGCTGGATTCAAAAGCACGCAGCCATGTCAGCGGGGGTAAGCCCGACGAGAAATCGATCATTTACAACTGCTCCATTAATTTTTCTAATAGCTTAGCCAAAGATTCATCATTTGTCATCGAAGCTGATCCTAGGTCATCTCTCATTGAACTCAGGAGGAGATGACAAATGCTGCAAACACTGCATTCCGACACCCTGACACGCTTGAGGATTCCCGAGCACCGGGCCCCACCGCATGGGACCTGCATGGTTCGATCCGGCGCCGTTGCCCGCATCACAGATGCCTGATGAATTTGCATTCGACCCATTCCCTAGTTCTGACTCGTCTGACTGACGGCAACTTGCCGCCGACACTCTTAACCGCCTCTACACATTCAAACGCGCTGCAATGCATTGGTCCATTGGGCGTTCTGTTGGACGAGATCGCAAAGAAAACCGCACGGGAACTGGGGGCCATCCAGATCAGACCCAACGCCATTCGACCGAGTTGAAGGCCCTTCTTGACCACGACAACAACGACTATGCGAGCTGAAATCATGCCAGACTACGTCCCCACGAACGCTGCTTCTTCCGGTGTCAAGCTGGACAAGAAAACGCTGAAATCCATTGCCTCCCGATCTGATCGCCCGGGCGTGATCTACCTGGCCAAATGGGCGGTGACCCTTGGCCTGACCAGCGCTCTGGTCTGGCTGAACCTGGGTACAATCTGGATGTGGCCCGCGATGTTCGTCCATGGCGTGGTGCTGACGGTGCCCGCCTATTCCTTCAGCCATGAAGCGGCGCATGGCACGGCATTTCGCACCCGTTGGCTGAACGAAGCCGTTCTCTGGGTGACTTCCCTGTTGTATATGGAAGAGCCTCTGCACCGGCGTTACACCCACACCAATCACCACACGCACACCTGGCATGTCGGCAAGGACAGCCAGATGCCCTTTGACACGCCGATGGGTTTTGGTGGTTGGCTGACCGAGGTCACCGGTTTTGGGTTGCTGCGCTTTCACATGCAGGTGTTCTGGCATCTGGCCGTTGGTCACTACACCGAGACCATGAAGATGGTGACACCCGAAAACGAGTTCGCGAAAATGACCCGCAACGCTCGGATCATGCTTGCGATTTACGCGCTTATCGCGATTGCGCCCTTTTTGGGCGTGTGGTGGCCATTGTGGTTCATCGTGGTTCCGCGTGTTCTTGGTGCGCCCGTGATGCTCTTGTTCACACTGATCCAGCATGTCGAGTTACAAGAAAATTCTCCATCGATTCTGGAGAGCACCCGTTCGTTTCGTGGGCATTGGTTGGCGAATTTTCTCTACATGAATATGAATAACCATGTCGAACACCACCTCTATCCGCAGGTGCCGTTTCACGCCTTGCCCGATCTTGCCAAAGCGGTGCGGGATCAGGTGCCCGATCCTGATCCCGGTTTTCTGCGCACCAACTGGGAAGTTCTTGTCATCACGTTGCGCCGCACTTTGGGATTTTCGACCAAAGCGTCCTCGATCCGGCAGGCGCCCCACATGATTACCAGCGGCGGACCTGTTGAGAGAATTGCTGAAAGGACAATGTAATATGAAACGCATTTATGATTTCAGCCGCAATCCGGCGGTGCGCAACTACACGGTTGCCGATCTCAAGGCGCTCAAGGGCTCGGGCAAGAAATTGTCGATGGCCAACCCAGCCGACAACGACCAGATCCGCGCCTGCGTCGAAGCCGGGATCGACTTGTTCGTCGTCGGGTCCAATCAGATAAAAGATGTCCGGGCACTCGCCCCGACGCACTTCACTGGAGTCGGCTCGACCTGGGCGCAATTCGGGTCAGATGACGAGATTGTTGCCGATGCCTTTGACGCGATGCGGCGCGGGGCAGACATGTATTACACCTTGCGGTCCTTTGACGTGATGGAACGTATGGCGCGCGAGGGCATTCCGGTACAAAGCCATATCGGACTGATCCCAACCTTCAGCCATCACTGCGGCGGCCTTCGTGCCTTTGGTCGCAAAGCGGATGAAGCGATGGAGATCTGGATGACGCTCAAGCGGATGGAAGATGCCGGCGTCTTTGCGGTCGAGGCAGAATGCATTGCCGAAGAGGTACTTGAGGCAGTGAACGACAAAACCTCGGTCGTCACATTCTCGCTGGGGTCGGGCATGGCAGGGGATGCGATATTCTCTTTTCTGGCCGATATCTGCGGTGAAGCCAGTGAAGAAGAAAAGCCGCCGAAACACGCTTATGCCTTTGGTCAAGTCGGTCGGTTGCACAAGCAGATCCACGATGAACGCGTTGCAGCCTTGGGTGCGTACCATCGCGAGGTAACAGCAGGCAGATTCCCCTATCCGCAGACCAATATTCAAATGCATATGGGTGAGAAGGAAAAGTTTCTCGAAGCTCTCGATAAGTGGACACCCGCACATCAATGAACGCTGCCGCTGCCCATCAACAGGCTTTTGTTGCCAAGCACCAATCGCTGACGCTTGAACAGGCCGCATGGATTACACCGCTGACGCAGGCCATTGATGCAATCATACTGGTTGAGCTGCCGTGGACCCGTTATGCATTCGTTGTTTTCAATTGCGGGGATAAACGGCCTGACCGCCGGCTGCAGGCCCCGGTTAGGCGGGCTGACCTGTGGCAGAAAAAGGCGTTTTCATGCGAGATCCGCGCCGATAATCCAGCTTTCCACCTTTCACCCGGAACTAAACGGCGGACAACTGGAACCAGAAATGGTGATTTGCATCGAGCGTCAAATTGGCGGCGTCGAGGGTATCAAATCCGAAAACATGGCGACGGTCACGGAAGACGGGTCAAGCATCCTGTCGTGACTTCCCTTTGAAAAAGAACTGATGACAACAGAGGTCTAGACACATGAGCAACTGGATACAGGCGTGCACCACGGATGACATCGACGAAGAAGACCTGATCCGTTGGGATTACGGCGGACAGACATATGCGCTTTACAACACTGAAAAAGGATTTTTTGCCACAGACGGGCATTGCACCCATGAAGAGCAACATCTGGAGGATGGTCTGGTCATCGATTGCGTGATCGAATGCCCGCTGCACGGAGGGCGCTTCGACATCTGCACCGGCAAGGCTCTGTCGGCACCTTGCACCGAAGATCTGAAAACGTATCCGGTCAAGATCGAAGACGGTCAGATATTCGTGCAATTGGGCTGACATAGCTGACCCGCCGCGAACGCATCGTTTGGTTCTAAATGCCGGAAGAAGTTCCGCGAACTGACGAGGATCGAAACCCGCACAAGAACAAAACGGATATTCTGAAGCGGCTGGATAAATGTGGTTCAAACAATGACATGCACAGTGAATTCAGCTCAGATATCACGGAAATCACCGTCGGCGCCTATACAGAGCTATCTAAGATGCACACCGTTGCGGTGCAGACAGCAATACCATTTGAATGAGCGCGACCTGATCGTCCTTTGACTGGCCACGATATGCGGCCCGCGAAGAACTCCAATTTGCAGAGCTATGTTGCAGAGGTAAGCAAATCACTCGCCTTTTCTCCGATCATGATTGCGGGGGCGTTTGTGTTACCGCTGACAATTTCGGGCATGATCGAACAATCGGCGACCCGTAGATTTCCGATGCCGTGAACCTTTAGTGCAGGATCGACAACTGCGGTTTCATTCGTTCCCATCGCGCACGTCCCAGTCGGATGGTAGATCGAAACAGAATTCGACCTGACCCAATCAAGGGTGCCGACGTAATCGTCGCTGGAGAGTTGGGATGTCGGGCGGAACTCTTCAGATATCTTCGATGCCAGCGGATCGTGTTGGGCGATTTTGCGCGCAATATTCACGCCGTCGACGATGGTTCCGCAATCCGTCTCAGTCGACAGGTAGTTTGGAATGATCTTTACATGCTCGGACGGGTCCGGCCCGTTCAGATGCAGTTCGCCCCTGCTTTCCGGCCGCAACTGGCATACTGACATGGTGAAGGCGGAAAACGGGTGTACGCCTTCGCCGGGGCTGTCGGCGGACCACGGTTGTACGTGAAACTGAATGTCGGGCGTTTCAACGTTGGGGCGTGTTTTCATGAATCCAGTTGCAAGGCTAGCGGCCATAGTCATCGGGCCTGCGCGGAACAAAGCGTATTTGAGGGCAATGCGGGCCTGATTGAACAGGCTGCGTACTTCGTCATTCAACGTGGGCTCATTGCACTTGAAAACAAGGCGGGCTTGCAGATGGTCCTGCAGTCTTTTGCCAACCTTGGGTAAGGAATGTACCGGTTCGATTCCGTTTTTCTTCAGGTGATCAGGGTCGCCGATACCGGACAGCATCAAGATCTGAGGAGAGTTTATTGCGCCGCCAGACAAGATGATTTCGCGCCGTACTTTCAGGGTTTTCTCGTTGCCTGCGCGATCCCGATACACAAGTCCGGTCGCCTGTTTGCCCTCCAACGTTATGCGCGTCACCAGTGCGTTCGTGATGATATTCAGGTTTTGCCTGTTTCGAATCGGTTTCAGATAGGCCACGGCTGCGCTACATCTGCGACCGTTGCGGGTGGTCAGCTGAAAGTACCCGACGCCTTCCTGATTTGCGCCGTTATAATCCGGATTGAACGGGTATCCGGCGGCTTGTGCAGCCGCGACCCACGCATCGCAGATCGGGCGCTGAATGCGCATGTTCGACACCGATAGCGGTCCGCCGACTCCGTGATATGGGTCCTCGCCGCGTTCCTGATCTTCGCTGCGTTTGAACAGGGGAAGGACATCTTCCCAGCCCCAACCGATATTCCCCATTTGGCGCCAGCGGTCATAATCTTCCTTTTGGCCGCGCACATACAGCAACCCGTTCAGTGAGGATGAACCACCCAGCACTTTACCGCGCGGCCAATCTATCGAGCGCCCGTTTAGGCCTGGATCAGGTTCGGTCCGATAACACCAGTCCACCGAAGGGTTATGCATGGTTTTGAAATAGCCAACGGGGATGTGAATCCATGGGTTGGTATCGCGGCCACCTGCCTCCACCAAAGCGACGGTCGTGTTGGGGTCGGCGCTCAGCCGATTGGCAATGACACAGCCCGAAGACCCCGCGCCAACAACCGCATAATCCACTTCCATGTCTGCCTCCTTCCAACGTTGTTGAAAAAAACTCTATGCAAGATGCAAGAAATATACTAGCATTTTTTGATACAAAACGTCTCAATAATTGCGAACAGGGAGGTAAGCAATGGAGATTGGTCGGAAACTGAGTGGTATTTCGCGGCGGGATTTTTTCCGGGTGGCAGGTCGTTACGGCATGAGCTCGACCCTTCTTGCAGCAGGAGGATTCGGGGGGGCGATGAGCCTGGCCAATCTGGCGCAAGCGGCGGAATCGACATATGAAAAACGCTTCTCAAAAGAACCGAAGCATACGTTGAAATTCGGTGCTTCGGGCTTCAACACCCGCAACCTTCTGATTGAACGCGCCGGTGCCATCGAATTTGCCCGTGACCTGGAAGAGCGTACGGATGGCGAGATTCGGATCGAATTCATTGGCGACAACCAGATTTGTGGCCAACTTAGCTGTGTTGAGAAAACGCAGCAGGGAATCGTCGATATCTATGCGGCCTCAACCCAGAATTCGGCCGGTGGCGCGCCCTATTTGAACGTTCTGGACTATGCCTACATGTTCCCGAGCCGCGCTGCGCAGTATCACTTCTTCTACAGCCCAGCGAGCCAGCGTATCCTGCGTGAGCCGCTGGAAAAACGGCACGGGCTGAAGTTCCTGTTCACGCACTGCGAACTGCGCGGGTTGCAAATGGGTTCGACGTTTGCTGACAAGCCAACCGTGACCAAGCTGGAAGAGTTGTTCGGCACCAAGAACCGCGTGACGGGCACGCAGCTGGGTCGGATCGCAATGCAGCTGTTGAATCTGAACCCCGTACCGGTGGCATGGGAAGAAACGCTGGATGCGCTCAAGACCGGTCTGATCGATGGCGCGGAAACCTGGGCCTCGGCGGTGGCATATGCCAATATGGCACCTGTGGTCTCGCAATCCGTGAACCTGAAGTTCTTCTGCGGTACCGAACATACCTCGATGTCTGCCAAGGTCTTCGACGGGCTGGGCGGTGATCTGCAGGACGCTGTTATGGAGTCGTCTTACTTCACTCAAGCCCTGATCCAGGGCGCGAACGAGGCGGCGTTGTTAAACACAGTTGGCTTCTCGGATCCGCAACTGCCGAATACTATTTTCGCAGAAAATGGTGTTCGCCCGGCCTTTCTGGCGGATGACCAGATCAAACTGGCCGAAGAAATGTGCGCCCCGAACTACAACCCCGAGCCGTGGGCGCAGTGGCGTGAACGGCTGAACAAATGGGCCGGTGGCATCGATACCTACCAGGAAATCTACGATATCGCGCGCGAGATCCCGGCGGATACTCTGCCGGAAAATGTCGAACCGCGCCGTTGGTGGAAGGGCGAAGCCTGATTAAGCTGCCAGAACCGGCCCGTTTGGGCCGGTTCAATTAAACACCGACTGGGAGGACGGGGTTCATGTCACTATGGGCAGACATTGGCGCTATTTTCAGCGCTTTTCTCAGCCAAGATTCGTTTGAGATTCAATCAGCTTTGGAATCCGATGCTGCGTGGATCGTCGGCGCGGTCGTTGCAGCGCTTGGGGGTCTGTTGGTCATGCTGATCTACCGCAAGGTGCCGTTCATTGAACGTCATTTTGAACGCTCGGTTATGGTGTACTCTTACTTGGCCATAGCGCTGATCATTTTCTGGGGCGTGATCGACCGGTTTGTCTTTAATGATCAGGAACCTTGGTCTACAACTATCCCTCCGCTTTTGTTCATGGTGATGGCATGGTTTGGTGCCTCGTATAATGTGCGTCTGCGCACCCATCTGAGTTTCAGTGAATTCCGTACCGCCATGCCCCGCGGCGGGCAGCTGGCCTGCCTGTTTCTGGACGCGGTGCTTTGGTTCATTTTCGCGGTAATTGTCATCGTGACCACCACGCGACTGGTGGCGCTTTCGGCATCAAACTTTCAAATCGTTCTGGGCACGGACAATATCATGCAGTGGTGGTTCCTGCTGGCAGCACCATTGTCGTTCTTTTTGATGGTCGGGCGCGTGTTTCAGAACCTCGCCGATGACTTGCACAACTGGAAAACAGGCGAGCCGCTGATCAAGCAGGCCGTAATCGGGGCAGACTGATGACAGACGGAACACTTGTTACGCTGATCTCGCTGGGGGTCACCTTTCTATTCATGCTGGGTGTGCCGGTGCTGCTGGTCATCGGCTACTGGGTCATTGGCTGTTCGTTTGTCCTTGGGCTGACACTGGACAATATGGGGGCCGAGCTGCTGAACGTCTTTAACAAGGGCTTTGCCCTGTTGGCCATGCCGCTATTCATCCTGACCGGGGACCTGATCAACAAGTCCGGCATCGCGCGAAGGCTCAGCGATTTTGCCTATGCCTGTCTGGGCTGGATACGCGGCGGGCTCGCTATGGCATCGCTGGGTGCATGCGGGCTGTTCGCGGCGATTTCGGGGTCGAACTCAGCAACAACTGCGACCATCGGGTCAATGTTGCACCCCGAGATGGTGAAGGGCGGCTATGACGAACGGTTCAGTGCTGCGACCGCTGCTGCAGGCGGAACTGTCGGCATCATCATTCCTCCGTCGATCATCTTCATCGTCTATGGGTTCCTGATGAATCTACCGATTTCCGAACTGTTTGTGGCTGGCATTCTGCCCGGTGCGTTGATGGTCATCGGGATGCAACTGGCGTGCTGGATCATCTGCCGCATGAATGGCTGGGGCTATCTGATCCCTCTGCAATTGAACCGAGTGCTCAAGACCGCCTTTGGTGCCTGGCTCGGCTTCTTCGCCATCGGACTTGTGCTCTGGGGCATTTACACTGGCAAGTTCTCCCCGACAGAGGCCGCGGGTGTGACTGTGGGCTTTTGTGTCATCGCGGGGCTGGTCAGCTACCCTATCAACCGCATCATGGGAGCTCGGAACGATATACCGCCAAG
Source organism: Ruegeria sp. AB9 (assembly GCF_056542585.1). Classification (NCBI taxonomy): domain Bacteria; kingdom Pseudomonadati; phylum Pseudomonadota; class Alphaproteobacteria; order Rhodobacterales; family Roseobacteraceae; genus Ruegeria; species Ruegeria sp. AB9. Next base: position 98,448 of record NZ_JBQGAA010000005.1, on the reverse strand, counting down.
CGAGAAAAGTTTTGCCGAGATGTTCGTGGTCGAAGGTTTCACAATCCCCGAAATCCCGTCAATCGTTATCAGGTCTGCTCAGATTACTGGTATCCTTGCGCCGTTGATCGCCATTTCGGTGGTGATGCAACAAATCCTGTCGCTTCTTGGCGCGCAGGAAACAATCGGAAGCTTCGTGACCTCCATGGGCGGGTACCATGCGGTTCTGTTCACATCGATGGTGATCGTCTTCTTCTCTGGCATGGTGCTGGAAAGCCTTCCGGTCACGATTATCCTTGCTCCAATCCTGGCGCCGATAGCGGCCTCGGTTGGAGTCGATCCGATCCATTTCTCGGTTATATTCCTTGTCGGGGCGTCCATCGGGTTTATCACACCACCATATGGACTTAACCTGTATGTAGCTTCGGGTGTGACCGGTGTGCCGTACTTCCGGTTGCTGCGCTATACGGTGCCTTACTTAGTAGCTCTGCTGTCAGTCTGGATATTGGTGTCGCTGGTCCCCGAACTGGCCTTGATCCTTCTGCCAAATAACTAGAATGTTAAGGAATGGCCGAGACGGATACAAAAGACAGAGAAACCCAGATACCCACCAACCTGCGCCTGTTGCTGATCCTTGAAGAGGTGGCGCGGCGCGGGGTGGCGGTCAAACCATCGGACCTGATCGACGCATTGGGTTTGGCCAAACCCACCATCCACCGTTTGCTGCAAACGGCAGAGGCCGAAGGTTTCCTGCAACGTGATCTTGACGGACGCTCTTATGGCCCGGGCAGGCGATTGCGGCTGTTGTCCGTAAACACTATGTCCGCCGAACATCTGCGGACCGCGCGTCTTGCCATCCTGCGCAGTGTTGCCGACGAAGTGGGCGAAACATGCAATCTGGCCATCCCGGATCGAGAGGGCATGATTTATCTGGACCGCGTGGAAACCAAATGGCCATTGCGGATTCAATTGCCAATTGGAACCCAGGTGCCGTTCCACTGCACGGCCAGTGGCAAGATGTACTTGTCTACCTTGCGCCCAAAAACGCTGAACGGGTTCTTGTCGGCTGGAAAACTAAAAAAGCAGACAAGCCGTTCTTTGACTGAACCGAAGGCTCTGCTGAGCGAAATAAAGATCACGGCAGAGAGGGGGTTTTCCACCGATGACGAAGAATTCATGGCGGGCATGGCGGCGATTGCCGTGCCAGTACGGGACGGGCAGGGCCGACTTGTCGCCACGCTCTCTGTTCATGCCCCGACGCAACGGCATGACGTTGGCAGCCTGATATCCTTTCTCGAAACCTTGCGTCGAGGTGCCAAAAAACTCTCGCATCTGTTGGCCGAGTGATTTGCGCACCGGAAAACTTGCGACCGAAATCCGTCAGGACCGAGTTGTCAGTCCAGCCTTGAAAAGGCTGGCCTTCAGTTTCTTCTGGAACGGGTCGGACAACTGCCAGATGGACAGGATACCGTCAGTCTGCGACACAATATCCGGGCGCAATGACTGCAACTTGTTGAATGACTCCTTGGCCTCTTTCTGATGCCCCAGTTCTGCGTTCAGAACTGTGCCCCAAAGATGTGTCCAAAAAAAGTTTGGCATGTCGATCTGATCCAGAACCACCAGCGCTTGTTGATAGTTGCCCCGGTCGAATTCGTAAAAAACACGTGGAAAATGAAACCAGTGCGGATGCACCGGGTTCAGCGCGATGGCCCGATCCACGATGGCCAGCCCTTCGTCCCAGTCACCGCTGAAAGCAAGTCTCATACCATAATGCGCAAGAACGGCGCTGTCATTCGGGTTCAGATCAATCGCGACCTGACCTGCTTGGCGAAACCCTTGAAAATCGCCAAGAACAAATCTCATGTTGGCCAGCATCAGATGTCCCGCAGCCAGGTTCGGGTCGATTTCGACGGCCCGGCGCGCAGCGTTGTCTGCGGCGGTTAGCACTTCGGGACGATGTCCCCCCAAACCGAACCGGATCTGCTGAAGATAAAGGTTGGACAACACCGCCCAGCCTTCGGCGTAATCCGGGCTGTGTTCCAGAGCTCTTTGAATGCAGGTCTTGATTGCCGGGTGCCTGTCGAGATCAATTGTGATCTGATAGCTGTAGTAACTCAGCACGCAGTCATAAGCGTCACGATTGACGGGGGGGATTCGGGTGGCCGTCTTCATCGCGTCTTGTGTCAGAACACCGTATTTACCTGCGAGTTTTCCGATCACATCTCGGATGACCATGTCTTGCCCAGCGTAGATCTCTCCGGGCGAGCTGCCGACGTTGTAATTATGCACCCAAACGTATCGTTCGCTTTTGAGATCGATGAGACGGGCGGATAACACTATGGTGTCACCTTTATCCATGACACTGCCTTCCAACGCGAAGTCCGCATTGAATTCTGCGCGTAATGCCTGCGAGTCCGTGCCACCCTGCGAAAACCGCTGAACGCTGCCTAACGGCAGAACCCAGATATCCCGAAAGCGCACCAGCTCGTTGGTCAGCTGCAGTGTTATGCCATCAGCGAAAAAGCCCGGTCCGTCTCCCAGAGTTTCAAAGGGCAACACCGCGACCACCGGACCCTGTGGTAAAGATTGGCCCGCTGACAGTGATTTTTGCGTGGCCCAGCCGGATAAGGAAATCCAGATCGTCGCACAAACAGCCAAAACGCAGGCGACACTTAAACCAGCCCAGACAAAGCGGTGATTGCCGTCGGTGGACGCAGGCGGTTTCTGTGGGTGTGCGGATGTTGCCTCAATTGAGGGGGCGATGCTCTCGAACCGGGGGGCGTACCCTCCTTTGGGAATGGATACTCGAACCGGATCACATCTGCCAGGCCCAGCATAATAGCTGTCTATGTCCTGACGCAGCCGGCGCGCTTCCAGCCGTACAATCGGGTCCACCTGCTGATCGAATGTTTCATCCCGGTCGAAGACCGACATAGCGATTGACACGCCTTTTATTTGGTCGCCACGGCCTGCCAAATACTCGTCCACGACATAGGACAAGAAAGCGCGTCGCTGGGGTGTGGCTGTGAAGTCGGGATGCGTCAAAAGGCGGTGCAACTGCGCCCGTACATCATCTTCTGGCAGGTCCATCCAAAAAACCTCAGTTCTGAAAAAGTGTTTTAAACCAAACACACAAGATGTCGTAGCTATGTACTTACATAGGATCGGATGTGAGTAGCAACATGTTCGCACTTCCTATGAGTGATTTCACGGATAACACGGGCGGGCAGTTTGCCACGCTGGCAGGCGCCGGAGCGCCAAGGAACAGGCTTTTGTATTCGCAAGATACAGCCGCAGCACGTCTACGACCGGATTATTACCTCGTGATACGGTTACTACAGTGCTTCCTTGCCGTTTCCGTTTTGACTTCACTTCGACAGGAGCCGTCTGCAAATGGCACGCCGATACAAAATTAATCTGACTGCTGCACTATTGATCCTGACTGCTGGTGCAGCGTCCGCGCAAGAGCATTTTGACCCCAAGGGCAAACTGCCGTCGCGCTTCACTACTGAATTTCAGGAGCTTATGCGCGACGCTCTGCCCTTTGAGGATGAGCGCGATTTCGAAGAAAGCCGCAAAGGTCTGATTGCGGTTCCCGATTACCGCCAGATCAAGACCGAAAATGGAACTGTGGCCTGGGATATCGGCAGCTATGACTTCCTGTTGCAAGAAGGGCAGGAATTCGACTCAATCCACCCTTCGCTTCAGCGTCAGGCGATCCTGAACATGAACTACGGTTTGTTTGAAATTCAGGAAGGTAAGATCTATCAGGTTCGCGGGTTTGATCTCTCAAACATCTCATTCATCCGGGGCGAAACCGGCTGGATCATCTTTGATCCTCTGGCCTCGAAGGAAACCGCAGCTGCTGCGTTGAAACTGCTGAACGACACCGTTGGCGAACTGCCGATCAAGGCCGTCGTCTATTCGCATTCGCACGCTGACCACTATGGTGGCGTCCGTGGTATCATCACCGATGAAGACGTTGCCAATGGGGTCGAGATCATCGCGCCCGAAGGTTTCATGGAACATGCCGTTTCCGAAAACGTCTATGCGGGCAACGTGATGAACCGCCGCCTGTTCTTCCAATACGGCGTGTTGCTGCCGCGCAACCCATACGGTCACGTGGACCAGTCGATCGGCAAGAACATCTCGGCCGGGACAACCGGCCTGATCGAGCCGACCCGCTATGTTTCGGACGATTATGAAGAGATTACAATCGACGGCGTGCGCATGATCTTCCAGAACACGCCTGGCACCGAAGCACCGGCCGAGATGAATACCTATTTCCCCGACCTCAAGGCGTTCTGGGCGGCGGAAAACATCACTGGCACAATCCATAACATTTACACCCTGCGCGGTGCGCTGGTTCGGGATGCGTTGATGTGGTCCAAACACATCAACGATGCGTTGTACGAGTTCGGCCAGGAGGCGGAGCTGATGTTTGCTTCTCACTCCTGGCCACGGTTTGGCAATGATCGAATCCAGGAAGTGATGCGGGCGCAGCGCGATACCTATGCCAACCTCAACAATGGCGTTCTGAACCTCGCCAACAAAGGTGTCACCATCAATCAGGTGCACAATGTCTATGAGGTGCCGGAAAGCCTGCAGCAGCAATGGGCGGCGCGCAGCTATCACGGCTCGGTCGAGCATAACAGCCGCGCGGTGATTAATCGCTACCTTGGTTATTGGGACGCCAACCCGACAACCCTTACGCCCTTGTCGCCAGAAGACAGCGCGCCGTTGTATGTCGAGATGATGGGCGGTGCCAAACCGATCTTGGCAAAAGGACAGGAACTGGTGGATACCGGCAGATATCTGGAAGCCACCGAGATTTTGAACAAGCTTGTTTATGCCGAAGCTGGAAATCAGGCTGCGAAGGATCTGCTGGCCGATGCGTTCGAGCAGATCGGATACCAGAAAGAAAGCCCTTCGGTCCGCAATTCGTTCCTGGGCGCAGCTTATGAGCTTCGCAACGGCATCCCGCAGGGTGCGACCATCGAAACGACGGGGCCGGATACCATCAAGGCAATGCAGACCACGATGTGGCTGGATTTCCTCGGTATTCGCGTCAACAGCGCCAAAGCTGCTGATATGGAATTCACGATAAACCTGTCGATTCCGGACCGGGATGAGAACATTGTAATCGAAATGAGCAATGCCACTCTGACCCACATTGTTGATCAAACAGCTCCAAATGCTGATCTGTCGGTTAGCTTGAAGCGAGCCGATCTGGAAAAGGTCATGACAGGGGAACGTAAACTGATCGATATGCTGGCCGACGGGACTGCAAAATCCGAAGGCAACGCGGATATCGTAGCGCAATTGGCTTCGACCCTGGACCAGTTCGATATCGGGTTTGAATTGATGCCCGGCACCGGTGCCAAGGATCTGACAGCTCCGGCAAATGACTTTGCCCAGCCGCCGCTGGCGAACTCGAACGGTGGATAAATTCCTCGTTGATTGAAGAAGCCAAACATCAAGCCGACACCATTTCGTGGCAGCAGTACTTTAGCTGCCGCGATCCTGGCGTCGGTTTGATTCACTCTTCGACTGAACCAACCAGACGTTCAAGAGAGTGTTTCACTTAGTTTTCGAGCATTCCGAGCACAGCGTCGCGTTCGGATAGAACCAACAACAATGCCAGATCGCCCGGCTCCAACTGTTCCAGAATTTTGGCCGCTGCCTGAGAAGGGGACAGAGCTCTTTGAATCTGTTCATTGCTATACCCGTGCTCCAAGGCTGTCTTTTCGATCAGGTCCGGGATTTCTCCCATCTGGCGACCTCTCAGATAGCCCTCCAATTCGGCAGCAACGACCACGTCCGGCTGAAATTTCAAAGCCGTCGCTGTGACGTCCCGAATGTCCTGATCCGATCTGTCCCCCGCATGGCTGAGCATGATAAAGCGACGTTTTGCCGGAAGGCCGGACAGCGCGTCGCACACGGCGGAAATCGAGTGCGGGTTATGCGCGAAATCTACAAAAACGCGCGCGTCACTATAGTGAAACTCGTTGCAGCGCCCCGGATTGTCTTTTGCATCGGGTTTGAAGCCCGTTAACCCACCCCGCACGGCCTGAAGAGGAAGGTCCAGCGCCAGTGCAAGGCACATGGCTGCCAATGCATTCAGGATGTTGTATTTCGCCGCCCCGCCCATGGTCAGGGGCACATCTGACACTGCAACCACCACCTGCTCGGTCGTGCCGTCGAAAAACACGATATTGTCCTGCTGCACATAGGCGCAGCATTTGCCGGAACCGCGCGCCTCGCGGATCAGATCCGTTTGAGCATCCAAGGAAAACCACCAGATATTCGCTGATGTGTTTTTTGCCTCGGCACGGACATACGCATCGTCAGCGTTCAAGGCCAGCACGCCACCTTCTGCCAGCGTTCGGTGCACGGCAAACTTCGCCTGCGCCAGTTCGGGAACCGTGTTGACGCCGTATTGCCCCAAATGGTCATTCGCGACGTTGGTGACAGCCGCCGCCGTAGCCGCGCGGGTAGGTAAACCACGTCGCAGGATGCCACCACGGGCCACTTCAAGGCACGCAATTTCCAGCCGTTTATCGCGCAACAGCATCCGTCCGCCGCCAGGGCCCGAGTAGTCGCCACGGTCCAGAATGTCGTCGCCGACCCGCACAAACTCGGTCGAGGTCAGCCCCGCCACCTTGCCCGAGGCGCGGGCTATTGCCTCAAGCAACCGGGTCGTCGTGGTCTTGCCGTTGGTACCGGTGATGAACGCAACTGGAATATTGTGAAGACTGGACCAGTCTACGTCACAAGGGGCGGGCAGCGCATCGACCAGCCAGACCTGACTGCCCGTGCCGTGCCCGATTGAAATCTCATCATCGTCACACAGAACATCCACGCCATGCGCTTCAGCCGCCGCGGTCAGAGCGATCAGGCTGGGATTGGCTTCTTTGGCCATGACGCCTTTGACATCAGCCACCATTTGATCAAAGTCACCGGGCGTCGCGCCCAACAACTCGGCGGCACAGAAGTGCCACGCCGTTTGTGCCGCGAAGATCGCTGAATACAGCTGATCCATAGGCGCAGAAATCGCCAGATTGACGCCGCCGGTAAATGTGCGATGCGTCAGGTTCTGATCCTGCCAGCCAAGCGCGTCCAGCACACGGCGTGCATTTTTCTCCCACAGTGCGGAGACCCGAGATGGGTCAATCTCTGTGAAAAACACATCCATGACCGCGCCGGGCCTATTCCATAGCATGCCGGGCCCAGTCAAACGCCGGGCATCATCCACCTGAATATGATCAGCAGTCGCGCTTACAATATTCAGCGCGGTTTCAAGCTCTTCGATCCGGTCCATTCCGGTGCCCCCGCTCAGTCGGCGTCTTCGCTGATCTCACGAGCCAGACGCACGCCGCGCTCGTCCCGGATCAGGTTCTGGTCGCTCTCGAACATGTCCTCGAACGAGGTGTCGACGGGTTTGGCCTTTGGCGTATCTTCGGATTCGGGTACTTCGCCATCAGAGTTGAAGTAAATGATCTGTTTCCAGCAGCGGGTGGTGTCGTCGCCGAAAATCACCAACAGATCTCCGGGTGCCGCCTGTTCCAACCCGGCGTTCACCGCCTCCACCTCATCCGGGATGATTGTGATCGCGTCGTTGTCCACCCCATTGTCGATCAGGGCCTGACGCATCATTTGCGGTACTTCGTCGTGCCCTCGACCTCTGCGGCGGTCATCTGCCTTGCAGATAAAATGGTCAAAATGCCCGGCCAGAACGGCAGCTCCATCAACGATATCTTCATCCCGTCGGTCTCCGGGCATCGCAACCACACAAAGCCTGCGGCCTTTGATCTCCAATTGATCCGCCAGCGCAGCCATCGCTTTCAGCGCGGCGGGGTTATGACCGTAATCCAGGATCACCTTGAAAGGATGCTCGTCATAGACGTTCATCCGGCCCGGAGCCTGGAAATAGCTGGTGTCGAATGTGCGCAGCCCATGGCGGATGTTGTCCAGATCGACGCCGAAACTATAAGCCATGGCTGCAGCAAACATTGCGTTTTGAACGTTGAAGATCGCTTTGCCTTCCAGTGCGGCGGGGATCAGGTGCGACCACAGGACAGGGATATGAAGCCCGTTGTCATAAATGGTCAGCATGTCGCCATTCATGCCTTTTTCCAGCACGATGGCCTTGCCGCCCGCCTTGATATGTTCCTTGACTAGGCTGTGGCCGGGATTGGTCGTGACGTAGAAAATCTGATCCGCCCCGGCATAATCGGCCATTTTCAGACAGTTGATGTCATCTGCATTCAGAACCGCCGTATCAGTGGCGCTTTCCACCACCACGCGTTTGACCACTGCCAGTTCTTCGACGGTGTTGATACCGCCAAGGCCCAGATGGTCTGCCGAGACGTTCAGACAAGCTGCCACGTTCGAGCGTTGGTACCCCAGACCCGACCGCACAAGCCCGCCGCGCGCCGTCTCCATCACCGCAAAATCAACCATCGGGTCGCGCAGGACTATTTGAGCGGATTTTGGCCCGGTCATGTCCCCCTTAACGCTCAGTTTTCCGTCTACATACACACCGTCGGTCGAGGTCATGCCAACAGTCTTGCCGCTGGTCTTCATGATATGGCCCAGCATCCGGGACGTCGTCGTCTTACCGTTGGTGCCGGTGATCGCGGCGATCGGGATGCGGGTTTCTTCATTGGCCGGAAACAGCATGTCGATCACTTTGCCGGCCACATCGCGCGGCTGTCCCTCGGACGGGGCCACGTGCATTCGGAAACCGGGGGCCGCGTTCACTTCAACGATTGCGCCACCGATATCCTTGTAAGATTTGGTGATGTCGTCGATCAGGAAGTCGACGCCACCCACATCCAGACCAACCGCCATGATGGCGCGTTCGGCCATGTCACGGTTGTCGGGATGCACGACATCCGTCAGGTCAATTGCTGTGCCGCCGGTCGAAAGGTTTGCGGTTGATCGCAGATAGAAGATCTCACCATCCGGCAGTACGGTCTCTTCAGTAACGCCTGCGTTTTCCATCAGGCGTCTGGCCTGATTGTCGATCTCCAGCATGGTCAGCACTTTTTCGTGCCCAATCCCCCGGCGCGGGTCCTGGTTTACGATATCGACCAGCTCTGCAATCGTATGTGAGCCGTCGCCCACCACATGCCCCGGTACCCGCTTTGCCACTGCGACCAGCTTGTTGTTCACGACAAGCATCCTGTGATCAAAGCCGGTGATGAAGCTTTCCACCAGAATGGCACGGCTGCGGGAATGCTCCTTGGCTTCGGCAAAGCCGGCCTCGACCTCTTCGTCCGAGTTCAGATTGATTGAAACACCCCGCCCATGATTGGCGTTCAGAGGCTTGACGACCACCGGGTGTCCAATTCGTCCGGCAGCGCGCACGGCTTCGCGTGCGGAATAGACCATGCGCTGCTGTGGTACCGGCAGGCCAAGATCGTTCAGCAGGTTGTGGGTGTCTTCCTTGTCGCAGGATATCTCGACCGAGATATGTTTGGTCTCGGACGTGATGGTTGCCTGAATACGTTTCTGAAACTTGCCGTGCCCGAACTGCACCAGTGAACCGGAGTTGAGTCTGATCCATGGAATGTCGCGCTCTTGCGCCGCCTTGACCAGTGACCCGGTCGACGGGCCGAATTCTTTGCGCTGTGCCCGCAGAACAAAGCTGCGCAGCTCATCGTCCCAGTTGAAGTCAGGGTCGAAATCGTAATCCACCTGATCCTTCAGGGATTGCGGTAGCAGATGCATAAGCAGCCGCATTGCCAGCTTACCAGCGTCCAGACCAACATCACGCTGACGGTATTCATAAACCATGTTGTACTGGCCGGGTTCGCCTGTGCCACGCGTTCGCCCAAAGGTCACATCGGAGCCGGCTACGTTTTGAACTTCGATTGCGCAATGTTCCAGCACATGGCCCAGCCAGGTTCCTTCATCTTCGCGCAGGCGACGGATAAACCCGCCGGGTTCGCGATAAGAACAGCCATGTTCAGCCAGACCGGGAAGCGCCTCGATCAGTGCGTCTATAAACTCGGTACCAATTTTTGCCGAAGGCCACTCTTCCAGAACACCCAGATCGATGACATGGCGAATGACCGGAAAACTTGCCCAGACATTCGGGCCGACAAAGACATTGGTCGAGATTATTTTCATGAGGCTCCCCGTTAGTTAGCTTTTTATTCCCCCCCGCTGGCGGCCTCATCCCCGGACAAATCCGGCAATGTGCAGAACGCCATATGCTCATCCGGCGGAAAAGCCTGGCGAGCCATCAGATCATAACGGCACCCTTCGCCCAGAACGTCAAGCCGAAGTCCAAGCAGGCTCAGCGCTTCGCCACGGCGGGCATCCCACATCGACGAATGCGTTAACTGGCTGGCATCCACCACGGTAACCGAACCGCTGCCGACGACTTCAAAGACATTGTCGGGCCCGATGAAGGCCGCCGTGTCTTCGTCAATTCCCAGCCCGATCAGAAATGGGTTGAAAGATGAAGCAGTTAGCAGACGTCCAAGCCTGTTTCGCTGCGTGAAATGCTGATCTATGATCACGGCATTGGTCAGGCCCATGCCCGGTGCAAGTGTGATGTTGCCTTCCGCCGGGGCCGAGTTGCTGCTGCCACCCGCCACCATATGTTCGGACATGATTGATGCACCCGCCGAAGTTCCGGCAACCGGTACACCGGCTGCGTTCCGTCGGCGAATTTTTTGGGCGACCAGAGTGCCACCCAGAATCGCTGACAGGCGCAATTGGTTCCCACCGGTCATGAATATCCCGGTCGCACGATCCAGCATCTCGACATAATCAGGGTTGTCACAATCGGCCCTGCGCGAAATGGGCAGAAACTCGACCTTGCCCGCACCCAGTTCGGAAAAGATGCGATTATAGTCCGGTCCGGTTTCCTCCAGCATCGAGGCCGTCGGAATCACGACAATATCCGCGTCCTTGCCGCCGGAAAGCTCCACGAACTTACGATGGATCTGCATTTCCTTGACGCGGTCTTCGCCGCCGCCGATCGGGATAATAAACCCGCGCGGGGTTTCTGCATCAACGGGTGCAGGGCACATATCTTAACTACCTTCCGGTGCTGAAGCGGGCAGTCACCGGGGACCGCACGGACGCTTAAATCTGTTCATACATGCCGCGCCGGGCTATTAGGCCATCGCGGACATGCCATTCCCCCCGGGCCATCACATGCCGTACAGCAAGGTTTTCGTCAAGAACCACCAGATCGGCGTCCATTCCCGCCTTCAAACGCCCTTTACGTTGCAGTTTCAGCAGGGCGGCCACATTTGAGGTGAACGGGGCCAGCGCATCGGAAAGTGCAATGCCGCTGTCAGTCAGTTCCCTTAACGTTTCGGGAAGAGTATCCGAAAGTCCGATGCCGAAACGTGTCAGGTTGCCTTCTTTATCAAAGGCGGGCAGGCAGCCGCCGCCGTCAGAGCTGATGGTGAACCGATCCGCTCGCCCGCCTGCATTGCGAAACTGGACATAGGCCTCCGCGGCCGAAATTCCGGGCTCCACATGTTCACAGGGAAAGGCAGTGGCATCGATATAACAGCCATGTCGAGCCAGCGCGACAGCCTGTTCAAACAGGGGTTTGTTGCGATTAACATGGGTCGGATTGAAGACACGAGTTGGGATTTCGCAGGTTGTAATCGCCTGCTCAAGCATCGAAAGGCCGCGTTCACCATCACCCATATGGCAGTGAACAATTCCCGCTTTGCCAGTCATAAGGCCTGCGACATGCGCCTCGCTTGCAATGCGCAAGAACTCGTCCAGCGTCGGCTGGCTGGAACGATGATCGCTGATTGCCAGTTCGCCCACGCCGATAACGGGGTCGAGGAACACGATATCGCCGCGCGCCGAACCGGTAAGTGTGGTCAGGGGAACGTGATAGCCGCCTGTGTGACACCACGCCGAAAGCCCTTCTTCGCGTAAGCCATACGCCTGCTGGACCAATGTCTGGGTGTTGCGGGTCAGGTCATCCGTGCCCAAGACACCCACGACCGAGGTTACACCGGAGCGAGTGAAAGAGGACAAAACCATTGGGGGCACCCGGCTGGCCGGTCCGGTTTCACCACCACCGCCGGTGATATGTGCATGGCCATCAATCAGCCCTGGAATAACCGAAGCACCTTCGGCATCAAAAACTTCGACCTGAAACAGGTCCGGCAATTCAGGCACCGCAGCTCCCAGGTAAATGATGCGTTCGTCCGCCGTAACAATGTGGCCGATGCCAAAAGGGTCAGGTGTGTAGATGAGAGCGTTCTTTATGAGTTTCAGCACATTTCATTTCCGTCGAATGGGGTAACGACAGGTGTTTTGCACCCTTGAACCCAATTCACAAGGTCACGATACACACTGCACCGGTGCAAACACTAACAATGAAAGCACGGCAACTCTGTGAACTGGATTGAAACTTTACGTGCTGGAGCAGCGCTCAAAAAAATCACCCGGGACGTGGTAATCCCGGGTGAATTTCCGCAAGTTGCCGAAGTTGCCGAAGTTGTCGCGCCAACGACTTTCCAATGACGCTTAGATGTCGAACTTGACACCCTGTGCCAGTGGTAGTTCGGCTGAGTAGTTCACGGTATTGGTCTGGCGGCGCATATAAGCTTTCCAAGCGTCCGAACCGCTTTCGCGTCCGCCGCCGGTTTCCTTCTCTCCGCCGAAGGCGCCACCGATCTCGGCCCCTGAAGGTCCGATGTTGACGTTGGCGATGCCACAGTCGGACCCGGCAGCGGTCAGGAACTGCTCTGCCTCGCGCATGTTCAGGGTAAACACGCAGGAGGAAAGACCTTGCGGCACGTCATTCTGAAGTTCCAACGCATCGTCGAAATCGTCATAGCCCATAACGTAAAGGATCGGCGCAAAGGTTTCGGTTTTCACTGTCGCTGTCTGACCGGGCATCTCGACAATTGCAGGTTCCATATAGACACCCGACGGAACGTCTGCGGTGACGCGATTGCCGCCGAACACCGAACCGCCTTCGGCCTCGGCAGATTTCAGTGCTGCAGTCATCGCGGCGCCTGACGCTTCGTCCACCAGAGGCCCAATCAGCGTGCCTTCGGTCAGGGGGTTGCCAATAGGCAGATCCGCATATGCCTTTTTCAGTCGGCTCACCAATTCCTCGCGGATCGAGTTATGCACGATCAGACGGCGCAGCGTGGTGCAGCGCTGACCAGCGGTGCCGACAGCCGAGAAGACAATCGCGCGCACTGCCATTTCCAGATCAGCCGAAGGCCCGACGATCATCGCGTTATTGCCGCCCAGCTCCAGAATGCACTTGCCAAAACGCTGTGCCACGATAGGGGCCACCGCCCGGCCCATTCGGGTGGAACCGGTGGCCGAGATCACTGGAACATGTTCGCTGGCCACCAGTGTTTCACCCAGATCAGCGCCACCGATAAGCGTTTGCAGCAGACTGTCCGGGGCGTCGCCAAAACGGGCCAAGGCGCGCTCGAAAATCTTCTGGCACGCAAGCGCCGTCAGCGGGGTCTTTTCGGACGGTTTCCAGATCACAGGATCACCGCATACAATTGCCAATGCAGCGTTCCACGACCAAACCGCAACCGGGAAGTTGAATGCCGAGATCACGCCGACCGGACCCGCAGGATGCCACGTCTCCATCATCCGGTGGCCGGGACGCTCGGACGCGATGGTCAGACCATAGAGTTGACGCGACAGACCCACAGCAAAGTCACAGATGTCGATCATCTCTTGCACTTCACCCAGACCTTCCGAGGTGATCTTGCCAGCTTCCCAACTGACCAACGCGCCCAAGTCATCCTTGGCAGCGCGCAGTTCTTCGCCCAACAATCGGATCAACTCACCCCGGCGCGGGGCAGGGACGACACGCCACTCCTTGAACGCGGCTTTGGCGCGAGAAAAGATGGCATCCATGTCAGTGACCGGTGTCTCGGGTAGTTCGGCCAACAGGCTGCCGTCAATCGGGGATGTTACCTTCAGCGTGCCGCCAGTCAGTTCGGCCTCGGTCAGATCCAGATTTGCAAGCGTTGATTGAGCTGTCATTACGATGTCTTTCATATCTCAGGCCGCCTTGTTTTGTTCGGTTACGTCGCCAGCGCGATACAGCCGGCCAAATTCAGTGTTCAGGAATGCGTTCAGTTTGACTTGTTCCTGACGGACAAATCCTTTCGAAGGGAGGGCTCCGCTGCGCATCAGATCGACCACCCCCAGAACACCTGCGGCGGTGGTGACCTGAATGGCGCTCCAGACCTGTCCGTTGATGGACCGGGCAAAGGACTTGTTGATCAGGGATTTCTCGCGCAGCACACCATCAATCATGCCCTTGGCGGTGCAGTAAACCAGCACCACATCTTGATCGGTGCGGGGCAGGGCGGCCTCGAAGATTTCCTTCAGAAGGTCGCGGCGGCGTTCCAGCCCCAGATCGTTCAAAAGCAGCTTCAGGATATCGCAATGGCCGGGATAGCGGATCGATCTATAAGACACGGCCCGCGCTTTGCCTTCCAGCGTCTCCGGCAAAGTACCCAGACCGCCCGAGGTGTTGAAGCATTCATATTCCACGCCGTCATGGCCCAGTACTTCGTAATCCTCCAGCGGTGCGGTCTTGACCAGCTTACCATTCACGATGGCATCGCATGGGTTACAGTACTCGTTGATCAATCCGTCGGTCGACCAGGTCAGATTGTATTTCAGTGCATTGGTCGGGTAGAGCGGCAGCGCGCCCACCCGCATATGCAGGCTGTCAATCTCGTCAAACTCCGCCGCAAGCGAAGCCCCGGCGATGCCGACGAACCCCGGTGCTAACCCACACTGAGGCATAAACGCAGTCTCGCTGTCCTCGGCAAGTTCGCGTACTGCATTTGTGGCCGCAACATCTTCGGTCAGGTCAAAATAATGCGCGCCGGCCGTTTTGGCGGCTTCGGCAATCATAGGGGTCAGAAAGAACGGGGCCGCCGAGATGACGGCATCGAATCCGTTTAATTCTCGGGCCAGACCATCCGCGTCTTTAGCATCGATCTGCTTGGTGCCAACGCCCATTTTTGCGATATCGCCAAGAGCCTTCAGATCATGATCTGCCACAGTCACAGAGTAATTCGGTGACCCTTTCAGCAGGGTTGCGATCATCTGCCCGATCTTTCCAGCCCCGACCACGCACACATTCCAGGACATCAGAATCTCCGTGTTTTCCATACTGTCCTGAGGGTGACGGGAAGACGCGGCAGTTTATAGGTGCCAATGTGACGAATTGGTTGTTTGATGTGTCATAATGACGGAAAAAGCGTAAAAATGTCGTGCCCCTGATTTCCACGCACATGTCTGATCAGTACATGAGCATTGTAGGGCTAAAGCGGTGCACTTTCGTTATGTGTCAAAGAGCTAGCGGTAAAAGGAATGTAACGGAGCAAAATGCCCCCGGTGCCTTTTGGTAACTTCAACAATTACATGGTGCTTGTTTCGTCGTCAGTGAGATGCCGGAATGTGTCCAGCACACCAGTGCTACAAGCCATTATCCGGCTTCCGCTTTTCAGGAACTCGTCCAACGGTGCACAATCTACCTGCCCACCTGCTTCCGAGATTATCGGAATTGCCGCAAAGGCATCCCACGCGTTCAGATGAGCCTCATAATACCCCTCGGCCTGGCCCGTTGCCACGGCCATGAGGCTGATTGCGGCGGAGCCGTTACGGCGGTATTCAATACCTGCTTCAAGCAAGGTCTCAATCAGGAGTGTGTGCTGTGCGACCGGGCGGCGGGTTGACCAGCCCAACATAAACACTGCGCGGGTCGGGTCGGTGCAATCTGACACGCTAAGGCATACTCCGTTCAGCCAGGCACCGCTCCCTGTAGATGCCCAGGCGAATATGTTCAGGTCCGGCGCGCAGATCACGCCAAGAGGGATGTTTTGGCCATCGAAATATGCAATGCACACGCCCCAGTCGCGATGCCCGCGCATGAAATTGGCGGTTCCGTCTATCGGGTCCACAACCCAAAGCGCGCTCCCGGAACCTGAAACGCCGTCTTCCTCGCCCAGCATGGCGTCAGATGGCCAGCGTTCAGCAATGCGTTTGCGGATCAGATCCTCTACGGCGCGATCCGCGAAGGTTACGAAATCCTGCGGGCCCTTTTCGGCGATGAATTCTGCGCCGCGCTCGTCTCGAAGACGGACAGCCAGTGCCGCAGCCTCTTGTGCCAGAGATTTGGCGAAGTCCAATCGGTTCTTGATGTCGGTCATGTCAGCTTCCTACCTTCGCAAGGACGTCCGATTTCAGGAAGCGTTCGATGAACAACATGAAGCCAACCGAGGGGACCAGCAGAATGAGAGCTGTGATCGAGGCGATTTGATAATTCCCCTCCATCGATGCTGTAAACAGCAGCAGAGGCATCGTGGTGATATCGGGTACACCGACAAAGTAGGTTCCGGTGAACTCGTCCAGCGAGATCAGGAAGACAAAGATGGCGCTTGCCATAAGGCCGGGAAGGGCAAGCGGCAGGGTCACGGTGCGGAAAACCGTGAAAGGGGACGCGCCCATGTTTGCGGCGGCTTCCTCCAGTTCTCGATCAACGGCGGCAAAGGCGGCAGTGGCGATCCAGACCGAAAAAACCAACCCTTGGATCGTATGAACCAGAACCACACCTCCATAGGTGCCGTTCAGGCCCAATCCATAGAAAATGCGGGCGATGTTCATATGTACCGCAATTGATGGAAAGGCCTGCGGCAACAGGAACAACAGAAGGAAGAATGTCCGCCAAGGCAGGCTGCCGCGTCCCAGGGCCAGTCCGGCCGGTATTGCAACCACCAGAGACGCCAGCACGGTAAACAAAGCAATCAGAACCGAGCTCCACAGTGACTCCATGGCGTTGCCCTGCGGGCGGAATACGCGTTCCCAGAAAGAGAAACCGTAGCTTTGCGGGAGTTTCGCCGGGAAATACCACGTTTCGGCCACGGACCAGATCAGCATATTTGTGATTGGCCCAAAGATTGCAAAGGCCAGTAGGGCCAACAGAACGGCTGTTAGGGTTGTGCGCAGGATGGTCATGCGGGTTTCCCTCCTTCGCGCACGCCCTGACGCAGATAGACCCAGGCGATGACCGCAGTCATTGCGTATGAGATGAAGCCAAGCGCGTTCGCGACGCCGTAATCGGAATAGGCGTTGATGCGCCATGCCATGTCGACAGTGATCATCGTTGGTGTCTGTGCGTTGATCATAAGTGGTACGGACAAAACGGACATCATCACGACGTAAGACAGGATCAGCCCGACCATGAGTGTGGTGGCGACCTGCGGCACCACGATCTCAATCAGAATCCTCAGACGCGATGCGCCCAGGTTACGTGCGGCTTCGATCGTAGAGCGATCCAGCGACGCCATCGCGCCTGCGACCAGCAAGGCCACGAACGGTGTTTGTTTCCACACAAAAGTAATCACGATCCCGCGCCAGTCCAGATAACTGGCGGCCTGCAGCGGTTCCATCAACCCTGTCGAAACAATGATATTGTTCATCATGCCGTTCTTGGCGAGGAACGTCCGCATCAGTTGTGCCGCGACAACAAACGGAATGAACAGCGGCCAGCGATATAACCAGCGCAGCACGGCAAGCGCCACGCGGTTTTCGCCCAGCGTCAGGTAGCCGCCGATGGCAACCGAAAGAAGGCCGATAATCACAGTCGACACACTGACGATGATCAGGGTGAAGAGGACATCATTGGAATACAACGCAAAGGCCTTTGTGAAGTTCTGCAGACCCCAACCGCCAAGTTCCTCATCCCGGAACGCCCACAACAGGGAATAGCCCAGAGGGTAAAGAAACAGGCAGGCAAGCAAGATAATTGCGGGCGCAATAAGGATCAGAGACGCTTTTCGGGTGATCATCGGGGTTCAGTCCAAAAGTTTGGAGTGCGGGCCCCATGGGAGAAGGCCCGCACATTGGTTTCCATGAGGGGGATTTAGTTGGAAACCCTTTGTTCATATGCTTCGCGGATGTCGTCAAAGAACGGACCCAGCGGGAAGGGTTTGCCTTTGGCAGCCAGATCTTCCGGTGTCACGTCAGTGAACAACTTGTTCCAGGTCTCTTCATCCAGAGCGTTTTCGACATGCTGGGCGTCGATGCCCGGGTACCAGTTGAAGCGTTTGACGATGCCCTCGGCCTGAACTTCGGGGCTGGTGGCCAGAGCGATGAACTTACGCGCCGCTTCGGCGTTTTCCGCCTTAGCCGGGACCGCATAATAGTAGGGCTGGCCCGGCATACCCGGTTCGGGCAGCAGCAGCTTGAGGTTCGGATTCAGACGACCATCGGCCTGCCACGTGTAGAACATGTCAACCCAAACCGGCCCCATCACGATCTCGCCCCGGTTCATCATGTCCAGAGTGCCTGCGTTTCCCGGGGTAAAGGTGACGTTTTCGTTGAAAGCTTTCAGGTCGTTCAGAGCCTGATCCCAGCTGTTCTTCAGTTCTGGGTCGTAGGGTCCGTTCATCAACTGATCGGTATTTCCGGCATAGGCATACATCCACGCGGCTGTGAAAGCGACGCCTGACATACCGTTCTTGATGCCGTTATAGCCGAATGCGCCTTTGTTTTCCGCTGTCCAGGTTTTCAGTTCATCGAAACTTGCCGGCGGATTTTTGACCAGATCGGGATTGTAGGCGATTGCGGTCTGGCTGTGGAACATGGGCATGACATAACCCTCCACGTCGGTGCCCAGTGCGGTCTTGGACGTGTCGCGCGTGGCAAGCTTGCCCGTCTCGATGTCGCCAACATATTTCTGCAACAGACCTTCTGTCACCATCTCGCCCGATTTTAGCTGAGTCATGACGACGACATCCGTATCCCAGGTCTCGTTTCCGGCCTGGGCCTTGATTTTCTCAAGGATCGCTTGGCTGCCCGCGTTGCCGGGACCTGTGCCGACGACGTTCACTTCCCAGCCCGGGTTCTGTTCCTCGAACAGCGGACCCAGATAATCGGTCACATAATCAACCATGTTCTGGCTGCCGCCAGACGCCACGTTGAGTACGTTTTCGGCATGCGCCGTGCTGGCCATGGCAAGCGCTATGGCCGCCGAGGTAAAAAGATTTGCAATTTTGGAAGTCATGGTGTTTCTCCAGGGTCTCAGAGGTGTTGCGCGGCCTGGGTCGCCGCCTCATGTCCGGTCGCGGCTGTCTGGGACTTTGCAGGAAACAGACTTAAGGCCGTGGCCGGTACGCTTACATCGACAGCTGAGCCGATGGGCATTTTGTTGGGATTGTCCGCCATGATCCGGGTTTCACCAACCTGGATTTCGTGACGGTAGACCGATCCCAGATAGGAATGCTGAAGGACTGTCCCGGGAAGCGACAAGCAGTCACGCGCCGTGCTGCCCAACTCAGCGGCATCGCTATGAAACAGGACCTCGACCGAGCCGGTTTCGCGATCCGGGAAATGTACCCCGGTGCTGTCCTGACCGGGCATCGGCAAACGATGTGTATGACCATCCAGTGTCAGATCGACAAACTGCTCACCCACCGTGGCGACAGCCTGCAGCGTGTTTCCCGCGCCCATGAAACGGGCGACATAGGGGTTGGCAGGTGTGTGGAAGACGTCTTCCGGCGTGCCGACCTGCGCGATCCGGCCCTGATTCAGAATAACCACGCGGTCGGCCATCGACATGGCTTCTTCCCGATCATGGGTCACCAGAACCGTGGTTAGACCGAGCCGCTGTTGCAATGTACGGATTTCGTGACGCATGTTTGCGCGAATGCCGGCGTCGAGGTTGGAGAGCGGCTCATCCAGCAGCAAAACAGGCGGGTCGATCGCCAACGCCCGTGCCAGCGCCACCCTTTGACGCTGACCACCGGACAAAGCGCCGATCTTGCGATGGATCAGATCACCCAACCCTACAAGCGCAGCCATTTCCTGCACGCGTTCAGCAATCTGGGTCTTGTTATTCTTACGAAGTCTCAGTCCATAGCCGATATTCTGGGCCACGTTCATATGCGGCCACAATGCGTAAGATTGGAACATCATCGCCATTCCGCGCTTTTCGGGCGTTGTATGGCTCATATCCTGACCATCCACGGAAATCGAACCGCCCCGCACCGGAACGAACCCGGCCAGAGCGCGCAACAGTGTGGTCTTACCACAGCCCGATGCGCCAAGCAGGGCAATGAACTCGCCCGCCTTCACGTCAAGATCGATGTCGGACAGCACATCCTGCTCGGCATATCCAACGCGTAGATTGCGAAGCTTGATCTCGGCTCCGAGCGTGGATGAGGAAGTTTCGTAGTCGACCGGAGCAAGGTTCATTTTGCATCTTTCATAATTCTGCTACAAAAACGTAGTGAACACGTGTTCATGTAACGGTAAGAAATGACACCTTTATGACGCAACCCCAAATTTCAGATATTCGGAAAAGAAGTTCCGGCCCTTCGAAATGAGACCTGACTGAAACATGACTACAGGTAAAGAAACCAAGCCTCGCCGTGTTACGGCTAAACAGGTCGCCTTGGCCGCAGGTGTCTCACGTTCAGCTGTGTCGCGTGCATTCACACCGGGCTCACCTCTGGACGAAGACAAGAAAAAGAAAATTCTTCAAGTTTCTGAACAGCTTGGATACCGGCCCAACGCACTTGCAGCCGGGTTGCAAAGCAGGGGCCGGTCGAACCTTGTGGCTATTGTGACGGGTGATCTCGTTAACCACTACGACAGTGAAATTCTGGCCAAGCTGATGCGGGGATTATACGCGATGGGAAAGTGGCCTGTCGTGCTTGGCGGGTCTGCTGAAACTTCCGAAGCAGAGGTCCTCGAGGTTCTGGCTTACCCGCTGGATGCGCTGATTCTGCGAGGGGGGAGTGTGGACGAATCAGTTGCGATTCATTGTGCCAAACTGAACATTCCTCTGATCGTATCGGGGCGCGTAATGGATGCCGAAGGGGTGGATTGTGTCTGCTGCGACAACGCGCGCGGGGCTGAATTGGCGGTGGCCCAATTGATCTCGCAAGGGAAAGCCCGTCTGGGTTATCTGGGGGGGCTGGCGCATTTGTCCTCCGATCAGGAACGTAAAGCTGGTTTTGAAAACGCTTTAGCCAAGGCAGGGCTAAAACCTGCCGTCATGGAGCATTCTGATTTCAGTTACGAAGGCGGATATGAGGCTCTGACTGGTATTCTGAATAACAACGTCGAACTGGACGGTTTGTTCTGTGCAAATGATGCCATGGCACTGGGGGCGATTGCCGCCGGGCATCAACAGTTTGGCCTGTCTATTCCATCTGATCTGTCCGTTGTTGGGTTTGACGACATTGCGATTGCTCAATGGCCGAGTTTTCAGTTGTCCACGGTTCGAAACGATATGGACCAGACCGTTTCACAGATTTTGCGGTTGCTGACCGAGCGGTTGGACCAACCGGAAAAAGCCAGCGAAACAATCCTTATAGAACCGGAATTTATTTCTCGAGGAACGCATTGAGCATGAAGGCTGACGTTGCAACCTATTCCGTCTGGATGGTGCCGGAAGAACCACAACTGACCGATCTGAGCACTCGGATCAGGAATTTTGCCGATACTCATAACGCGCCAAGTTTCTTGCCCCATGTGACGCTGATGGGTGATCTTGCGGCTGATGAAGCAGAGCTTGTTGCAATTCTTGACCGTATTTTGACGGGCTTTTCACAACACTGCCTGACCGTGAAGGGAATTGGTGCCGAAGATCTGTTCTATAAATCTCTTTACCTGGATCTGTCGCCTACGCCCGACTTGGTCAGTGAACAGGAAAAGCTGGCAAACGACTTGCCTGTTTCTCAGTGCCCGCGAGAGTTCCTGCCACATATCAGCATGGCATACGGTCCGATCGCGCCGGAAATCAAAGCGGCAGAAACCGAGGGGTTGAAAAGTCTGGTTGGTACGAAGCTGCAATTTCGGCATCTGCACTTGGTTCAATCCAGTCAAAACGTGCCAATCGAGGATTGGAAAATTCTGAGATCGTTTGAGCTTTAGGTACTGCAACCATTTGTTTTGTAGACTTATGACGCCAGCCGATTGCCACGGGGCATATCCGTTCCGTCATCTCTATTGCTGTCCTGTGGCCTGAAGACTCAGTCGCCCGCGCCGACACTCATTCCAATTTCGTGCTGAGCCTGGAACGCGTCCGAATGGCGCATCAAACAAGCGATTGTAAGGCATTTTGCCCGTTTGCGACACGCCTTGGTCAAATCGAACAACTTCCTGGTTTTGTTCGGCTGCACGGTGGACCCAGCTGTCGCTGGAGGAGACGATGAGGCTCAATCGAAACCACATCATCGCGTGGGACAAGGACAGACGTTGGGTTGATCCCGTTGCGACCGACGTTCAGACAAACGGTCCTCTAGGGGAAGCGCGTGATGAACTCCTGCAATCTATTTGCTCGGCAGAAAACAATCCTATCACCCTGGAAGAGTAGCAACGAATGACTGCAAGACCGCTCGATCATATTCGTGTTCTCGATTTCGGCCAGTATCTGGCTGGCCCACTGGTTGGCATGATGCTTGCTGATCTAGGGGCAGAGGTAATCCGCATCGACCCGCCCGGTGGGCCGCGATTGAAAGAACCGGCCACCGATATGCTGTCACGGGGCAAGACCGCTGTGACAGTCGACCTTAAGACAGAAGAAGGTTTGCAGGTCGCGCGCGAACTGGTGGCGCGAGCCGACGTGGTTATTGAGAACTTTCGACCTGGTGTGATGGAGAGGTTAGGTCTGGGTCCGAAAGCTCTGCGCGAGGTAAATCCGCGCATCGTATCCCTGTCGCTACCGGGGTTCGCCTCAACCGATCCCGCGCTGGCCCATCTGCCAGCGTGGGAAGCCGTGATCGCTGCCCGGACGGGGCAATTCACGGATATGGGGCTGAACCGTCGCCTGATGGGGATCAACCCATCCTTTACCCCATTGACGCTGGCGTCGGCTTATGGCGCTTCGTTCGGCGCAATGGCCGTGCAGTTTGCCTTGGCTGCCCGTGATCGGAACGGGGGCGATCACATTGAGGTGCCTCTGGCTTCGGCCTTGCTTGAGGGATTGGTCTATAATTGCGAACAAATTGAGGACTACCCTGAACGCTACAAGTCTCCTCGTGAAGTGGAACTTGACCGGCGCGCAGCCGAAGGTTTGCCAACGGACCTGACATTTGCGGAGTTGGAGGAATTCCTCGACCCCTTTTATCGAACCTATACCTGCGCCGACGGGCGTGGGTTCTACGTGGTGGCGGGCAGTGTGAAAACGCACCCGCGGCGAGTGTTGGAGACACTCGGCCTCAAAGCCCTGGCCGATCAATTGCCGGACTTCGATGCCTATCTTGATACCGCAAACTGGCCAGACGAATGGTCGCTGCGCAACTATCCGGTTGGAGCCAGAGATCGCGCGCGTTTGTCCCGCGCGATGAAGGAGGCCTTTCTGACAAAGCCGTCTGATGAGTGGGAAACTCTTTTCGGGGCCGCCAAGGCACCTGCAACGGCACAACGATTCAGCAAGGAATGGCTGGCGGAACCGCACGCATTGGCGTCAGGTCTGGTATTGGAGGTAGATGATCCGCGTCATGGCAAGATGAAGCAGATGGGAAATGTTGCGTGGCTCGCGGATGATGGCGCCGCGCTGGTCAAACAACCGGGCCCGGATCACGATAGCGCACCCGTTTCAACTATACTCTCTGAACTACCGCGCAGTGGACCGTCAGGCGCTGGCGGCAAAGGCTGGCTTGACGGGTTGAAAGTGCTGGACCTCACCAACGTGATCGCAGGTCCGACGATCGGATCTACGCTGGCGCGATATGGCGCTCAGGTAACTTCCGTTCAGCCCGTGGAGCCCTCGGTCGATCCGTGGAACACTGTGGTTTTCGGCCTGCACGCGCATCGTGGCAAACAGAGCGTATTGCTGAATTTGGGCTCGAGCGACGGGAAGAAGGCGTTGCAGCGGCTCATCGACTCCTCGGACGTCATCACCATGAACGGTACGGACGAGCAGCGCGATGCCTTGGGGCTGAGCGAAGAAAAGCTGAAGGCGATCAATCCCCGCCTCATACTGGTGCAACTCGATGCCTTTGGCGGTCCTGCGCGCGGACCCAAGTCGGACCATTTGGGTTATGATGACCTGGCACAGGCCGCGACAGGGGTCATGGTCCGCTTTGGCGGCGGCATGGCGACACCCGAAGAACATGCGCATTTCGGTACGATTGACGTGCTGACCGGCTACTGCGCTTGTGTTGCGCTGGGCGCGGCCCTGTTGAGATTGCAGAAGACCGGCAAAGGCGGGATCGCACGGGCCGCATTGGCAGGGGCCGGCAACCTTATTCAGGCGCAGCTGATGTATGATTTCGAAGGCCGCGCACCCTTTGACGAACCCGCCGGGCGCGACGCCATGGGATGGGGTCCATTCTATCATTGTTACTGCGCAGCTGACGGATGGATGTTTTTTGCCGCACCTACCGAACAGCGCGAAGCCCTGCGCCGTGTTACCGAACTCGCCAGCGTCGCCGATATGCCGGAAGAGGAGTTGGCGGGGGCTCTTGCGGATCTGTTTGCCAAACAACCTGCTGAATACTGGCAACAGGCATTTGCCGGTACCTCCTGCACTGTCATGCCGCTGGGATCGCTGCATGATACACGTGACGCCGTGTTACAGCCCGAAAGCGCAGGAAATATCGATCTGGCGCAGGGAACGTTCAGCGTTATCCGCCATGACACACACCCTATGGGCAGATGGTGCGATCTTGTAGCTCCAAATGCTGTCCGACCGGAGCGCGCCGAGATCGTCATTCCCGGTCCGATGCCGAAATACGGCGCGGATACGCGCAGTATTCTGCGGGATGTAGGTTTTTCAGATGAGGATATCGATGCGATGATCTCCGCTGGGTCGGCCTCTGAAAGCTGGTCGCTGAAGTACCTGCCGGAGTAATCAATTCAGCCATGACGCGTTCGGAAACCACAGGTGCTGCCACAACGCCAAGAACCCGGGCCAAGGCCCGGCATATCCTGGACAACTATTACATCGGACCGTCCCGCGATGAAAACGTGTTGGAGGTCTGGGGCTACACCGATCGCATGACCTATTCTCCGGGCGATCAACTGGCGCTTAGGGTCTCGACAACGGCGCGGGAATGGGAGCTGGAAATCGGTCGCGACGGTGCAACTTATGAACCGTTGTTTCGTGAAAAAGAGATAAAGGGGGTGCATCAGAAGACGCCGGAAGATTGTTCTGTAACAGGGTGCGGCTGGAGTGTTTCGTATGAGCTCACCATTCCGGATGACTGGCGCGAGGGTGGTTATCTGGTGACGCTCAGAGCTGAGCAAGACGGAGATCGCGTTGAAGAACATCACCTGTTTCTGTTGAAACGCGCCGCAGAAAAACCAGCTGCACCCTATGTTCTGGTCTGTGCCACAGGAACGTGGCTGGCCTACAATTGCTGGGGCGGATCCAACCATTATGAGGGTATAACAGGACCGGATCGCGACGCGTTTTCACCTGTCGTGTCAACTCAACGACCATGGTCGCGGGGGTTCTGCAAATTGCCTGCAGGGGCACCGCGTGCGGTCGCAGATGTCCCGCACGTGCCCGGTGAAATGGTACGCTATCCCTATATGGAATGGGCTTACGCCTATGGGTATTCCAAAAAATACGCATCTGCCGGGTGGGCCGGCTACGAACGTCATTTTGCCCGATGGGCAGAAGCTCAGGGGTATGAGTTCGACTTTGCCACCCAGCACAATCTTGAAACCGATCCGAAGCTGTTAGAGAGATTCAAATGCGCCGTCTTTGTAGGACACGACGAATACTGGTCAGCAAATATGCGCCACGCCGTCGATCACTTTACGTGCAATGGTGGGCGCGTCGCTCGATTTGCGGGGAATTTTCTTTGGCAAACTCGCATCGAGGACGAGGGTCAGACCCAGATCTGTTACAAGTACACGGCTGAGAATGATCCGCTCGTGGGCACAGAGCACGAGCATCTGGTGACGACCGCGTGGGAGGTCGCACCGGCCAATTGGCCCGGCGCGCAAACCTTTGCCGTCAATGGGCTGAAAGGTGTTTACGCCAGCTTGGGGCGGTGCGTCGGGCAGGGCAGTCGCGGGTTTACGGTGTATCGTCCCGATCATTGGGTGCTTGAGGACACTCAGTTGGGGTACGGAGACCAATTGGGATCAAAGTCGCGAATTTTTGGATACGAAGTGGACGGGCTGGACTACAGGATGGACGACGGCTTGCCTTTCCCAACCGGTACAGACGGCGCGGACCCTTCTATTGAGATACTGGCGCTTGGTCTGGCCACAAATATCGAGCCTGCACATGATATCTGGGGAGAGACGCTGTATATCGGAGGCGCCGATGCAGCTTTCAAAGCTGAACGCCTATTTGGCGAACTCACGGATGAAACACTGGACCGCAGCAGTCGCGGAAATGGTGCCATCGTATACTGGCAACGCGAGCAGGGAGAGGTGTTCACTGCAGGAACCTGCGAATGGGTGATGGGCCTGACGCGCGGTGACCGACAGGTCGAACAGATTACGCGAAATGTACTGAACAGGTTTGGAACCCAGACACCTGCATAGTTGTCGATTTCAGAAATATGTAATGCTTCAGGAGCACATCTATGCCCCTGAAACTTTGTCAGCTTGCGTCCTTATGCCAGAGGATCGAAGCCCAGCTCAGTCAATTGCGCAAACAGCAATCCGGTATCGTCAAGGATAGCGTTGTTGGCGTCCGCCTCGATATTGTCAGGCGTCAGGTCTTCAGCCTGTATGCCGACAATGGTTGTGACGTTGCCGCCATTGCCCAATACCTCGATTTCAAGATTCCCGTCCACTTCACGAATGCCGACTTGTTCAGCGGTCAGGGCGTTGAAATCAAAACTGTCATTGGCTTTGTCGAAGCCTTCGATCCGGGTTTGAGCGCCCCAGTTCCAGTCGATCTCGACCCGGTCAGCCTCAAGCCCAAGCATCACACTGCCGTCCGGGGCAGGTCCATCCTGAGAAGAACCCGGTGTTTGCTCGGTTTCGTCACTTGACCCCGAAGTCTCATAGACACTGCCAGTCAGATCACCGGCCCGGGTCTGGAAACCGTCGGTCGTGTCACCTTCGGGCGCTTCAGGGGTCAGCAGGTCAGTGCGATCCACCAGCGTGACATCGTTCTGGTCGAACCCGAAGGGCGTTTCCAGATTATCCTCCATCACCTGATCGAAGTGGAATTCGACCAATCCCGGCACCAGATCAGCCTTGGACACACCGGTGAAGGTAAAGCTCTGCCCGCTTGGCAGGGTCGAAATCACTAACCCGTCGGATGTATCCTCGACTGACAAGCGCTCGCGCGTTCCGAAGTAGAGAAAGCTGATCTTCATCGATGTGGGGTCGAAATTGTCGATCACTTCGGACCTACCATATTCATGGCTGCGGATATAAACGGTGTCGTTTTCGCGCGCGCCAACGCCTTGTTCCCACGAGATCACACCACCCATGTCCTGCCGGAAATGTTCGTTGCCGACGATGCCGAAACTGTCGATCGTGACATCCTGATAACCGACGCCCTGAACAATCTGGGCTGCATCGGACCATGGGCTGTCAATCACGATCTCACCGGCCTCGGATTTCGTAATGATCATTCCGTGAACCGAAGTTCCGCCGAAATCCACCTGATCGATTGCCGCGTCGAAACCGGTAATATCATCAGCGTTGCTGTCCGCCCGGAAGATACGGCCACCGGTGTCAGTGCTGCCGGTCACTTCGGGCGGGTTCGAACCGTCCGTATCATAGCTCAGTTCATAACCACCGGTATCAGGTGCTGAGATGTCCTGCCCCAGCACAGTGGCAATTTCATTCTGAACATCCTGTGTGCCGGCCGAGAAGTTGGCAATCGTCAAATCTCTCAGGCCAATGCCGGTGAACACCGTCTGCGTTGTCACGCCATCCACTGTTATGCTGATGCGCACAGTCATGCCGAGGGCATCGCCGGACTCCTCGAAAATCTCGAAATCGCTTGCTGCAACGGACGGGTCGATCTCGATGACATCGCCCATGGCGGGCAAGAAACCATTGATCACTTGCGCTGGGCTGCCATATCCGATGGTCACGTGCATATGCGTGTGCGTATTCCCGTTGCCGTCACCTTCGTGCCCATCATCATGATCGCCATCAACGTCGATCAATGTGGCCAGCTCGTTTCGGGTCGATGCATCCAAGGCGTGGATGTTTTCCGCTTCGAGCATGGCCAGTGTCACGCCCTGCAAAGTGATGGATTGATTGTTCGAGGGAACCGAAATGACCACTGAACCGCCGGCCTCGGAAAATTCAATCGCATCGGCACCGATCCAGTCGATGAAAATGGTGTCACTTGCCGGGTCGAACCCCTGAACGACGGAGTCATTGCCCCATGTCCAGGTGACCACAATATCGGCGTTTTCGCCAGTGATCGCCGGATTGTCGAAGGCGCTTGCTGACCCATTCGGGTTGGGGGTCGGGTCCGGGTCCGGATCGGGCGAGGGGTCGGGATCTGGACCGGGTTCCGGATCCGGGGCAGGGGTGTCGTTGCCAATGAGGCTCAGAATCTCCTGTGCGGCGGTACTGTCGAGGATGGTGAAGTTATCAGCTTGCAGATCGGCCAGAGTTACCCCGACCAATGTCAGCGACTGCTGGTTAGACGGCACTGAAAACACTACCGATCCATCGGTTTCGGTAATGACCAGATCATCGGCAGAAATCCAATCCACAAATATCGTATCGGTAGCCGGATCAAAATCGGTAATCTGGGCGTCGGCCCCATAGGACCATGTAATCACCACGTCGGCGCTGTCCTTGTCGACATTGGCCGTGCCATCGGGCGCGCCGCTCTGGCCGGCGTCCACGCCGGCGTTATCACCAGGCGTGGCCAGACCTTCGTCCCCGGTCTTGAGGTCTTCGAAATATGTGATCAGTTCTTCGACGGATGGGCCGTCATATCCTCCGAACTGGTTGATGTATTGCAGGATTGAGGTGCCGTATTCGTCCGTCGAAGTCGCGCCGCTCAGCAACAGGTTCAAAGTTCCGTGGGGCCCGCGCAAGTGGGAAGCAGCAAGTATGCCTGTCAGGGACAGTTCCACCGTTACGACTGAGCCGGTTGCATCAGTGTATGTTACGGTTTGCCCGATAAAATCAGACAGGCTCTGGCCTGCATTCTGCAATCCGTTTTCAATGATTTGAAGGTTGTGGCCGAAAGCTTCCTGAATGGCGACGGTCTGGGCCTCTTCAGTCATGAAATCTTCCAGAGAGTTCACGCCGTTCTTGCCAGTCCATATGCCGTCCCAGGTATTGGTCGCTGCCCCATTGCCGTAAAACTGATCGTCATCGTAATAGCCGAGGTCAATCAGCAGCGCCTCACCAAACTGAAAGCCGACAAACCCCAGTGAGTTCATCGACCTGTAGGCCATGCTTTGCCATTCCTCGTCGCTCAAATCGCCCCAGCTGCTGTAGTCGGGAAAGAAATCAGTGACGGTTCCACCGGCCCAGCTGTTCAGCTGCCAGTCCTGGATGACGCCGGATTCGTAACGATCCCGGTCCCAGCCAGATTCGAACGCCAGAAGCGCCGACAGAAAATCGGTAAATGTTCCATTGGACATCTTGAGTGTGCTTTCATCTTCAGGTTGATTTTTCACGCGTGGTGAATGCGTAGTTAGCAACCCTTGCACACATTTCATGTTGGCGGCCTGCCAATCTTTTTAGAAAACCCGCCAGAGGCATATTTTTCGCAATTTATCGCTTGTTTCTAAATGATGTTTTGGCGGATCTCGGCGTATTTCCCGTCCATCTTTTGTAGGCTTGAGTAAAGCTGCTCTGATCACAGAACCCGCAAAGATGAGCGATCTCGATCAAAGTAAGATGCGGGTCCCTCAGGAAGGCTTGCGCAAGTTTGAGTTGCGAAATTCTGATCAAATCGCGATAGCTTGTGCCCTCGTCGCGCAATCGGCGATTCAGTGTACGCTCGGACAACCCAAGTTCCGCCGCAACATCCGACAGCCGGGGGCGACCTTCGGCCATACCGTGTAACAGCTGTCGCTCGATCTTCTGGGCCAGTGTCGCTGGGGCCGGGCGGGTTCTGCTCAGAAGTACTTCACCATAACTGGTCAGGTGGCCCAGAAGCTGTGTGTCGGGGTTGCGTATCGGTGTGGTCAGGTTCGCGGTTGGAAACCGCAGATAGCTTTCAGTCGAATTTAATACGACCGGGCAACCGTATATTGAGGCAAGTTTCTGCTGGCCGTGTTTGCGCGAATTGCCCAACCCGACTTGAGACGCCAGTTTTGACGAACCCGTCGCCGTTCTGAAAGCACCCAAAGTTGCCCCCAGCGCAAATTCGATAAAATGGGCATTTAGCCTCAGATCGGGTTCAGAACTGTAGATGATGAAGTCGATATGTTCAGAAGCCTTGCGGAGCTCGACACGAGCCTGAGGGCGAGCAACCGGCGTAAAACGCTGCACATGGTGGACGGCGTCACTCAGGGTCTTCGAGTTGAACAGAATATAGGTCAGCAAAGCACTGTTGCGCGGATCAAGCGCCATGCCGGTTTCAGCCCCTGCAAACGGGGAATCGAGATGGACTGAAAGAAAATCCAGAATGATCGCTTCGGTTCCTCGCGGAACCGGTGCGCCGATCTGATCCAATGCGTCATGGGGCAGGTTCGCTGCAGCCAGCGCTTGGACGGAATGATCTGACAAGTGAGGCAGGGACAGGATCGAGCGAACCCAGTGGTTGGGTACTTGATCTGCAGGAGAAAGCTCCGTCAAAACGCACCATGTCCAGGGCAGGCGTTTCTAGAGCAAATGCGAAAGTTATCTAATTGAGTGTGCAATATCTTTTTCATTTAGTTCGCCTGCCATTCGTGTAACAGCGAAAGGGATACACCGGGAAGGAACCATATGAAAAGTACATCTCAAGATGCATGAGACCACAAGCGGCGCATAGGCGCTTGTGACAGGTTTAGCGCCGGCCAAACACAAGCGCTTCCCTCAAGGAAGTGCCGGCCAGCTTCGACCAATCAACACGCAGTACTGAAGTACGCACTTGGGTGGTCGAGAATGAGACGCCCGGAGACGCCCCATACTCAGCATTTTTAGCTCCGCATATTCGCTCCATTGGCGTCATAGAGGGGCCCGCCCAGCACTTCGGCATCGTAGAACGAACCCAGAATTTCGACCTGAAGCCTGGTTCCCGGTACCGCGCTTTCAGTGGTGATGTAACCCATGGCCATCGACTTGCCGACGCGATGGCCGTAACCGCCGGACGAGACATAGCCAACCGCTTCGCCATCTTTCAGGATGGCCTCGTCGCTCGAGACGTCGATACCGTCAACATCGATAGTCATGGTAACCAGCTTGCGGGCAACGCCGTCTTCCTTGATTTTCAGCGTGGCGTCCTTGCCGACAAAGTCTTTCTTCCAGTGGATGAAAGCATCCATTCCGGATTCCACCGCGTTGAAATCGGGACGGAAATCGGTGGTCCAGACGCCCCAGCCTTTTTCCAGACGCAGTGACATCAGGGCACGAGCACCATACCAGCGATAGCCCAGATCAGCACCAGCCTCTTCAATCGCCTCGGCCAAGCGCAGCAGATATTGTGGACGGCAGTAGATCTCAAAACCCAGTTCCCCCGAGAAGGAAATGCGGTTCAGGATTACCGGTACGCCTCCGACAAAGGTCTGGCGCAGATCGCGAAACTTGAGCGCGTCAGCGCTCACGTCCTCACGGGTGATACGGGCCAGCAGTTCTCGCGATCTCGGGCCGGACAGCGCGATACCGTGCCAGTCGTCCGACACGTTGGAATAGGTTACTTCCGTGGGCAGGTCCCTCTCGAACCAGCGACGGTGTGCGTCCTGCATCGCGCCCGAACCAAACAGCATGAAGTGATCCTCGGCCAGACATGCAACCGTCAGATCTCCATATAGGCGGCCCTTTTCGGTCAGCATCGGGGTCAGTGTCAGGCGACCAGGTTTCGGAACGTAACCGGCCAGCGTGCGGTTCAGGTATTCACGGGCACCTTCGCCCCTGAACTCATGCTTAGCGAAGTTTGCGATCTCGATGCCGCCGACGGCTTCTTGTACTGCCTTTACCTCGCGCGCAACATATTCGCGGCTGCGGTTGCGCTCGAATGTCGGGGTTTCATATGCATCTTCTGGTCCATCAGCGAACCACAACGCGTTCTCCAGCCCAAAGCCCTGACCCATCAGCGCGCCGTTGGCGACCAGCCGGTCATACAGGGCGGTGGTTTTCTGCATCCGGCCCTTTGGCAGCGTTTCGTTCGGGAAGGTCATGACGAAGCGGCGCTCGTAATTTTCCGAGGACTTGATGGTGCCCCAGTCGGGTGTCGCGAACTCGCCAAAGCGGGCCACATCCATTGCCCAGACGTCGATTGAAGGCTCGCCGTCGATCATCCATTCCGCCATGGTCAGGCCGACGCCGCCGCCCTGACAGAAACCGGCCATGACGCCCACCGCAACCCAATAGTTCTTCATCCCCGGAACCGGGCCGATCATCGGATTGCCATCCGGGCCAAAGGTGAACGGCCCGTTGATGGTGTCCTTGATGCCGGATTCACCTATCGCGGGGATACGTTCAAAGGACATCTCCAGCCGGTCGGCAATGCGATCGAGATCGGGTTGCAGCAGTTCGTGGCCAAAATCCCAAGGCGTGCCGTCAACTTTCCATGGGGTCGATTTCGGCTCGTAGGTGCCCAGTAGCATACCGTGGCGTTCCTGCCGGAAATAGATATTCGCCTCATAGTCGATGCCTGCTGGCAGGCGACCGGCTTCGCCCATGATCTCCATGCGTTCTTTGATCAGCGGGATTGAGTCCGTTATCAGATAGTGGTGTTCCATTGGCTGTACCGGCAAGTGAACGCCCTGCATATGTCCGACCTCTCGCGCCCAGAGACCACCGCAATTGACGATATGTTCGGCATTGATAACACCCTTGGGTGTGGTCACATCCCAGCTGCCGTCGGGGCGCTGGTTGGTGGCCGTGACGGGCGTGTGAGTGAAGTAATGGGCACCATAATGGCGCGCAGACTTGGCAAAGGCATAGGTGGCGCCTGATGGATCCAAATCGCCATCCTGCTCGTCCCACAGAGCTGCGTAGTAGTGCTTGGGATCGATTAGCGGATGACGCTTGGCCAGTTCTTCGGGGCTGATGAATTCCTGATGCAGACCCATATAGCGCGCTTTGGACCGCTCGCGTTTGAGGTAATCATACCATTCCTTGGTCGAGGCGGCGTAGAAACCGCCAGTAATATGCAGGCCAACCGAGTGGCCGGACAGTTCCTCGATCTCTTTATACAGATCGATGGTATAGCTTTGCAGGCGTGAAATGTTGGGGTCTGAACTGATCGTGTGGATCTGACCCGCCGCATGCCAGCTTGAACCGGACGTCAGCTCATCGCGTTCCAGCAGTACGGCATCTTTCCAGCCGAACTTGGCGAGGTGGAACAGGATCGAACACCCAACTACACCACCGCCGATCACGACAACCTTGGCGTGGGACGGCAGCTTTTTTCCAGCCGTGCTTTCGTCTTTTTGAATCTCAGGCATGAGAAATCCTTCTTAATTCACAGGCACCGGTGAAAGCGGTCGCCTTTGGTCTCGGTGTTTACTTGTCATTGGGATGTTTGCCGGTGTCGTCCGAGGATCAGAATCCCTAGTACCAGGCATCCGGAATTTCCTCTTTCCGACGACTGACATAGGCGGCCAGTTCTTCCTTTTTGGCCTTATCCATCGTCGGTGGCAGATATTCGTTCAGCATCTGATTCCAGCGTTCATAGGCCCGGCGGCGCATGTCTTTGGAACCACCTTCTTCCCAGCTCTCAACGTTTTCACTGTCAGACAGCTTGGGTTCATAAAACGCAGTCTGATAGTTGCGCATGGTGTGGGCGCAGCCCAGGAAGTGACCCCCTGCTTCGACTTCGCCATAGGCATCGCGGGCGAAGGCTTCGTCGCTCGTGTCCAGGCCCTGGCTCAGAATTTTCTGGTACGAGCCCAGTCGATCAGCATCCATGATCAGCTTTTCGAAACCGGTGCACAGCCCACCCTCCAGCCAGCCAGCTGAGTGCAATACGAAGTTTGCACCGGACAGCATCGTTGAGTGCATGGAATCTGCGGATTCATAAGCGGCTTGTGCGTCCTCGATCTTGGATGCGGTCAGTGAACCGCCACAACGCAACGGTAGCCCCACGCGTCGGGCAAGTTGCCCAATGGCATAGTTCGAAATCACTGGCTCGGGCATCCCGAAAGTGGGTGCGCCTGATTTCAAAGACATCGAGGACAGGAAGTTACCCAACACGAAAGGTGCGCCGGGGCGCAACAATTGCACATAGGCGCAAACCATCATCGCTTCGGCCATGGCCTGCGCAACGCTGGCCGCTGTGCTGACGGGGCCCATAGCACCGGAAAGGATAAAAGGTACTACAATCATACCCTGTCCGCGCGTTGAATACACACGAGCCGCCTCGGTCACCACTCGATCCACCAGCAACGGCGAGTTTGTGTTCACATTGCCCATAATCACGCAGTTTTCTTCCATAAAATCAGCGCCAAATACGATCTCGGCCATATCGACACTGTCTTGCGCGCGGCTCATCTCGGTAATTGCACCAAGATGTGGTTTGTCGCTGAGCGTCATATGCGTGAACAACATGTCCAGATGGCGCTTGCTGACAGGGACATCGCAAGGCTCGCATGTCACGAACCCACCGTGATGCAGATTGGGGTGCATATAGGTCAGTTTGACCAACTTCTCGAACGACTCAATGTCGCCGTAGCGGCGGCCGCCCTCCAGATCGCGGACGAAAGGCGCGCCGTAGACCGGAGCAAAAACCTGATTTCCATCACCAATGACAACCGACCGATCCCGGTTGCGTGCGATCTGAGTGAACTTCTTCGGAGCCTTGGCGCACAGGTCGCGAATCCAGCTCGCATCAGCCCGCACAATGTCGCCTTCGATCCGGGCACCTTCACGACGCCACAATTCCAAAGCTTCGGGATCATCCCGGAATGCGATGCCAACCTCTTCGAAAATCCAGTCGACCTGGGCTTCGAGGCGCACCAAGTCCTCTTCCCGCAGAGGATCGAAAAAAGCCAGTTTGCGCTGGACATACGGGGACGCCGGAACTGATCCGGCCTCTGTGCTGCGTAAACGGGACTGTCGTGCGCGTCGAGCCATATTGAGCCA
Organism: Ruegeria sp. AB9; assembly: GCF_056542585.1. Lineage (NCBI taxonomy): Bacteria > Pseudomonadati > Pseudomonadota > Alphaproteobacteria > Rhodobacterales > Roseobacteraceae > Ruegeria > Ruegeria sp. AB9. The sequence continues at coordinate 63,333 of NZ_JBQGAA010000005.1, read as the reverse complement.
CTCCTCGGGTCATTTGAAACGGCACAATAGCCATCTGAAACCGGTTCGTGACGGTTGAAAAAGATAATGTTTTGGATAAACACAGGTTATGCATAACCTCTGGAAACACGTATCTTCTTCTCGCCATCTCGTGTATTTCGAAGCCGCAGCTCGGCTTCAGTCGATCACGCGTGCTGCGGACGAAATGAATGTGAAGCAGCCAGCAGTCAGCGCCGCCATCAAGCAGCTGGAAGAGTCACTGAGTGTTTTGTTGTTCCGACGGGAACACAAGAGGATCACGCTGACCTCTGCGGGCTCAAAGCTTTACTCGGATGTGTCACGGTCGTTCGATCAAATTCTGGCATCGGTAAACTCGATCAAGCAGTTCACCAAGAATGACCATGTCACTTTCAATGCATCATCCGGGTTTAATTATTATTGGATGATGCCGAAACTTCAGCAGTTTCATTCGGCCTATCCAGATATCGATCTGAGGCTGCAGTCCAGCGACCGGGAGCCCGATATCGATTCCGAGAACATAAGCCTCGCTATACGCCGCGGTTCGGGGCAGTGGGACGGGTACAACTCAGAGCTTATTTCCAAGGAAATCATATACCCGGTTGCCAGCCCTGCAGAAATGGCCGCAGCAGGCCCTCTGACCTCTGTGCGGGATTTGTTAGGTTGCAAGCTGATTCATCTGGAAGAGCCCGTTCGTGAACGCCCAAGCTGGAATCAGTGGTTCGAACATTTCGATGTGACCGAGGCTCCTCCGATTTCGGGGCTTCGGTTGAATGACTATGCGCTTGTTCTGCAGGCTGCCCTGTCCGGTGAGGGTTTTGCTTTTGGCTGGGATCACCTGACGGCGCCGCTAGTCCAAAGGGGGCTGCTGGCTGCACTGGACCAATGGAAATGGGAAACGGGACTTGGGTTCTATCTGGTTTGGTCGGAAAACAGACCACTTGTTGACACCGCGAAACGGGTGAGGGACTGGGTTCTGCTCAACAAAGACGTTTCAGACTGACGGCCATTCTGGTGCAGTGCCCTATTTATTTCGGCCACTCTGAAACACGATTGGATTAGGGTCAGGCCTCATAGCCAATAGATGACCAAAGCTGCGAAAGCGGTTGCTGAGAGGAAGACATTGGGACACCTTTCGTACCGCGTTGCCACGCGGCGCCAGTGCTTGAGCTTGCTAAACGTGATTTCAATGCGGTTGCGGCGTTTGTATCGGCGCTTGTCGTATTGGATTGTTGTTTTGCGTTGCTTCCGGCCCGGGATGCACGCGCGTATCCCTTTGTCTTGCAACGCTTCCCGGAACCAGTCGGCGTCATAGCCGCGATCCCCGAGCAGCCAATCTACCTTTGGCAGGCTGCCAACGAACGCCCGTGCGCCGATGTAATCGCTGACCTGACCAGCGGTGACAGACAGGTTCAGAGGCCGTCCTTGACCGTCGCAGACGGCGTGTAGCTTGGTGTTCATACCACCTTTGGTAGACCCCTTTCGGCAGCATCCTTCGGATGCGCCTGTCGAGCAGTTGATCAGGCGGCCACGCCCCCTTTTTGTGACGCCCAGACTGGACGCCGTGCGATGCGCTTTGAGATAAGTCGCGTCAATCATGGTCGTCTTTTCCTAACCATGATCAGCCGCCAAACCAATCAGCATCTCGGCAAAGATACCTTTATCGCTCCAACGGTTGTAGAGCGTCTTGTGACGTCCGTATTCTTTGGGCGCATCACGCCAACGTAACCCGTTGCGATTGAAGAAGATAATACCGCTCAAGACCCGCTTGTCGTTTCCACGAGTCCTGCCATGGGACTTGGGGAAGAAAGGTTCAAGACGCGCCATCTGCTCGTCTGCCAGCCAATAAAGGTCGCTCGTGTCTTCGCTCCGTGTTTGGAGCAGTGAATCACGCCGAAAAGTGGAAATCAATGCATCCTGACCCTAGCAGCTTGCAGCGACAAATGTGTCGTTTGCAGGCCAACTTGTCGTAAACTTGCTAGTGACACACAAAACAGTAGGTGAAAAAACTGTATGAGCTGTCTGTGTATTCCCAATCGTCTGGATCGCCGTGCCACCGGCTGTGATCTGGTAACGCCGCGCCGGTAACTGCCCTGAGGGGCGTGCTGCTTGCCTGCTTTCAGACGACAATGGAAAACCAAATGACAACCGCTCTGCGCCTCGCCATCGATATCGGTGGCACATTTACCGATACAGTTTTGGTCTCGGGTGATGAGACGATACTGGCTTCAACCAAAACACTGACGACGCATCAAAACCCCGCCGAAGGTGCCATGGAAGGCGCGCAACGCGTCATGGCGCAATCCGGACGGACGATGGAGGAAGTCACCGGCTTTATTCACGGTACGACTCTGGCAACCAACGCGCTAATCGAACGGCGCGGTGCGGTTGTGACGACGATTTGCACCGAAGGGTTTCGCGACATCCTCGATATCGGGTACGAGCGGCGGTATTCCCAGTACGATATCAACCTCGAAAAGCCGGACATGCTGGTCCCGCGCGAGCGTTCTCTGACGATCCGCGAACGCATATCAGCAGAAGGCGACGTGCTGCTTGAACTGGATGAGACGCAGATCGACAGGTTGCTGACTGAAATCGACGTCAGCGGGGCCGAAGCGGTGGCAATCTGTCTGATGCACTCATACGCCAATCCGGCCCACGAAAGACGCCTGCGTGATCTTCTGGCAAAACACCGCCCGGATCTGACAGTATCAATTTCGTCCGATGTCAGTCCCGAAGCACGTGAGTTTGACCGGCTGTGCACCACCGTTGCCAACACCTACATCCAGCCTCTGATGGAAAGCTATCTGACCCGGTTCGTAGATCAGTTCGCGGCAGAGGGTGTGACCTGTCCGATCCTGATGATGACGGCGGGTGGTGGCATGTGCACAGTTGAAACTGCCGCGCGTTTTCCCATTCGACTGGTCGAATCCGGCCCCGCGGGCGGTGCAATTTTGGCCGCCCGTATTGCGGCGCAGTCGGGGTTGGACCAGGTCCTGTCCTTCGATGTGGGTGGCACCACCGCCAAGCTTTGCCTGATCGACAGGGCGCGTCCGCAGACGTCCCGCTCGTTCGAAATCGCCCGGGCCGCACGGTTCATCAAAGGATCCGGAATGCCGGTGCGTATTCCGGTGATTGAGATGATTGAGATCGGCGCGGGCGGGGGCTCAATTGCGGGCGTTGACCGTCTTGGGCGTCTGACCGTGGGTCCCAAATCGGCAGGATCGGAACCCGGCCCGGTCGCCTTCATGCGCGGCGGTACTGATCCCACAGTGACAGACAGTGACATCACTTTAGGATATATCGTACCGGACACCTTTGCCGAGGGGCATATCAAGCTTGATCCTGACGGGTCCAAGGCCGCCCTGACGCGCGTGATAGGTGAAAAACTGGGACTTGATGCGATAGGCGCGGCAGATGGCGTCAGCTGCATCGTGGATGAAAGCATGGCCAGCGCCGGGCGCATGCACGCGGTTGAAAGCGGCAAAGACCTTGGTCCTCGGACCATGATTGCCTTCGGAGGCAATGGCCCTCTGCACGCCAGCCGCGTCGCGCGGTCAGCAGGGGTGTCGCGTATCGTTATTCCACCCAACCCCGGCGTCGGCTCAGCGGTTGGGTTTCTGTTCGCTCCGGTCTCGTTCGAGATCGTCCGCTCGCGTTATTCCCTGCTCGACAGCATGGACATGGATGGGGTGAATGCCCTGTTTGACGCGATGATAGCCGAGGCAAAAGAGGTTGTCGCCCAAGGGGCAGGGGATGCCCCAACCGAAATCCTGCGTACCGCTTTCATGCGCTATAACGGTCAGGGGCATGAGATCGAAATTACCCTGCCGGATCGTGCCCTGACACGCGAAGATATCGCGCCACTGACAACCGCTTTTGAAGAGGAGTATCGCAAACAATTCTCACGCCCGGTTCCGGGGATGGAGATTGAGATTCTCAACTGGGCCGTTCGGGTCGCTACGCCGGACAGCGCCGTGCCTGCGGTGCCCCAGACTCCAGACCGAAATACGTTTAATGTTTCTGAAACGCGACCGATCACCTGCGATGTGGATGGTACAACGAAAGAGGCCGCCTTTGTCGCCCGCGCTGACTTGACCCCCGGCGACTATGTGCCGGGGCCTGCGCTGATCCATGAACCACAAACCACCACGCTCGTTTCTGTCGATTTCTCAGCCCATATGGATGCCATCGGCAACCTCGTCTTGATCCAGGATCAGAAAGGAGGCGCAAAATGACTGCTGATCTTTCCCCCGCCCGCCTGCAAGTGATGTGGAACCGTCTGCTGGCCGTGGTTGAAGAACAGGGCCAGACCCTGATCCGTGCCGCCTTTTCACCTATCGTGCGTGAGTGCGGCGACATTTCCGCCGGGATTTTCGATGTGAATGGACGGATGCTGGCGCAGGCCGTGACCGGAACGCCGGGCCATATCAACACGATGGCTGAAGCCGTCCTGCACTTGCGCGGCCGTTTTGCGCTGCAGGACATGAAACCCGGCGACATCTACATGACAAATGACCCGTGGCTTGCCTCGGGGCATCTGAATGACTTCCTGCTGATGATGCCCGCATTCAAAGATGGCAAGGTAGTGGGCTTTACCTCCTGCACCTCGCATCTGGTGGATCTGGGTGGTTTGGGTATGGGGCCGGAGGGCTCGGATATCTATGACGAAGGGCTGCTGATCCCGCCCTGCAAACTGGTCGAGGCCGGGACGCCCAACGCTCTGCTGATGGACATCATCCGCGCGAACTCGCGCGAGCCTGTGGCGAATGAAGGCGACATTTACGCCCTGATTGCCTGTTGCGAGGCAGGTGTGAACCGTCTTGTCGCAATGATGGACGAGTTCGGGATCGACGATCTGGACACGCTGGGCAGCTATATCATCGACACCTCGCGCAAAGGCGCGCTGGAGGCGATCGCCGAAGTGCCTGAAGGCGTCTACAAAAACGTGCTGCGTATGGACGGATATGAGAGCGAGTTGGAGCTGCACGCGACGATGACCGTCACCAAAGACGGGATGCACGTGGATTTCACTGGCACGTCGGGTTGTTCAAAAAAGGGCATCAACGTGCCTTTGAACTATGCCACTGCCTACACGGTCTTTGCCCTACGCTGCATCGTTGGGCCGGATATTCCAAACAACGCAGGGTCACTGGAGCCTTTTACCGTGGACGGCCCCAAAGGTTGCATCCTGAATGCTCAACGCCCTGTGCCGGTTGCGATGCGACACACACTCGGGCAAGTGACACCCGATCTGGTTTTGGGCTGCCTGCACCAGGCTCTGCCGGATCAGGTGCCTGCCGAGGGTGCATCCTGTATGTTCGATCTGCCAATGCGTCATGCCCCCGAAGTCGCGGCCAATGGCGGGCGGGAGTTTGCCATCGAACCTGTCCACAACGGAGGAACCGGCGCACGACCCCATGCGGATGGGCTTTCGGCCACCGCCTACCCCTCGGGTGTCTTCGGATCGCAGGTCGAGATCACCGAAAGTGTTGCCCCGGTCGTCATGTGGCGGCGCGAGTTGTTGCCGGATTCCGGCGGAGCAGGCAAATATCGCGGCGGGCTGGGTCAGCGGATTGAGATGACCTCCTCCAACAACGCGCCGTTCATCGTATTCCTGTCAGTCGAGCGCCTCAAATTCCCGGCTCTGGGACGTATGGGCGGGCAGCCTGGCGCGCCGGGACGAATACGGTTCCGCGATGGCGACAGCGATATTCCGGGCAAGGGCGAATTGCGGGTTGAAGGCGATGACTACCTGATCTTCGACACCCCCGGGGGCGGTGGCTTTGGTGACCCGTCTGAGCGTGATCCAGACGCGCTGAATCTGGACCTGAAGCGCGGTTTGGTTACCGCAAAAGGCGCCAAGGCATACGGAGGTGCATCATGATCCGAGCCGTAGAACACGTCCGCGCCATGGCCGCCTATGCTCTGGCCGATCTGGGCAGGCCGGGTACGGTTTCTCTGGCCCAGAATGAAAGCGCTTTTCCGGCGAGTCCCTCGGCGATTGAGGCGGGTCGGGCATCGTTGGTTCAGATGCCGCTTTACCCCGACCCCGACTGGCCCGAGCTGCGCGCGGCGATTGCAGATACACATGGAGTATCAGCCGACAACATCCTGTGTAGCGCCGGTTCGATGGAATTGATCGGTTGTCTGATCCGCGCCTTTGCCGGGCCGGGCGATCGGGTATTGGGCACCGATTACGGCTATGCCTATGTAGCCTCGGCAACGGCGCAGGTGCAGGCGGACTACGTTAAAGCGCGCGAGATCGATCTGACCGTGTCGGTCGATGACATTCTTGCCGCTGTCACGCCCGAAACGCGGATCGTTTTTGTTTGCAACCCGGGTAATCCGACAGGGACTCTGATCCCGAATGCCGAGGTAATTCGCCTGCGTGGCAACCTCCCGAGTGATGTGTTGTTGGTGGTCGATCAGGCCTATTCCGAATTCGCTGATCAGGATCAGGACCCCGCTGAAATCTTCGCGCTCGTCACACGCGGAGATACTGTGGTCATGCGTACCTTTTCCAAGGCCTATGGGCTTGCTGGCGCGCGCGTGGGTTGGGGTCTGTTCCCGCCCGATATCGCTGTTGAACTGCGCAAGCTGCTAAACCCCAATAACATATCCATTGCGTCTCAAGCGATGGCAACAGCCGCTGTGCTGGATCAGCCGCATATGCGCGACACAGTTGTCAACACCGCCACCATCCGGGACCGTTTTGCCGATGGGTGCAGGGCTTTGGGGCTGCTGGTGCCGCCCAGCCACACCAATTTTGTCCTGATCCGTTTTGCCGATGCCGAAGCAGCCCAAAAAGCAGATGCTGCGCTTCGGGCCGAAGGTTTGCTGATGCGTGGAATGGGCGGATACGGTTTGGATGATTGCCTGCGCGCGACGATTTGCGACGAAGCAGTAATGGAGCGCTGCTTGGCCGTTCTGAAAAAGGTGACGTCATGACTCACGAGACCCGTACACGGGCTAAAATTGGAGTGTTGGTGCCTTTCACCAACACCAACCTTGAAGCCGACATGATGCTGATGCGCTGCCCGGATACGACGGTACATTTCCAGCGCATGGGCGGCTATGATGTGGACGAGATCCCCGGATCGGATCAGATGGCCGGTCTTGGCGCTTCGGACATCGGCCACGACCTGAAGATGATCTCGGGCGTGCGGCCCGATGTGGTTCTCTATGGGTGCACATCGGCCACGCTGACCCACGGCCCCTCTTTTGACGACCAACTGGCGCAGGATATCAAGGCTGGGTCTGGTGCGCTGTCCTTTACCGCTGCCGGGGCACTGGTGAGTGCGATCAAAACGTTGGGTGTGGCCAAAGTCGGGTTCTCTTCACCCTATCTGGGTGAAATCAACACGCAAGCGATGGAGTTTCTGGCTGAAAACCAGATCACGACCGTCAAATGCGCCGATATTGGGCGTGAACTTGGGAACTACGGGCAAGGGGAGCTGACCCCGGACGAAGTGTTTGACCTTGCCGGTCAGGCCGACCACCCCGAGGCTGAGGCCATCGTGCTGAGTTGCACTGACATGCGCGCGGTTGAAGCCGTAGGCAGGATCGAATCCGCTCTCGATAAACCGGTTGTGACATCCAATCAGGCCCTGATGTTTGCCTTGATGCGAGCACTCGGCCTTCCAAAGCACAAGAATGTTCCGGGGCGCTTGTTTGATCTGCTGTAAGTGAAGGCAGGGCTATGAGCCCGGCTATTTTCTTTAAGGTTCGTCTGAACCGATCTCTTCCTTGCGTTTGGTGATATAAGCGTCCAGCTCTTCACGGATCGCCGGGTCCATAGCTGGGGCCTCGTACTCCCGCAGGGCCTGCTGCCAGATCTCGGTTGCCCGGTTCAGCGCGGTCTTGGACCCGGCAGCTTCCCAAGCGCCGTGGTTCTGCCAGTCGGATAGCATCGGCGCGTAGAAGGCAGTTTCATAACGCTCCATCGTGTGTTCAGTACCAAAGAAATGCCCACCGGTCGGGACGTCCTTGATGGCTTCAAACCCCAGCTCGCTGTCGTCAAACTTCATCGGTTTCAGGAATTCCGTCATATTCTGGAGGATCTCGACATCCATGACCAGCTTCTCATAAGAAGCGGTCAGCCCCCCTTCAAGCCACCCGGCAGCGTGATAGACCAGATTAGCCCCGCCCAAAACGGCGCCCCACGTTGCCATCATCGTCTCATAGGCAGCCTGCAAATCGACCACGTTCGAGGCATTGGCGTTAGAAGTGCGATAGGGAATGCCATAGCGGCGTGTCAATTGTCCGCTGATCATGTTGGCCTTGGTGTTTTCCGGGGTGCCAAAGGCCGGTGCGCCTGATCGCATATCCACATTCGAGGTGAACGCCCCATACATCACCGGCGTGCCGGGATTGACCAACTGGGTCAGGGTCACGCCGAACAGCGCCTCGGCATTCTGTTGCGCTAGAGCGGCAGGCAGCGTGACCGGCGTCATCGCCCCCATCAAAGTGAAAGGCGTGATCGTAACCGGCTGCCCGTGCTCGGCCATGGCGATCAGCCCATCCCCCATCGCGTCATCGAACAGGCGCGGCGAGTTTACGGAAATGATGGTGATCACGCCCGGATCCGCGCGCATCTCTTCCAGCGTCATGCCACGCGCGATGGCCATCATGTTGATGCCGTCCATGGCCCGGCCCCGCCCAATCGCGGTTGCGTGGAAGCTGAGGTCGCTATACGTAAGGTTGGCGTTGTAGGTGTCCAGATGTCGGTTGTTTGCGGGCATTTCCTGCGGCGCCGTCACCTGATTGCCGATCAGGTGGATCGCGTTGAAATGATGGGCCAGTTTGATGAAGTTGCAATAATCTTCATAATTGCCCGGACGTCGCCCGTTGATACAGTCGTGTACATTCGGCGGACCAGCGACGAGGCCGAAATTGACATTGTCGCCGCCCAGCGTGATCTGCTTTTCCGTATTGCGCCCGGTCAGTGTAAATGTCTTTGGGACAGTTTTCAGTGCCTGGTTGACGATGCTTTCGTCGATGCGGATGGTCTTGGTGTCGCGATCCACCAGCGCTCCGGCCTGTTCGAACAGGTCCATCACATTGTCGCCCATGACGCGAATGCCAGCCTCGGACAGGATACGCATCGAGGTGGCGTGCAGTTGATCCAGTTGCTCCTCGCTCAGCAATTCCATCTTTGGCGCTGAGTTGATAACGTTTTGCCACGGCAACTGCTGGATTTCCGCGCTTGCCCGTGCGCTTTTCCCGCGCCGGCCGCCGCTCCGGGATGTACCGCGTCTGTCTCGTGGCATTTCAGTATCCTCGTTGGGGATTGACGATGTTTGTCAGCGCTTCGCCCTTGCGATAGCGCCAAAGGTTGTCCGAGAACATCTCAACCGATTTCAGATCCCATCCCTCGTAAACGGACGAGCAGTGCGGCGTGACGATCACGTTGTCAAAGCCCCACAAAACATGGTTTGCGGGCAGCGGTTCTATGGAAAAGACATCAAGCGCCGCGCCGCGTAAGGCACCGGTTTCCAATGCGTGCACAAGCGGAGCTTCGTCGATCACGCCGCCCCGCGAAACATCGACGATCACCGCGCCCGGTTTCATCGCCGCAAAGGCCCGTGCATTCACCAACCCTTTGGTACTGTCCAGAAGCGGCACGCAGACAACAATGAAATCCGCACGTGGCCAGAGACCTGGTAATGCCTCCATGCCGTGGACCTCATCCACATTCGGTGTGTCCGTGGGACGGGCCCGGACGCCGATGGTCGTCAGGCCCATGGTTTTCGACCGAGCGGCAACGGCCATGCCGGTCTGTCCAAGGCCCAGGATCAGCACTGTCTTGCCATCAATCGGTTCAACCTTGCCTGAAATCCACTCTCGTCGTGTCTGCGCGGCTCTGAATCCGGGCAGATCCAGCGTGAAGTGAAACATCGCACCAAGTGCGTATTGCGCCATCATATCGGCGGCGACCCCGGCGGCATTGGTCACTGTGAACGTGTCCGAATCCCATGGGTTCATGTGATCCGTGCCCGAACCGCCGACTGAGACCCATTTGACGCTGGGTGCATCGATCAGAGCCTGCCTGGGAAAACCGGGCGTGCCAGCGAAGCGAACCGAATAGATAACCTCGGCCTGCGTGTCTTCGATCATCTCCGGCAGTGCATCATAGCTGTCGCAAGTGTGTATCTCGAGGTCGGGATGTCGCTGCGCGAGAACCTGTTTCGAGGCGTCGGGATTGTCGGTATGCAGAATAGTGACAGGGGATTTCACGAAGTGACCTCTTTGTTGAAGTTCTGGGCCGCGATCATGGTCGCATGGGCGTAAAATGCGGTTGAGGAAATATCGCAGAATACGCGGAAGCCTTCCTGATTTTCAGCGGTATCAATGGCATTCCTGAAGTACTGCCCATGCCTTGCCGGGTGCGTCATAAATCAGGGCTCCAAGGCCCGAAAACTTGGACCCCGGTTCGGGTAGTCCTAATACCACGTCGCGAATGGCCTCGGCCCGGGCGGTACCTAGAGACGGCGCGGCAAACTCCATGAATTTCTCTTCTACTTCAGCGTCACCCATCGGAGCCTCGGGTCCGCCCCGTGCATGAACATCGCCGGATTCCAGAACCCGCCCGTCTTTCAGCGTCATGATAACATCCGCAAAACGGCTTTCGGGGAACCGGATTGAGTGCCGCTCGGACTCGGACACTGAAATGCGATCCAAAATCGAGGCCACCAGAGGGTCCGAAAGCCCGGACCCGGTAATGTGCTCAACGCCAATGCGCCCGTATGCAACCATTGTAGCGACGGCAAAAGGCAGCGAATATTGTGCCTTGGACGTGTCGTCAGGCATGCCCTGAAACAGGCAGGCGCTTTCACGGAAGGTGTTGACGTGTATCGCCTCGATCTCCTGAAGCGTCAAATCATGATCGCGCATCAGAGCCCGAGTGGCGTCGATCGCGGCATGGGCCCAGCGGCAGATCGGGTAGGGTTTCACATATTGATGCTCCATCTGCCAGAATTGCCCCAGATCCTGCCAGTAGGGCGCGACCTCATCAGCCTCGATGGTGATAGCAGGGGCTCCGGTAAAGCCTTTTTCGGCCAGCAGGGCCGAGGACATGCCCACCAGCGCGCCCCAGCCCGAACCGTCATGCAGCATGGTCGGATTGGCAATCTCGCGCATCATCTGGCTGCGGGGGCCGTGATATTCGGCAATGCCCATGGCCTGTCGCATCTGGTCAACCGTCAAGCCGCGCAACCGGGCAGCCATGGCAACAACGCCCAACGCATTCCATGCCCCTGAGGTGTGATAATCGCTGACCGTATTATGCAGCGAAATACCCGCCCGCCCGGCAACCTCATAACCGATGGTCACGGCGGCCAGTGCTTCAGGTCCCGAGAAATCGTCGACCGTTTCGGCCAACGCGGCGAGCGCAGGAACAACCGCCACGCCGATATGGCCTTTGGTCGGGTTATACCCGTCATGCCCGTCCAGATTGTCGGTCTGGGTTGCCGCTGCATAGGCTGCACCCGCGGCACTCACGCGGCGGCCGTCAAACAGCATACGCGCAGAAAAAGCCTCGTCACCCGCACCATAAAGGGCCAGCGCACTTTCCCGCGCTATCTCTCCAGCGGCTATAGGGCCTGAGCCGATCGTGATGCCCAGCGTATCCAGCAGCATCCGCGCTGCGGCCTTCAGCGTTGTTTCGGGAAAGTCCGCAGCCGTGCTGCCAAGGGTGAAATCCGCAACTTTTTGAAATGTTCCTGACATGGCCCGCCTGAATGTGTTGAGAGTCCGGATATCGGTATAAGCAGGAAGGGTAGGTGCTTTTCCCACAGGCGGCACGAAAACAATCCTTGGGCAATGGCACCGGATTTTTTGTGGCTGTCTGGTCCTGGGTGTCGCAAACGTGACACTATTCATGTCGCAATAGAACAAGAGGTCGGGTGTTGGGCACCATACTCGAAGTATGAGCCGCCTCGGAATTATACCAATGATGAACCTGCCGCACCTTTCATTTCTTCGCTCCTTTGAGGCTGCGGCCCGCCACCTGAGCTTTACAAGCGCGGCGGAAGAGCTGAACTGTACCCAATCGGCGGTCAGCAATCACGTACGCTCGCTGGAAGAGTTCATCAAGCGTCCGCTTTTTGTGCGACATCCGCGATCTTTGTCGCTGACGGATGTGGGCAAAGCCTATCTGCCGTCTGTGCGCCACGCTCTGCAGGAGATCGACGTGGCGACTCAATCGGTTGTTCTGCGACCACATACCAAAACAGTGGCCGTGTCATGCCCGTTCAGCCTGGCCGAGAATTGGTTGCCTGATGTTATTCAAGGTTTTTCCGAGGCTCACCCCGGCATTTCCCTGACGGTTCACGGCACGATCTGGGAGGATGTCGAGCCGAATGTCTCGGACGTTTCCATCACAATCAATCATGTTGATGACGTGGCCGAGGGCTTGACGCAGTTGTGGGTCGATAAGCTGACTGTGGTCTGCGCCCCTGATTTCATGGTCGGCAATCATCTCCTGACCGATCCGCGTCAATTGCACGACGCGCCGCTGATCCACATTCTGGGTCGACCCGCCTATTGGGAGAAGGTGACCGCCCATTTCGGGCTGGAAGACCTGAACCAAAAAGAAGGGCCACGCACCAACGCTTCGAACCTCGCGCTTGAGCTGGCGACGAAATCTCTGGGGTGTTTGGCGCTGCCGAAGTCGCTGGCGCGACCCTACGTGGATCAAGGCCTGTTGATGGAGCCATTCGATCTGAATCTGGACAGCCCCTGGGGTTACTATGCCAAGCTCAAGGACAACTCGGTAACACCCGCGGTAAGGCAGTTTCAGAACTGGCTATTAAAAGCCGCCGCCGATACGGATGCCTGGCATGGGTGACAGGCTGGATCTGGCGATTTAGGGTTTATGGCCTATGCCTTTTCAGGGCTCTCGCGCTTTGCGCAGAATTTTCGACCGCTTTGCCACGGATTTTTTTGCATGTCTTGTAACAGGAACCATCCTAGGTTCGGCAAAACTCACTTTTGCATACACAACAAAAAAAGCGCCACCTGCCATGAGCCAAATTTCCGAGAGTCTGCTGGAGCAAATCCGCAGACGCTTTGCCCAGATCGATCATTGCCCCGAACAGGGTGAGCGAATCTTTTTCGAGAATGCCGGAGGGGCACTGACACTGAATTCGGTGTTGGACAGCTCGAAACGATATGCGGCAATCCCGGATAACCAGGGGCGCGATAATCCGGGATCCCATGCGCTGGTTGCCACAATCAACAAGGCAAAGGCGGATATGCGGGATTTCATGAACGCACCTGGTGGGCAGTTCTTTGTGGGTGAAAGCGGTACCGAACTGTTGTTTCGGCTGATCATGAACGCTTGCCTGGGAACTGGTCCGGGCGTCGTGTTGGGATCGACATTGGAACATCCGGCTACGCGCTCGGCATGTGATCGTTGGGCCCGCATCGCCGGACAAACCCATGTGTTGATCCCGCATGATGACGCCACTGGCACTGTCACCGCCGCGGCCTATGCCGCAGCCGTAACGCCGGACACCAAAGTGGCAACGATCCTGCATACGTCACCCGTGACCGGCATGGGCGTCGATGTGGCGGCCGTTTCACAAGCCATCCGCGTCGTTGCTCCGGATTGTTTCATAATTGTCGATGGGATACAGCACGCAGCTCATGGCCGGATCGACCTGACCGCCTACGACGTCGACGGCTATGTGATCTCACCCTACAAGGTGTTTTCGCGCCATGGTTACGGCGTGGCTTGGATATCCGACCGGTTGACCGCGTTGGAACATAACGCCCTTCTGGATGGACCTGCGAACAACTGGGAAATGGGCACGCGCGACACTGGGGCTTATGCCACCATGTCCGATGTCGTGTCCTATTTCGAATGGTTGGGCAGTCAGGTCAGCGATGCCAGTGACCGGCGCGGTAAATTCCTTGCGGCGGGTGACGCTATCCATTCGCAGGAAAAGGCACTGACCGATGCCATGATCCACGGCACCGGCAACCTGAGCGGTCTGGCCGAAATGGAAAATGTCACCCTTCTGGGCGGCATCGACAACCCGGCACGTGAGGGTCTGGTATCGTTGCGCGTCGAAGGCGTCGCCTCGTCCGATGTCGTCAAGCGTTTGAACGAACAAGGTATCCGCACGCATCTTCGCAAAGCTGATCACTATTCGGGCAATATCCTTATACCGCTGGGTTATGACGCCTGTGTGCGTGTCTCGATGTGCCACTACAACTCAATTGGTGAAGTCGCCAAATTCCTTGCCGTCATGAAAGAAATCGCCGCCTGAGCCGCGCCATATCGAAGGACACTCATTCATGAAAACCCACGCACAAGCAGTCGTCATCGGTGGCGGTCTTGCCGGTACGTCGATCCTGTATCACCTCGCCAAGCTCGGCTGGACGGATTCGATCCTGCTGGAGCGCGACGAGCTGACCAGCGGCTCGACCTGGCACGCGGCAGCCAACATCCACGGTCTGCATGACAACAACAACATCACCCGTATCCAGCACTATACGATGAACCTGTATAAAGAGCTGGAGAAAGAAACCGGTCAAAGCTGCGGCGTGTTCCAACCCGGCTCGCTCTATCTCGCCCAAACAGAAGAGCGCGAGCATCAGTTGCGCCTGCAAGAGGCGAAGGCGCGGTTTTACGGTCTGAACTTCCACGAGGTTAGCCGTGAAGAGGCCAAGGAACTGCACCCACTGGCACAATTCGATGATATCCGCTGCATCATGTACGAACCCGACGGTGGCAATGTGGACCCGTCCGGAGTGCCTCATGCTTACGCCGCCGGCGCGCGCGCTATGGGCGCTACTATCGAACGGTTCTGCCCGGTCATTGGGACGGACCAACAGTCCGACGGCAGTTGGATCGTGCGTACACCCAAGGGCGATATTCATACCCAATGGGTGGTCAACGCCGCCGGCCTCTGGGGCCGCGAGGTGGCGGCGCTGGCGGGTCTGACTCTGCCGCTGCAACCGACCGAGCACCAGTATTTCGTGACCGAGACGATTGACGAAGTGGCCAATCTGGGGCGTCGTCTGCCTTCGATTGCCGACCGTGACGGCGAATATTACTTCCGGCAGGAAGGTAACGGTCTGCTGATCGGGGCCTATGAGAAAGACATGAAGTTCTGGGCCGAAGAAGGCACGCCGCTGGACTTTGCCCACGACCTGTTCCCCGACGATCTGGATCGGATCATGGAGAACGTGATCCGCGCCACCGAACGCGTACCGGTTGCGGCAACAGCCGGGGTCAAGCGGGTGATCAACGGGCCGATGATCTGGTCACCCGATGCCAACATGCTGTGGGGGCCGGTGCCCGAGCTGAAGAACTACTTTCTCTGTGGTGGCCTGATCCCCGGCTTCTCGCAATCCGGCGGGCTGGGTCTGCTGGCGGCGCAATGGATGATCGAAGGCGAGCCGCAATACGATATGTT
This sequence comes from Ruegeria sp. AB9, assembly GCF_056542585.1. Taxonomy (NCBI): domain Bacteria; kingdom Pseudomonadati; phylum Pseudomonadota; class Alphaproteobacteria; order Rhodobacterales; family Roseobacteraceae; genus Ruegeria; species Ruegeria sp. AB9. The sequence continues at coordinate 47,908 of NZ_JBQGAA010000005.1, read as the reverse complement.
CGCCTGGGATCTGGCCCGCTTTGGCGATTGGGCCGATAAGGCCTTCACCAAGGCACGGGTCGAAGACGCCTATACCCATCGCTTCAAAATCCACTTCCCCAATGAAGAGCGCAGCGCAGGCCGGCCGGCCCGCGTGCGCCCCGCCTATGAGATGCAAAAACAGATGGGCTGCGTCTTTGGCCTCAACTGTGGCTGGGAACATCCGCTGTGGTTTGCCGATGAACCCGGAACCGAAGAGACCATCGGCTTTACCCGCCTGAACTGGTTTGACCCGGTCGGGCGCGAGGTGCAGATGCTGCGTGACAGCGTAGGTGTCATCGATATCTCGAACTTTGCCAACTACGTGATCAAGGGGCCGGGCGCTTATGACTGGCTGGATCGTCTGGTGGCCAATCGCGTGCCGACCGAACTAGGGCGTAGCTGCCTGACACCGCTGATCTCGGTTCGTGGTGGTGTGGCAGGTGACTTCACCATCACCAAATTGGCCGAGGATGAATACATGATGATCGGTTCGGGCATGGCCGAACGCTATCATCAACGCTTCTTCAACATGGTTGAGATGCCTGAGGGCACCACGCTTGAGGTCGCAACGGACAGCATCGCCGGGTTCAACATCGCAGGCCCCAAAGCGCGTGAGGCGCTGGCGAGACTGACCAATGCCGATCTGTCAAACGAGGCGTTCCGCTTCATGCGGTCTCAAAGGATCACCGTTGCAGGTGTTGATTGCGTGGCCATCCGGGTCAGCTTTACCGGCGATCTGGGTTGGGAACTGCACTGCGCCGAGGGTGACCAAGTCGCGCTATACACCGCGCTGCTTGAGGCCGCCAAAGAGTGCGGAGGCGGCCCCGTCGGGGGGCGGGCGCTGGGGTCGCTGCGCATTGAAAAGGGCTATGGCTCTTGGGGTCGCGAGTATTCTCAGGAATACTGGCCGCAAGAGGTTGGATTGACGGGCCTGATCAAGCTGGACAAGGATTTCCTGAACAAAGACGCCTATCTGGCCGTCAAGGACAATGCCCCGCGCGAGGTGCTTTCAATCTTCGAACTGGACGTGACCGAAGATGCTGACGCGACCGGTAGTGAGCCGATCTTTACCCCCGACGGCGCGCCGGTGGGTCGGGTCACATCGGGGGCCTACGGCTATTCAGTCGGGAAATCTCTGGCACTGGGCTTCCGCAACCCCGAGGTAGCGCAGCCCGGAGATGAGGTGGTGATCCAGGTGATCGGCAAGCCGCACAAAGCACGGGTGCTGACAGAGGCACCGTTCGACTCACAGGGAAGCAGGCTGCGTTGCTGAATGGAAATTCAGACCAGACCGCGCCTGACGGCAGATCCAAGCCATAGCCGCAGATCTCTACTCGTGATCTGTGGCTATGTGATATGAAACCCGCTGTTGGGCAGTTCGCACCATTCCGATAGCAACTGTGCAATCTGATGGATCGGATCGCCGTCCTCTGCATCTTCTGTTCTGAGGACAGCATGCCATGGAACCGAAATTCCGTCTTTCGTCACACCGGCCCCGACGATACGGCCTTCTTGCAGTGCGGATTGAACGGCCCAACTCGACAGAACACTTGTGCCAAGGTCCGAGGCAACAAGTTCCACGATTGCTTCGGGTAATTCGACAGTGGCGGCCCATTTCGGATAGCTGTCGGTGGGGCGGAACAGCAGGGCGAATTCGCGATCCGGCTCGGGAACTTTTGTATAGGTGATGAAAGGTTCACCAACGACATCGGTGCCTTCAACGTATTCGCGCCCCACCAACCTGTGCGACGGCGGCATGATGTAAAGCAACGGGTCTTCGAACAGTTTTATGCTGCTCAACCCGGCTTGCGAAACATTGCCTGAGGTGATCGCAATATCCAGATGCCGGTTCAGCAACCCGGTCAACGGATCACTGCGCGCACCGGCCATGATCTGAATATCGATACCGTCCGTACGCGACTTCATGAACTTGATGAAGGACGGCAACCAGCGGTAATTGCTGTAGGCTTCGACGGACAGGCGCACGACGTGCTGCACATTTGCATTCATGCGGCGCACGTCCTCTTCGGCGCGGTGAAGATCGGTCAGTATGCGCTCGGCAACGACAGCCATGTAGTCCGCTGCCGGCGTCTTGCGCAGCTTCTTGTGCATCCTGGTGTACAAAGGCACATCCAGTCTGCGTTCCGCCTCGCGCAAGCGATGGGACAAGGCCGAAGGCGTTACCCCAAGTTTCTTGGCCGCATCGGTGATCCGCCCGGTTTCGTTGATCGCCTGAATCAGTTGCAGATGACGCAGATCCAGCAGAGGTTTCATTGGATTTTGCCTGAAAGAAATTCACGAAATCAAAAAAACTTCGAAATTGAAATTCAGTCAATATAAATGTGAAATCGCTCCAGACATATGGTTGGAGCACCCTTCATGAACGTTGCCGCCAAACGCGCCATCGAACAGGACATTGCACATCACGTGCATCCGCAGTCGAATTTGCACCAGCATTCCGAGCACGGTCCAACCATGATCACGCATGGCAACGGGGTCTTCATTTACGACAGTGAAGGGCGTGAGATTATTGACGGGTTTTCCGGTCTGGGCTGTGTCTCGCTGGGTTATCACAACGAACGCTTGTCGAATGCAGCGAAACGCCAGATGGACGTATTGCCTTTTGCCCCCACCTTTTACAACCGCTCGCATCCGCGTGTAGCACAACTGGGCCAAAGGCTGATCGGAATGGCGCCCGGAGAGATGACCCGGGTGATGTTCCAGTGTTCGGGGTCCGAAGCCAATGACACCGCGATCAAGCTGTTGTGGTACACCAACACCGCGCGGGGTGAGCCGAAACGGCGCAAGATCATCGGCCGGGTGCGTGGCTATCACGGCAACACGATTGCGACAGTGTCGCTGTCTGGTCAGCCCCATATGCATACGAAATTCGGACTTCCATTGCCCGAGTTCAAACACACGGAATTGCCGAATTATTACCGCTTTCACATCGACGGCGAAAGTGAGGAAGAGTTCTCGTCCCGGATGGCCGCGAAGTTCGAGGAACTGATCCTGTCTGAAGGCCCCGAAACGGTGGCGGCCTTCTTTGCCGAACCGGCCATCTCGGGTGGCGGCGCGCTGATGCCACCTGAAGGATATTGGCGTGAGATGCAGGCCGTTCTACGGAAGTACGACATCAAATTTCTTGCCGATGAGGTCGTTTGCGGTTTTGGTCGCACCGGCAATATGTGGGGATCGCAGACCTGGGGGCTGGAGCCCGACATGATCTCGTGCGCCAAGGCGCTTTCGGCGGCGTTCTTCCCGATCTCGGCGCTGATGTTCAAAGACGAGATGTATGCCTACATGATGAAGAATTCGGACGAGGTCGGCACTTTTGGTCACGGTTATACCTATGCGGGCCACCCGGTCGGGGCTGCTGTGGGGTTGGAAGCGCTGGATATCTATGACGAGATTGATCTGGTCGGACACGTCCGCAAGGTTTCCGTACGGTTCCTCGAAAAATGCCACGCTATGGCAGACCATCCGCTGGTGGCCGAAGTGCGCGGCGTCGGGTTGTTCTGCGGTTTCGAACTGATGAAGGATGCAAAAACCCGTGAACCCTTCGATCCCTCTTGGAAAGTGGGTGAGCTTGTGCAGAACTTTGCTCATGATCGGGGCCTATACCTACGAGCGATTGGTGACCGGATGAGCTTTATGCCGCCGCTGATCATCAACGAGGATGAGATCGATATCGCAACTGATCGCTTCAAGGGTGCTCTGGATGATGCCTGGGCGGTGGTTCGCGCGAAAATCTGATCGTTTGTGGGGTCAGGCTCAGGCTTTCATCCGATCCCGGCGTCGCTGGTTCCCCCTTCAAGCGACGAACTTAATTGGACCCGTAGTTCGCCAAGGAGAACAGGGATGACAACACACCTGATACCGATACTTCCAGAAGATGGGTTGGCCGGAAGTTACATCAACGGTGCCTGGCATCGGCCCGAAGGGCGGCTGGTGGTCGAAAATCCCTCGCGCCGCACTCCGATCTGCGAGGTCGGTCGCGGCACGTCAACCGAGGTCAATTTGGCTGTCGATGCCGCCCGTGCCGCTTTGCCAGCGTGGCGCGCTTTGGCTGCGAGTGAGCGCGGCAAGCTTTTGACGGAACTCGGTCGTCGTCTGGAAGCCAATGCGGAAGAGGTCGCCCGCGTACTGGCCGCCGAGAGCGGTAATGCCATCAAGACCCAATCGCGGGGCGAGGCTATGGGGGCTGCCGGGGTTCTGAAGTATTATGGCGGCGTTGCGGTCGAACAAAAAGGAGAGACCCTACCGCTAGGCCCCGGATTGTTCAGTTTTTCTACGCGGGAACCACATGGTGTTGTGGGCTCGATAATCCCGTGGAACTCGCCCCTGCAGTTGGGTGCAGTAAAAATCTCCATGGCGTTGGCGACCGGAAACTGTCTGGTCCTGAAACCTGCCGAGGATGCGCCACTGGCGATCTTGAAACTGGCTGAGATGGCAGATGGCCTGTTCCCTCCGGGGGTGTTCAACGTGGTCACCGGGCTGGGAGAAGAAGCCGGTGCGGCCCTGGCGTCGCATCCTGACGTGGACAAGGTATCCTTCACCGGGTCAAGTGAAGTGGGCAAGCTGATCGGAAAGGCCACAGCCGACCGTATCGCCAAGCTGACGCTGGAGCTGGGCGGCAAATCTCCGACCATCGTCTTCCCGGACGCCATTGCGGATGGCCGTTTGGACAGCACGGCGCAACAAGTGGCCAACGCCATGCGTTTTGCCCGTCAGGGTCAAAGCTGCACCGCCGGGTCGCGCTTGTTCGTGCACAAGGACATCTGGCGTGAATTGATGCCCAAAGTGGCAGAGAAATCTGCTGCACTGAAGGTCGGCGATGCGCTGGACCCCGATGTGGATATGGGCGCGGTCGTCAATGCGGAACGTTATGGCGAAATCCGCGCTTATGTGGCCGAAGCAGAGGCCCAAGGCGCCACTTTCCTGATCGGCGAAACCCCGGCTGAAGACCCTGATGGTTTCTGCCCAAATCCTACTATTCTCACCGGCATCGACAACAATTGGCGCATCGCCCGCGAGGAGGTATTCGGCCCGGTTTTGGTCGCCATCCCCTTCGAGACGGAACAGGAAGTGATCGCCATGGCCAATGATACACATTACGGGCTGGCCGCTTTTCTTTTTACCCATGATATCAGCCGGATCACCCGTCTGACCCGCGCCATCGACGCTGGCTGGATTCAGGTCAACCAAGGCGGCGGTCAGATCCCCGGCATGTCATACGGCGGCACCAAGCGATCGGGCATGGGCAGCGAATACTCAATCGAAGGCGCGCTTGAGGCTTATACATACCGCAAATGCATCACCATCAATATCGAAGGTGGCGCGTGAGTACGGACCGATTTGGGAATGTCATCGATCCGAGTGTGGGGTATGCCCGCGGCATGCTATTGAAAAGCTCAGCGGATGAGGTGCGCAGGCTGGCCCAAGCTGACCGCATCGCAGCTGATTTCGTCGCTAGAAATGGTGTCGGCCAAATCGCTATCTGTACGGGAAATTTGCGGTTTTATCCTGCTACAGCGGATGATCTGACCGAGTTATGTGAAGAATGGATCGGACCCGGTCTTTTCGGTGAAGAACTGCGTCAGGCTGCTATTGCTCATTTGGGCGGGCAGGGGCATGAGTCGGCGGCAGTGGTCAATCGAACAAGTGCAGGGATCGTGGCAACGGTTCTGGCTCACAGCACTGACAGGCCGGTACTGTCACTCGTAGCCGCGGGTGATCGCAGCCATGCTTCGGTTCTGCGCGGGGCGCGACTGGCGGGCGTTTCAGTGCGCGAGGTTTATGATCTGCCCGCAGTTTTAAAGGTATTGGCTAGGGATAACCCGACCCTGTTCGTGATCACTCCGGTTACGTCGGAACTTTCTGTGCTGGACGACGACGTGATCCGAAATGCGGTTGCTGCAGGAAAGAAAGCAGGGTGTGTGTTGTTTCTAGACGACGCTTATGGCGCTCGCTTCCGCCCTGTTTTGCAGGGCGGGGCGCCATCGCTGGCATTTGGTGCGGATCTGGTCATAACCAATGCAGACAAGGCTGGTCTGTCCGGTCCGCGTGCCGGGGTGATTTGCGGGGAACCCGAGGCGCTGATCCCGGTGCAAGCCAAAGCCAGTGAACTGGGTATGGAGGCCCGCGCCCCTGTTGCCGTCGGTGCCATGCGTAGTCTGCAAGGGTTCACACCCGATCTGCTGCTGCAAGAGGTGCAGGATGGTCAGGATCTGGCTGACGCGCTTGAGGCCAAGCTCGGGGCCGAGCGTATAACTCGCTCGGCGCTGGGGCCGAAGATCGATGAGCAGGATGCGGCCGAGGTGGTTCTTAGCATGGCAGCTGCTGACACAACCGACCTTGTACCGGCGGAGATAACCGCAATAATCGGTATGCTGATGTTGCGCGACAAGGGTATCGTGACGGTCAACACCCACGGCCAGCCCGGCGGCCGTGTCTCGATCAGGCTGAAACCAACCTCGGGCGCAGTTGCGCGGGCGGGGGGCGCGGCAGAGGTGGCAGACGGTTTGGTGTCGGCGATGCAAGAGACAGCGGATCACCTGCATGACAAGGCCTGGGTATCCGCAATGCTGTTTGGAGAAGCGTGAATGGCCGACTCAGCCTTGATTTCTCGGTTGGATAACCGGCTGGATCAGTTGGTGAATATCGACATGGGCGAACGTGGCGTCGAACATTTGTTCGACGCCGCCCGTGCGTTGCAGGGCGGGTCACTGGTTGGTGCGGCGGCGGATGCACTGATGGCCGTGCCCGAGGGCGGGACCGTGGTGATGACCACCGGGTCTGTGTCGCGGGCGTGGATCACGTCGGCATTGGGCGAGAACGATGGTCCTTCTGGTGCAGCCGCGATAGCGCGGGCATTGGTACTGGCGCGTAACGCGACCTGCGTGATGCTGTGCGAAGAGACGTTGTTGGCTGCCATCCGCAATACCTGTCAGGCGGCAGGACTTTTTCCGGTGGCATTGGACCAGGCGAAAATCGCGCAAGCCGATAAAAGCCTCGCTACGATTGTCATGCTGCCTTTCGCTACAGATGACGAAGGTGGACCAAAGCAGGCCGCAGCACTTCTGTCAGACCTGAGACCCGACCTTTTGTTCTCAACCGAAAGGGTGGGGCGCAATGAGTACGGTGTTTATCACTCTATGCGAGGGATCGACTATGGGATGGGACGTGCACGTGTGGATTTCCTGTTCGATCTGGCGCTGGAACGCGGCGTTCCGGTAGTTGCGGTAGGAGACGGCGGCAATGAAATCGGCATGGGCAAGGTTGCAGACCACGTGAAAACCCATGTGCCCTATGGCGATGTCTGCCAATGCGGATGCGGCGGTGGGATCGGGGCAGTAACCAGCTGTGACGTGCTGGTAACGTCGGCCTGTTCAAATTGGGGGTGCACGGCAATTGTCGCAGCCATGGCCGCCCGCGCAGGTGACGGAAAACTACTTCATACACCCGAACGCGAAGCTCTGTTGCTGGACACGATGGTCGCCAATGGCCTGATCAACTCAACTCACGGAATCGTCGACGACAGTGTCGACGGGTTTCCCCGCCAAAGCCATATTGCGGTGGCCGAACTTTGCCGCACGATTGTGAGCCGCGCGCTCTGACTATGCACAGGACACCCCTATGATCCAGAACAACCCCGCCCTGATTGACGCAATCCGCGACCGGTTTGCGCATGTGGACAGCTGCCCGTTTCAGGGAGAGCGTATCTTTTTCGAAAACGCTGGTGGCGCTTTGACGTTGAAGTCGGTTGCCGAAACGTCAGCATTTTATGCCGCGATCCCCGATAATCCGGGTCGTATCAATCCGGCAGGGCAAGGCACCCAGAATGTGATCAGCAAGGCCAAGCAGGACTTGGCCGTGTTCATGAACGCTTCAAGCGGGCAGTTCTTTGCAGGAGAAAGCGGCACCGAGCTTTTGTTCCGCATGATCCGCACGGCCTGTCTGGTTGCACCCAAGGGCGCCAAGGTAATTGGATCGTCTATCGAGCATCCGGCAACCCGCAGCGCCGCGCGCCGTTGGGCTGAAATTGCAGGGTTGGAGTATGTAAATGTGCCCCACGATGACGACACTGGTCTGGTTACCGTCGAGGACTATGCCGCGCTGATGACCCCGGATGTTGCGGTGGCAACAATCCTGCATGCCTCACCGGTGACTGGTATGGGGATGGACGTGGCTGCTATTTCGGCCGCAATCCGCACCGTGGCGCCGGATTGTCTGATCGTTGTGGATGGCATTCAGCACGCAGCCCACGGACAGATGGATATCGACGCTTATGACGTCGATGGCTATGCGATTTCACCTTATAAGGTGTTTTCCCGCCATGGTTACGGCATTGCGTGGATATCGGAAAAACTAAGCGCTTTGCCCCATGACATGCTGATCAACGCACCTGCGACGGGTTGGGAATTCGGTACACGCGACGCAGGGTCTTATGCGACCGTGTCAGATGTTGTGTCCTATTTTGACTGGCTGGGCGGAGAGGTGTCTGAAGAGACCGATCCCCGCAAGCGGATCGAGGCGGCAGGTCGTGCCATTCACGCCTATGAAACCCACCTGACCAATACGGCCATCCGTGGCGCCGGCAACCTGCCGGGTTTGCGCGATATGGATCACGTCACTATTCTGGCAGGCGTTGACAACCCGGCCCGCGAGGGGCTGGTGTCTATCGTGGTCGAGGGTCGTGCGTCCGAAGACGTGGTTGAGATTCTGAACCAGCAAGGCATTCGCACTCATACCCGCAAGGCCGATCATTACTCTGGTAACGTTCTCGATCCATTGGGTCTGCCGGATTGCATCCGCATCTCGTTTTGCCACTACAACACAGAACAAGAGATCGCCCGCCTGCTGGCCGCGATCAAGGAGTTGGGTCAGGACAGCTAACCACGTTGTTCTGGGGGCGCAGAACTCAGCCGCGCATCCGTTCATTGTCCGGATCGTATAACGGGCGCAGGCTGGCCTGTGCGTGAACGGGCTGTCCTGCAACCATCACCTGATAGTTTCGCGCTGCAAGTGCCGTCATCGCCATTCCTTCGGGTCGTGTTACATACCCCAAGCCGATGGCTCCGCCGACACTCCAGCCATAGCTGGCAGAGGTCAGACGCCCCACGATCTGACCGTTACACAGGATCGGCTCTTTCCCGAATACCAGCGCTTCGGGGTCATCGAGCCTGAAGGATAGCAAACGGCTGGAAGCTCCGGCTGCTTTGCGGGCTTCAATGGCACTTTTACCGGTAAAATCGGTCGAAAAATCGCAAGCAAAAGTCAGGCCGCTTTCCACCGGGCTGTCGAAGGGGCCAATATCATGACCCCAGTGGCGGAAGCCTTTTTCGATCCGGCAGCTATCTACAGCCATCCCCCCGCACAGACGCGGTGCATCTGGTGCAGCCATAATCGTCTCGAAAACTTGCGGAGCATACTCGGAAGGCACATGCAATTCCCATCCTAACTCACCAACATATGTGATCCGCTGGGCCCGAACCGGCGCGTGCCCGATATGTAACAATTGCCAGGAACCAAACGGGAAGGTGTCGTTCGACAGGTCAGCATCGCTCAGGTCTGTCAGAAACTCCCGCGCGCGTGGACCCATCACCGCCAGAGTCGCCTCAGCGGACGTAACATTGACGACCGACACGCCAGAGCCCGCAAACTGCGTTTTCAGCCAGTATTCGGTTTGGGGTTCGGCGCCAGCAGAGGCCGTGATCATATAGCACGTTTCGCTCAGGCGCGCGACGGTCACATCCGCCTCGATCCCGCCTTGCTGGTTGAACATGTGGGTATAGGCTAACGCCCCCGGCGCAACCGCCATGTTGGCCCCGCAGAGCCGCTGCATATGTGCTTCGGCGTTCTGCCCGTTGACCATGAACCGGCCGAACGTCAGGTCGATCAGGCCCAAATCGTTGCGCAGCGCCAAATGCTCGGCCTTCCAGTCGTCGAACCAAGGCTCGCGCCCGAACCCGTCGGTCATCTCGCGTCCAAAGTACAGTGGCCGTTCCCAGCCATTGGCGCTGCCGAACTGCGCGCCTGCATCTTTCAGATGGGCAAAATAGGGCGTCCGGCGCAGCCCTCGTGCCTCGGTCTTGCGCAAATAAGGCCAGTGCATTGAATAGGCATGGCTCAGCGTTTCTGCCGCTTTGGTGGCAGTATAGCTGCGCGCATTCAGACCCGGTACAATACGGCGGCTGTCTACATCAGTCAGATCCATGGTCATGTGGCCGTTCATGATCCACTCGGCCAACGCCTTACCTGCGCCGGGGCCATTCTGAATGCCCGTCGAGTTGAACCCGGCAGCGATCCAATAGCCTGACACATCCGGGACCGGCCCCAGATAATGCTTGGCATCCGGGGTAAAGCACTCCGGCCCGTTGAAGAATTTGCGAATGCCCGAGTTTGCAAGCGCCGGAACCCGTTTCAGTGCTGCTTCGAGTATTGGGTAAAGGTGCTCTTCATCGCAGGGCAATTCATCGAACTCGAATGCCTCGGGCAAGCCGTCCCGGGGCAGCCAAGGGGTGGCATTGGGTTCAGAACAGCCGATCAGCAGTTTGCCTGCGTCTTCCTTGTAATAGGCGTATTCATCCATCACCCGCAGAACCGGTAGGTCGCCTGTCACCCCTTCAATCGGGTCTGTCACCACATAGTAGTGGTTGGTGTAGTGCAAAGGAATTTGCACACCGTGGGTCAAACCAAACTCACGCGCCCACATGCCGGTGGCGTTGACCACATGTTCGGCGCGCACCAAGCCTTCGTTAGTTTCCACTCCAACAGTGCGACCGCCTTCCAGCACGACACCTGTGATCTTGGTATCTTCAAAGATTTCGGCGCCATGCATTCGCGCGCCCTTGGCCAATGCCATGGTCGTGTCTATGGGGTTGGTATACCCATCGCCCGGAAACCAGAATGCGCCTTTGGCATCATGGATCGACAACAGAGGCCAGCGCCGCTGCGCTTCGGTCAGGCTGATCTCTTCTGCGCGTAAGCCGCAGCCGTGGGCATAGTCGATCTTGCGTCGCAGCTCCTCTACACGCGCCTCGGTCAACGCCATCGTCATCGAGCCATTGCGTTTGAACCCGGTGTTTTGGCCGGTCTCGTCCTCAAGGCTTTCCATCAGGTCGAGCCCGTATTTCGCCAGCGCCGACATGATCGGCACGCCTTGTGTTTCGCTAACCAGCCCGGCGGCGTGCCATGTGGTGCCCGAAGTCAGTTTCTTGCGTTCGAACAGGGCAACCGACCAGCCTGCCTTGGCAAAATGATACGCGGTGGCGCAGCCGACGATGCCACCACCGATGATCGCAACCTGAACGTTGCCGGGAAGGGGTTTCGCCACGATACTACCCCCTCAGTCGTTCGTTTTCGGGATCATAGAAGGGTACGGTGGTCACGGTTGCGTTGACCGGTACGCCAAGCACTTCGATCTGGTACACGTCTCCTGGCCAAGCTGCTTCGGTCAGATACCCCAGCGCGATGCGCTTGCCGATGCGAAACCCGGTGCCGCCCGAGCTGACGTAGCCCACTGGTTTGCCGTCTCGACAGATAGGATCGGAAGACAAGGCATCTGCGCCGTGTCCGTCCAGAACAAAGGCGGTAAAGTGATAGTCCTTCGGCTGTTTAGCTTGCGCCAAAAACGCCTCGCGGCCGACAAAGCTGTCTTTCTTCTTGCTGACAAACCGGTCCAAGCCCGCGTCAAAAGCGGTATATTCGATGCCGAAATCCGCGCCCCAGCCATGATAGCCCTTTTCGAGCCGCATAGCGTTCAGCGCGTAAGAGCCGAATTCGACCATGCCCTTTTCAGCCCCTTGGTCCATGATCGCAGTATAGGCGGTTACCAGATCGGTGCTGCGCATATGCAGTTCCCATCCCAGTTCGCCGACATAGGACACGCGCAAGGCAATTACCGGCACACCAGCGATGGTGATTTCACGCACGGACATCCACGGTGCTGCTTCTTTTGACAGGTCATCCCCGGTCAGCGGTTGCAGCACATCACGGGACTTTGGCCCCATTACCATCAGCGCAGCGTCAAACTCCGAACCTCGGGTGAGGGTTACGCCGTCTTCAGGCAGGAACCTCGACATCCAGTCATGATCGCGCTGATCCGCCAGTGTCGGGCCGCAAAGCAGGTATTTGTTCTCGTCCAGTCGCGCAATTGTGGCTTCGGACCAGATTTTGCCCTTGGGCGTCAGCATGTAAGACAGCTTGACCCGACCGACCGAAGGCATCTCGCCGCAAAACACGTGATTAAGGAATTCGGTGGCTCGTGGCCCTTCAACCTCATAGCGCGTGAACCCGCCATGATCCATCACGCCCACATTGCCGCGCACATTTTCGCATTCGGCTTTGACCGCATTGTGCCAAGCCTCGTGATGGAAGCTGAGATGACCGTCATCCTTGATCTGATCCGTCTGGAACCAGAAGGCACGTTCCCATCCGGCGATTTGCCCGAAAACGGCACCCTTGGCTTTCAAGGTGTCATAGAGAGGTGTGGTTTGCACCGGACGTCCCGATTTCCACAAACGGTGAGGATACGGAATCGCATATTGATGCTCATAGAGTTCGCTGGCCCGTTTGACAGTATAGTCGAAGGTCGCCCATTCCTCACCGAAACGGCGCGGGTCCCACGTGGACATATCCCATTCGGTTTCACCTTCAGTGATCCACTCGGTCAGCGTTTTGGCCGCCGCAGCCGAATGGGTGATACCCACAGGAAAACAACAGGCGTGGTAGAAATTCGGCAACCCAAATGCCGGACCGCAGAGCGGCGCGCCATCGGGGCTGTAGGGGACCGGGCCGTTCACAAAGCGGCTGACGCCGGCCTTGCCCAACAGGGGGATATGCTCCAGCGCGGCTTCAAGGATTTCAGCGATGTCATCGACACTGTCCGGATAAAGCTGATTCGCAAAACACTCGGGCATCCCATCCAGCCACGCCGGGCGACCTTCATGGCCGTATGAGCCCAACAGCAGCCCGTTCCGCTCGCGGCGAAGGTAATACATGATGTCCGGGTCGCGAACGAGTGGGAAGTTTTCGGGGTTGGCCTCTAACTCCGGTAAGCTTTCAGTAACCAAATATTGGTGTTCTAGCGTAACGACGGGTAGCTTCTGGCCGACCATTTCCCCGACCTGGCGGCCATGGTATCCACCCGCGTTGATAACGATATCGCAGGTCACATCACCCTTGTTTGTTTGGATCAGCCATTCGCCGGAAGCGCGGCGTTTGATGCCGGTAACCGTGGTAAACCGCGCAATCGCCGCGCCCAGATCTCGCGCGCCTTTGGCCAGTGCCTGGGTCAGCTGCGAGGGGTCCACGTCGCCTTCATAAGGGTCGTAAATCCCTCCGATGATGCTGTTGCCCGAGCTGAAATATGGGTGCATCTCATCCATCTCGGAGGGCGTGAGCATCGCCATTTCATAACCCAGCCCCCTCGATATCCCGACGAGGTGGCGGAACAGGTCCATCCGTTCCGGCGTATGGGCAGGCCAGAAGGCACCGGTGTGACGGTAGGTAATCGGGTAATCAACCTCGTCGGCCAGACCTTTGTACAGGTGCCAGGCATAGTTTCCCGCGCGCATCCCACCCCAGCTGTTGGCATAGGTCGGGATATTGCCAGCTGCGTGCCAGGTCGATCCACTGGTCAATTCGTTCTTTTCGATCAGCAGCGTTTCGGTTACGCCTGCCTTGGCAAGGTGGTACAGAGTCGAGACACCAACCGCACCACCCCCAATGATCACAACTTTGGCTTGGCTTTTCATGGGTTTAATCTTTCAGATGAATGGGCAGGCGGGCACGAAGCGAAGCCTCGATTTCAGCGGATAGATGAGAAGGTGCAGGCTGCGCCTCGATCTCGGCGACGCGGGCGATGGCCCGGTCCCAGACTGTTTGCGCGCCGCTTTCCAGCCAGTCGTTGACACTCTGGCGGTCGCCCAGTGACGGGTAGACATATTCCTTGGTCATCAGGTCCAGCGTCTGAACGGTGCCGAGGAAATGCCCTTCGCCGGTCACCACCTCTTCGATCATGGCCAGATCAATGGAGTCTTCGAACATCTCGACTCCTCGCACCGTACGCAGGATGGCACCGCACATATCGTTGTCGATCACCAAAGCCTCTTTGCTGGCGGCCATGATTGATCCCAGCATTCCGACCGACAGGTTGATCATGTCGGCACCGCCCTGCGCGGCGAGCGCAATGGTATAGCCCTTTTCGTAACCAGACTGCGCATCGACTGTTTTGGCATCGGTCATGCCGGCCGAAACTGTCGAAGGCAGACCAAGGTTCAGCAGCAATTGCGCGGCGGCAGCGTTGGCCACCGCTGCCTCACCCGACCCGCCGGTCATCGCCCCTGTGCGCAGGTCCGAGATGAAGGGCAGGAAAGCCAGAATGCAGGGAAAGCCGGGTTGCATCATGTTGACCAGAACCAGACCGGCCAGCGATTCCGCCAACCCCTGCGCCAGTGCACCGGCCAGCGAAGCTGGGCTGGTCGCCCCCGCTTGTGCCGCCGAGCAGATTTGCAAAGGCATCCCCAGCCGCACGCATTCGCGCATCACGCCGCAGGCCTCTTCGGCCAGCGTCAGGGGCGGCACCACGTGGCAGACCGAGGCAAAACAGAATGGTTGAATGCGAAACGCGCCTTCGCCACCAAGGGCTTGGTCGAACATCCCGACGACGGGTGCCACGTTGGCTGGCTCAAAGAAACTGGTGCCTATTGGCTTTGAGGTTGCCTTCATCGCGGTAAAGGCGGTGTTGATATCCAGCGTCAGCGGGTCTTCGAGATCACGTGCCACAACGGGGCGCAGAGAGTAATGAATACTGTCGCAGGCATCGACAATGCGCATCAGATCGTACAAGTCCTGCAATGTACTGTCGCGAAACGTATTCGTGGCTGCATCCAGAACCTGCACGGCTGCTCCACCGGTGCCGATATGCACACGGCCACCGCCGATTTCGATCCCTCGGTCTCGATTGAACCCGGGCAATTCCACCCGTTTACAGGCTTTTGCAAGCATATCTTCGACCAGATCGCGCGAAAAGGTGATGCGTCCATCGGCCCGCGCCAAGGCACCGTTACCCAAGGCGAGTTCAAGAGTGTCATTGGGTGCGCCGGATACACCGATACGCTCCAGAATGTCGAAAGCCGTGTCTGTGATATGCTTCAGCTTGTTGTTGTTCAACGGTTGGAAACACCCGCCAAGCGGCGGAACCGTCACCTTTTGTGTCGCAGGGTTGGCGGGCCTTTTGTTTCTTGTTCGCCGCATAAACACGTCCGTGGAAGGGAGAATCCACGACATCTTAGAAAGGGCCAAAAATTAGCTCAATTCCATTATTTGTAGATTTTAATGAATGAAATTCACGCAAATAAGGGGCTAGAACCTTGCGCGACATCGACACCGAAAGCCTCAGTTCAGGTGCTGAGTTTGGCCGCCTTATGTTCGGGATGCCACTGTTTCGCGACAGGATCGCATAACTTCAGACAATCCACTGCGCGCGCTGCGATCTGCGCCACGATTTCAGTCATGTTGACTGGATTCAAATAGAAGGCTGGCACAGGGGGCAGGATAATGGCCCCCATTTCTGCGGCTGCTGTCATATTCCGCAAATGCGCCAGCGTCAGCGGTGCTTCGCGTGTCAGCAGAACCAATGGTCGCCGTTCCTTGAGTTGCACACTGGCGGCGCGTGTCAGCAAATTATCGTCCAGACCATGTGCGATTGCACCAAGCGAACGCATAGAACAGGGCGCGACGATCATCCCGGATACAGGAACCGAACCGGACGCGATGCTGGCCCCGATATCCGTGGATGCGTGATGACGGGACACCGACTGCCGCAGTTCATTCAGAGCATCGGGGCCGCATTCCTGCGCAAGTGTCAGACCGGCGGCCGGACTGACCACCAGGTCGGTTTCGATATCCGCCGACGCCAACTGTTGCGCCACCGCAAGACTCAATGCCGCGCCAGAAGCGCCTGATACGCCCAAAACTACACGGGTTTTTGTCATGCTCTCAGCTCCGGCATCAATCTGTTTACAAGATCTTCGGCAAAGACTTGATCGGCCTGAGCGGTGCGCATGACCGTCCCCCATTCCCGCGATGTTTCACTGCCCAGTTTTGTGGTTGCGTCGATACCGATCTTCCCGGCCAAGCCGGGTTCGGGTGAGGCGAAGTCCAGATAGTCCATAGGTGTTCTGTCCAAGGTCATCACGTCGCGGCTTGGGTCCATTCGTGTGGCAAGCGCCCAGGCGATGTCGTCCCAGTTGCGGGGGTCGATATCGGCATCGACTGCAATGATCATCTTCGTATAGCTGAATTGCGGCAGCATCCCCCACAGGGCCATCATCACACGTTGGGCCTGCCCCGGATATCGCTTGTCGATGGCGACGATTGCGATGCGATAGGAACAGGCCGCAGGAGGCAGCCAAAGGTCGTGGATTTCCGGGATTTGCGCGCGAATGGTTGGCAAGGCAAGGCGATTGAACACTTCGCCGATGATGGCAGGTTCGTCCGGAGGGCGTCCGGTATAGGTCGACAGGTACAAAGGCGCTTCGCGATGGGTTACAGCAGTGACATGCATCACCGGAAAAGGCTCGGCGGGATTGTAATACCCGGTGTGATCTCCAAAAGGCCCTTCGGGAGCAGTTTCGCTGGGCGACACCCATCCTTCCAAAACGATCTCGGCATCTGCAGGAACCAACAGAGGGACGGATTTAGCTGGAACCAGGCGCGGCCGGTTCTGGTTCAGGGCTCCGGCAAATGTCAGTTCAGATACGGTTTCGGGCAGAGGCAGAGCGGCCGACAACAACGTCGCGGGGTTTGCGCCCAGAACAATTGCGACCGGCGTCTTTTCGTTTCGCTGTGCCCAACTGCGATGATGGGCGGCCCCGCCGCGATGTGGCAACCAGCGCATGATCAGACGGTTCCGATCCAGCACCTGAACGCGATAGACGCCGGCATTGTATGTCTGTGCAGCGTTGGGTTCGCTGCCATGGGGCCGGGTGATGACAACAGGCCACGTGATCAGAGGCCCTGCATCCTGGGGCCAGTGTGTCTGGATTGGCAGCGCAGAGAGATCTACCTCGGCTCCGCTGTGGCAAACATGCTGAACAGCGGCAGATTTGACCTGCTTCGGTCGGGTAGACAATGCCGCCTTCAGCATCGGCCACCGGGACAGCGCATCCCGCAACCCGTCCGGGGGCGTCGGCGCCCGCAGCGCTGCCAAAAATGCACCCAGATCGTCCAGCCCTTCGAGTGAAACGCCCAGTCCGGCGGCGACGCGTTCCGTGGTTCCGAACAGGTTGACCACAACCGGTATGTCGGTCTTTCCGGCGGATACACCTGACGGTGAATCAAACTGCAACACCGGCCCATTGGCCTCTAACACCGCGCGGTGGACAGCGGTCATTTGGTGACATACCGAAACAGGATCAGGGATGCGCCTGAACTGTCCTGTTTCTTCACACCATTTCAGAAAATGTCGAAGGCTGGGATATTGCGGCAGGGTGCGAATGGGTTTGCTCCGGCGGTGGTGCTCACCCTCTAACAACGAAAGCGATGGGTCGAATTGACAACCGTCAAGTCCATGATGCCGGGGCGGCTTTAGGAAGGCCGCACCGGTTCACATTGTTGAGACAGCAGGAGGTCTGTTTGTCCGATCCCCAAAACCCGATTCCGCATTGCCCTGTCGCCCTGGCAGCCGGCCTGCGGTTTGTTCCGCTTGCACCTTTGTCGCTGTCACTGACAGTGTTTTCCCGCAAAATAACCAAGAAACACCCCGACTTGCTCAATCGGCTTGGCGAATATAACCGGGCTGTTTTTGTGATTGATCCGACGGATTTGCCGGTTGTTCTATTGCTAGATGCGAATAATGGTGCGCCGAAGGTGACACTAAGCCGAAGACACGAGACAGGGGCTGCGCGAATCTCCGGTCCTATGGCTGCGCTGCTTGGGTTGGTGCACGGTGCGTTCGACGGTGATGCCCTGTTCTTTTCGCGTGATCTGGTGATCGAGGGCGACACAGCGGCAGCGCTGGCGCTGCGCAATGCAATTGATGACGCAGAGCTGGATCTCGCGCACGAAGTTGCAACCCTTTCCGGCCCGCTTGCACGACCGCTGGAGCAGCTCATCGCGTTTGCGGAGCGTCGGACCGGCCTTTGTTTGACCCGGCCCGAGGATGCGGTCCTATGGTAATGGAAATCGTTTGCCCGGCGGGAACGCCCGCCGCCCTGCGTGCGGCTGTCAAGGCCGGAGCCCACACCGTCTACTGTGGTTTCAATGATGAGACCAATGCGCGGAACTTTCCGGGTCTCAACTTCGACCGCGCTGAAATGCGGGCCGGAATTGCCTTTGCCCACGATCACGGATCCAAGGTCTTGATCGCAATCAATACCTTCCCACGAGCGGGCAGCGAAGAGATCTGGAGACAGGCAGTGGCGGATGCCGAAACCTGTGGTGCAGATGCTGTAATTCTCGCCGATCTGGGTTTGCTGGACTATGCTGCGCGATACCATCCAGGATTGCGCAGGCACCTGTCCGTTCAGGCCGCGGCGGCCAATGCTGATGTGATAAACTTCTACGCCGAAACTTTCGACGTCAAACGGGTGGTCTTGCCGCGCGTGCTGTCCGTGCCTGAAATTGCTGCGATAAACTCTGAAACCGCAGTCGAAACCGAAGTCTTTGTGTTCGGCGGTCTTTGTGTAATGGCCGAGGGGCGATGTTCGCTGTCCTCTTATGCCACCGGGTTGTCCCCCAACATGAACGGTGTCTGCTCTCCCGCCAGCCATGTGGAGTATCAGGACGATCAGGGTGCGTTGAACGCGCGCCTTGGTGGTTACCTGATCCACCGGGTCGAACGCAACGAGCCCGCACCGTATCCGACATTGTGCAAAGGGTGTTTTTCCGCAGGTGAAAAGACAGGGCACCTGTTCGAAGATCCCGTCAGCCTGAATGCAGAACGGCTGATCCCGCAATTGCAAAAGGCGGGTGTAACGGCCTTGAAAATCGAAGGGCGCCAACGGTCCAAATCCTATGTCGCACAAGTCGTTCGGAATTTTCGCGCCGCTGTCGATGCGCTGGATGCGGGGCGGTCAATGCCCGAAGGAATGCTGGCGCGCTTGTCCGAAGGGCAGGCCATGACGACCGGCGCTTATAAAAAGACGTGGAGATAACCCGATGGAATTGACCGTTGGCCCGAACCAGTTCTTCTGGCCCGCCGAAACCTGGGCCGAATTTTATGACGACATAGCCCGATCACCCGTTGATCGCGTTGTGGTCGGGGAACTGGTCTGTTCCAAGCGCCTGCCATTTTATCAGGATCGTATCCCTGAGGCGATATCCCGGTTGGTCGAAGCGGGTAAAGAGGTCGCACTGACAAGCTTGGCCTTGGTGACCCTGAAACGCGAGCGCAAACTGACGGCTGAGCTTGCAGAAATGGGCATCATGGTTGAGATCAACGATCTGACCGCGCTGGCGCATTTGCCCGACAACTGCGCGTTTGCCGTTGGCCCATTGGTCAACGTGTACAACGAAGGTACTTTGAAGTGGTTGGCCGCACGGGGTGCGCGCCGCATTTGTCTTCCGCCTGAATTGCCCATCGCTTCGGTCAAAGCGCTGACACAGGTTGCCTCTGATTTGGGCGTCGCGGTCGAAGTATGGGGGCACGGGAGGTTGCCGCTGGCCATTTCCGGGCGCTGCTATCACGCGCGGTTGCATGGGCGCAGCAAGGACAATTGCCAGTTCGCCTGCGAAGACGACCCGGATGGGCTGGACGTTCTGACCGGTGACGGCAAACCTTTTATGGCAATGAACGGGGTGCAAACCCTGTCAGACAGTTATGCCTGCACGGACCATCAGATCGATCTGCTACGGCAGGCGGGTGTCTCGGCGTTGCGCCTGTCGCCGCAATCCGACGGGTTTCATAAACTGTGCAAGCTTTATCGTCAGCGCATCGATGGAGGCCTGCCTGAGGGCGAACTGGAGCGCGTACTGCGTGGCGTTGATCCGGATATTCGGTTAAGCGACGGGTTTCTGACGGGTTCCTTTGGCGCTGAATGGTCTGGTGTCTCAGGGACGACTTAAACGCCTGTTTGATTGCCGCGACGGTTCGATGATCTGCGCAATTGGCGTGAATGAAGACAGCTGCCCTATGTCTGGAGCCCCTAAGAGGTTTCTGCGCTTGCCTTGGTTTCTTCTTCCTGAACCCAGGTTTCGGCCTGCAAAACCCCGGGCTGTCCGGTGCCGATAATCCCCACAACCTGCACGTCGCCGGTATCGGTGGGTGCGGCCACCTGAACGCGTCGGATCAAGGCGAAGAGAGCAACCGCAATACCGATACCCGCCAGAAGAAACTGAAGACCCCGTCCGCCGAACAAAGAGATGGAGTTTGGTCCCAACATGGTTCCGACAAGCAGACCGACATTCAGCAACAACACCATCGTGCCACTGGCCGGAACGATCTGAGACAGTTTGAGCTGATCATTCGCATGCGCCGTCAGGATCGAATAGGCTGGGTACAGCCCAATTGCGATCAGAACAAAGCCATAGACGATATGCGACGGCGCGGTATCAATGGCCATCCAAAGACTGGACAGGGTCGTTATAACACCTAGCCCAATGACCACATAGCGCCTGTCCGTGTGATCAGAAAGCCAGCCGATCGGGTATTGCACCACTGCACCGGCGATCAACGCAGCAACAAGCGCCCCCGAAGCCTGCGCCGTAGTGAAGCCTTGTTGCAGCGCATATAGTGGTAGCGAGATGTAAGACGCCGCGACACCGACACTGGCAAGAACGATCCCGATGACCGCTATTGGCGAAACTTTGTAAAGCACTGGAACCGACATGCGCTCCGGCGCGGCATATTCGGGGGCTTTGTTCCCCGACAGAAGAAGCGGCACAATCGAAAGTGAAATCAGAATGGAAACAAGGCCGAACAGCAGGTTTCCGGTGGGGTCGGGGAAACCGACTATTGCAGTTCCCAGGGCCGGGCCGGCAAGCTGAATAATGAAGTACAGCGACAAGACCTGAGCGCGCATGTTATTTTCGGATTTTGCGTTCAGCCAGCTTTCAGTGATGACGTAAAGCCCCGGGTAACAAAACCCACCCAACAGGCGCATCACGCTCCAGCTGATCGCGTCGCTGGTCAGCAGATGCACAATGGCCGCAATTGAGACCAGCGAGGCAAGGGCGGAAAACGCCCGAATGTGCCCGACATTTTCAACCAGCCGTGGGGCCAGTGCCGTCCCGGCAAGCGCGCCTAAGGGATAGCTCGCCTGCATAATGGAAATCGTGAAGTCACTGAAGCCCAGACTGGCCCCCCGGATCGTCAGCAACGTCGCCAACAAGCCGTTGGCGACCATCAGCATGAACATTCCCAGGAACAGTGCCCAGTTTTCATTTAATGCGCGTATCATAGCCAACGGCTACTTTGGCGGGTCAGATCTGTATACAACCCCAACGACATCGAGATGTCGTTAGATGGAACTCTTCCGTTGCAGGCCGACGCTTCGAGTTCCACCCACTAAGGGGCTATTGCAACTAGGTTTTTTGGATGAACTAACTGGTATTTTCGCCAGCCTGAGTTGTGGCGACTCTACCCGTCGCCTTGCATGATCCGAGCATAGATGTCGGGGTCTGTCACGCCCTCGGAGCCGATTGTCAGAATACGGGACTGCGCGGTCAAACCAAGCTTCTGGACAAGCTCTGGGTTACCAGCCGCTTCAATCAATGCCGCCAACCCGGCAACACCGCTCTCGCCCGCCTCGATCACCGGATCTTCACCTTGTGGACGCGCCAACCGACGGACGGTCGGCGGGATCAACCCATCACCGATTGTCAGAAAGTCTGATGCTTCGCTGCGCAATACCTCCCACGCCATCGGGGAAGGCACCCCGCAAGACAAACCCGCCATGATGGTCTCTGCAACGATTTCTACTGGCGCGGCTTGTCCCTGATTTGCACTTGCGAACAAACACGCAGCCAGAAGCGGTTCCACAACCACAACGCGCGGAGCGGCGTCGCCCCAGGCCTGGCGTAATGCTGCCGCCACAGCCGCGGCAAGCCCCCCAACACCTCCTTGCACAAAGACATGCGTTGGCGCGGTGTCCAATGCATCCACGATTTCTTTGACCATGACACCGTAGCCTGACATTACGTCTCGCGGCGGGTCTGTGTAGCCGGGCCAGGATGTGTCTGAGACCACGAACCAGCCATTTTCGGCCGCCTCACGCCGACATTGATCAACCGAGGCGTCGTAGTCGCCGTCAATACGCACAACGTCAGCCCCCAGTTCACGCATGGCCTGCGCGCGGCCTTCACTGACTTCGGCATGAATGTAAATCCGGCAAGGGGCGTCAAACCGCTTACACCCCCAGGCGAGAGACCGACCATGGTTGCCATCAGTTGCCGAAACAAGCGTGATCCCGGCGACCTCATCAGCACAGCGGCCAGTACGGATATCTTCGAAAGACACATCTTGGCCCGTTCGGCGCGATACTTCACGTTGCAGAACACGCAAAGCAGCAAACGCACCTCCCAGTGCTTTGAAACTGCCAAGCCCGAACCGAGGACCTTCGTCCTTATAGAGGATTTCCTCAACGCCAATCTCGGCCGCCAACGAGGGGAGAGAGTGCAGAGGCGTGGGCTTATACCCCTCCCATTGGATGATCTCTTCCGCGGCACGCGCGAAATCCTGTTGCGTCAAAACGGTTTCAGCAGCGGGGCCGAAGTCCGGCTGTCCTGCCTGGTAGGCGATGATCTCTGTCATGGTCTATGTCCTGTCAGGGTTTCAGCGGCAGGCGCTGCCGCACCAGCTCCGCCCAAAGATTTGCACCCAGAGGGAGCAATTCGTCGTTAAAGTCGTAATCAGCCGAGTGCAGAGGACGGCCATTCGACCCTTCGGTCCCATTGCCAATTAGCAGGAAGCACCCAGGCACCGCAGCGACGAATTCAGCGAAGTCTTCTGAAAAGGACATGGCAGGACGGTCTCCGTCCACCTCCAGCCCTGTAGCCGCCGCCGCCGAAACGACGTGGGATGCAGCATCGGCATCATTGATCGCCTCGATGAACTCAGTATGGAAATCCACTGTCACGCCAACACCATGGCTTTTGGCCACACCCGCTGCAATCCGGCGCATGTTGCTCTCGATCAGTTTGCGGTCTTCCGGTGACATGGCCCGCGCGTCGCCCTTCAAAACAGTGCGCCCTGGAAGGACATTGCGTTGTCCGTCGGCGATGAACTCGGTCACTGACACCACCGCACCAGATGAGGGCGCCAGCTTGCGTGAGACGATGGTTTGCAAGGCAAGAACCAGTTCCGCAGCAGGAGTGATCGTTTCACGCCCGACATGGGGCATCGAAGCATGGCCGCCCTGACCGGTGATCGTGATTTCGAACAGGCTTTCACTGCAACAGATGACACCGGCACGGGTTGAAACCCGTCCAACAGACTCACCCGGCAGATTGTGAGCGCCATAGACTTCGTCAATCGGGAAGGTTTTTAAGACACCCTCATCAATCATCGCTTTCGCGCCCAGCCCGTGTTCTTCGTTGGGCTGGAACAGGAAAACAACTGTGCCGTCGAACTTCGGATCCTTGGCCAGCATTTCGGCAGCAGCAAGCAACATGGTTGTGTGGCCATCATGGCCGCAAGCATGCATGACGCCTTCGTTCTGCGACTTGTAGGCAAATGTGTTGGCCTCGGTGATGGGCAGCGCGTCGAAATCTGCACGCAGCCCGATGGCCCGGTTACCGTTACCCGACCTCAAAACGCCAACAACTCCGATACCTTCATGCACTTCGATGCCAAGGTTTCGCAGATGCTCGGCGATCCGTGCCTTGGTCCAGTCTTCCTGAAACCCAAGCTCGGGGTTGCGATGAAACTCGTGGCGCAATGCGCGCAGGCTTTCTGTCAAAGCGGTCATGGCAATTCATCCTCTTCGACGTGTTGCCTAACGTGGTTGAAACAAGTTTATTGCACCTAGCCTGAAAAATGGGCTCTACTTTTAGGCAAATCATGCAAGTTTCTTTCACATGACACATTTGGACGAGTTCGACCGCGCGATCCTGCGGATCCTGCAGCATGACAACAGAACCACCCAGCACAAGATCGGTGAGGCCGTGAATCTCTCGGCACCCTCCGTGCAACGCCGTATCCGCCGGATGGAGGCGGAAGGCGTGATCAGCGCCAATGTGGCCATTGTTGATCCGGCGGCAGTGGGTCTTCAGCTCACCATATTCGTTGAACTTGAACTGGTCAGCGAAACCCCTGATGAGATTGATGCGGTCAAGAAAACTCTACTGAATGCGCCGGAAGTCCAACAGTGCTTCTACGTGACCGGAGAGGTGGATTTCATGGTTGTCGTGGTCGTCGAAAGCATGGCGGTATACGAAGATTTCACCCGCCGGATGTTCTTTGAAAACGGCAATATTCGAAAGTTCAAAACCTTCGTGTCGATGGATACCATCAAATCCGGCAGCGCTTTGGGTTTCTGACAGGCACAAAGGACAGAAACAGACGCGGCGAGACGTATTTCACACACGCCTCGCCACTTTTGTTTGATCGGCAAGGTTGCCGACGTCAAATCTCGCCAATGATCTCAATGCCTAAAGCCAACAAGGTGCAAAGGCAGAGTTTCTAATTACATCCCATTGCGGGGAACGACATGCGTCTTTTCTTCCTCAAAGATCAGTTCGTCTCCCGACCATGCCTTCAGACGCGAGGTCAAATGAAATTCGGTGGTCGTCGCTCGTTGTTCTGAATAGGTCCAGATTTTGGCTGACCAGCCTTCGCGGTCGAAACCGGCGGTCTGTTCCATCGTGGCAACAGCCGAAAGCGGCTCACCCGGTTGGATCGTATACTTGCGATCTGACACGTCGCTCAGCACCGTCCCGGTATCGTCGAGACGGAAATCACCCACCGGCCCAAAGACGCCTCCGTCAAGGAAAAACCTGTGAGTCATTTCGCCATTCGTCAGGTCTGTGTGGACCGAGCGCTCCATCGAGCCCGAGCGCACTTTTGTCTTTTTTGGAGCGACACCGGACGCTTTTGGTTCGGGCAGGGGGCGTGGTTCTGCTGTATCAATAGCAAGGTTGCGGATCGGCAAGTTCAGCCGCGAGCTACCTGGCCTGATAGTAAGTGTTACGGGTTCGGGTGCGGGCCAAAGTACAGGCCAGTAGGTCGACGCGACCTGCAAGACGATGCGATGACCCGGTAAAACCCGATAGCCGGTTCCATACATCGGAACAGTTACTGTCATCTCCTCACCGGGCGTGATCGGTGTGGGTTCGGTATCGCTGATCCGGTGGTTGAGGTTGCAGAAACCCCGTGCAATCAGCGTCTGCGCGCCGTCCGGGGCTTCATCCACAAGCAACGTCACAACAAAGCCCTGAGTCTGATCCGCTGACACTTTCAGATCAACAGACGGCTGCCCCAATAGTTCCAGCGCTTCTTCAAGCGGTGCACCTTTGAACTGCAACGCGCCCGCGGCGTCGATCCGGCAGTCCGCCGCCATGTCTCCGGGAATGGCAAAAGAGCACATGTCGCCCGCGGCTGCCCCAAAGGTCTGCGGCGAGCAAATCGAAAGCTCCGCTCCGGAAGCGGGTTCGGCTTCCAACGCCAGCTCATTCAGCCATAAGGACTGATGTGTGACATTCGGTGACGGCCAGCTCGGTTCTTCAACCCAGCGTCCCTTGCGTTCGATATGAGTGCCGGTCGGGGCTGCGCTGTCCTGCAGAAAAAAACGCAGGGGCGGTTCGTCCATCAACCCCGTGTCTTTTCCTTTCAGCCAATGGTCCCAAAACCGGATCACCTCTCCGACAAAATCGGCCTTGGGGCCCGGCACCCCTTCATGCGGGTAAAGATGTGCCCAGGGTCCCATCAGGATTTTGACCGGTCCACTGAGGTGTTCCGCGATGCGGAAGGGCGTGTCACGATACAGGTCCATCCATCCGCCAAAAAAGTAAACCGGTACCTGTACGTCGGAGTAATTCTCGCAGATCGAACCACGCCGCCACATCTCGTCATGGGCTTGGTGCTCCAACCACATGGCAGGCCAGAAATCAGCGCCTTGCAGCCGCGCGCGCCACATGTCGATCCAGCGGTCTGTGCCGACAATCTCGGGGTCCGGCGGCATGGCATTGTAGAGCTGCATGATCGAGCCCCACCAGAAATTGTCGGTGGCCAGACAACCCCCGTAAAAGTGAATGTCCTCGCGCCACCTGTCATCCGTTCCCATCACCGGCGCAATCGCCTTCAACGCCGGAGGGCAGGTCGCGGCCACCTGGAACGCGTTATAAGCACCCCAGCTTTTTCCAAACATTCCGACGCTTCCATCGCACCAGTCCTGATCGGCAATCCACTGAATGACGTCGTGACCGTCCTGAATCTCCTGATGCGAATACTCATCTTCGGCGATACCGTCACTGTCACCATACCCCCGGATGTCAACGCGGATCGACGCGTACCCGGCGGCTGCAAATTGCGGGTGCATACCTTCATCCCGCATCCGGGTTCTGTCCCGGCGGCGATAGGGGATGTACTCGAGGATACACGGCAGGGGAACGCTTTTCGCATTTTCCGGCAGCCACAGGCGCGCCGCAAGTTTCGTACCGTCCGGCAGCGGGATCCAAACGGTTTCGGTGACCTCGATTTTGTTCATGTCCGGTCCTTATTTTGTTTGGGTGCGCACCCGGTTCGACGAAGGAAAGGTATTAGGCATCGCGTTGCAAAGTTGATTTCCAATGGCTTCACCACCGCAGGCCCAGCCGTAGCGCATCAAAGATGGCTGCGTGTATGTTGCGCGACGAAACGGCGTCCCCAATGCGATAAAGATCAAATTCGGCCTTCGGGTTGGTCTGGGGAAACACGTAGTCTGAGTTGGAGACGAGAGAGTCATGATCCACAGCGCCAAGGTTTCGCGACAACGGCTTCAGTTTGAAATAGAGATCATCCAGCGGCAAGGTTCCCTGATTGACAACCACCTGATCATATATGCGCTTATCCACCAGATCCGAGTAATCCGTCGCAATGGCGGCTTCCAGTTGATTGCCTGAACGCATCAACGATTTCAATGTCCGGGTAACGGTGAACACCGCACCGGTTTTCTGCAGAGCGCGCATGTAAGGCACCAGATTCATACCCATGATCTCGGGCGCGAAGCTGCGGTCGCGTGTAATAATCTCGACCCGCGCGCCTGATTGAGTGATGACCTCAGCGGCCATCAGGGCAGGATGATCACCTGCATCATCGTAGATCAGGACATTCTCACCTGGTTGAACGTCGCCTGAAAGGACATCCCAAGCCGAAACCGCCAGATCGTTGCCGGCTTCCAATATCGTCGTCTCGGGCAACCCTCCGGTTGCGATCACGACCATATCCGGCGAAAGGGCTGTTACGTCATCCGCATCTGCAACGGTGTTGAAATGGAATTTGACGTCCCGTGCAGCACATTGCGCCATGCGCCAGTCGATGATCCCGATCATCTCGGCCCGGCGTCGGGATTGCGCCGTCAGACGAACCTGCCCACCGGGTTCCGGAGCGGCTTCCAGAACCGTAACGTCATGCCCCCGTTCTGCCGCGACCCGTGCCGCTTCAAGCCCGGCGGGTCCTGCGCCCACGATGACCGCTCGACGGCGGGTATCGGCAGCGGGGATCACATGCGGCATAGACAATTCGCGCCCGGTGGCGGGGTTGTGAATGCACAGCGCTTCACCGGCTTGATAGATCCGGTCCAAACAATACGTCGCGCCGACGCAGGGCCGGATGTCATCTTCCTGACCGGCTTGAATCTTAGAAACGATCATCGGGTCGGCCATATGCGCGCGGGTCATGCCAACCATATCCAGCAAACCTGACGCCACTGCATGCCGTGCGGTCGCCACATCGGGAATGCGCGACGCATGAAAGGTCGGCATCCCGATTTCGGCGCGCACACGACCGGCAAAATCCAGATGCGGCGCGCTTTTCATGCCCTGTACCGGGATCACATCCGTCATGGCCGGATCCGTATGAATGCGTCCGCGGATAACGTTCAGGAAATCGACCTGTCCGCTGTCGCGCAGCCTTCGGCCGATCTCCAGCCCTTCTTCTTGGGTGATGCCGCCCTCTTCAACCTCATCCGCGGTGTAGCGGACGCCAACGACGAAATCCTTCCCGACGCGGTCGCGGATTGCATCCAGAACCATGAAGCCGAACCGCAATCGACTGTCGAAATTGCCGCCATAGGGCGCGTCCATCGTGTTGGTGAGCGGTGACCAGAACTGATCGATCAGGTGGCCATAGGCTTGCAATTCAATTCCGTCGAGACCTGCGGCCTGCATACGCTCGGCAGCATCGGCGTAATCGGTCACGATCCGCTCGATATCGTGATCTTCCATTTTTTTTGCAAAGGCGCGATGTGCCGGTTCACGAAAATGCGATGACGAAACGGACGGCAGCCAATCGCCTTTGTTCCAGCCGGTGCGCCGCCCGAGGTGGGTCAGTTGGATCATCACGGCGCAACCATGAGCGTGGCAGGCATCCGTCAGCTCAGCCATCCAGCGCACGACCTCATCCTTATAGGCGAGGATGTTGTTGAAAACTGGTGGGCTGTCACGACTGACAGTGGCAGAGCCTGCAGTCATGGTCATCGCCACACCTGCCTTTGCGCGTATCTCATGATAGGCGCGGTATCGTTCCTTGGGCATTCCATCTTCGGGATAGGCGGGCTCATGGCTGGTCGTCATGATCCTGTTTTTCAGGGTCAGATGTTTCAGCTGGTAAGGTTGCAGCAGCACATCGCGGTTCATGACCACGCGACCTTTTTCCACGCGACCGTTGTCCGCTGACTAGCCTCGCCGTCCTGTAACGGAAACTCAAAAGGCATGGCAGTTGCAGTATTGGGTGGCATACGGCGCTCCGAATTTGGGACGAGCGATGGAACTCTGTGCCGATTGAAAGCAGACTGGAATTTCTCCGTCAAACTTCTTGTGCTCAAACGCCGTGGTGTTTCAAAAAACTCTCTGGCGACTGACCGTGTGACAAGAGGGAAAAAGTACTGGTGACGGCAATCTTTCTGGTTCAACTCTGCGAAACCAGCCACTCGATCACATTCTGTATATCGCGCCTGTTTCGGCTACCCTCCTGTGCTTCGACGAAATACCCGTGGGTTGGCGCGATATCTTCGCCGAACAGGCGAACAACCCGACCTTCCATAAGGTCCTGATCGATCAGGGGTAACCAGCCGACCACGGCTCCTTGCCCTTCGGCGGCACCGCGCAGCAGAACGTTGGCATCCTCGAATACAACGCCGACCAGTGGTGAATCAGGTTGTACGTTCAGGGCGGCAAACCAATCCAGCCAACCCCAGTGGTTTCGCTGGTGCAGAATGGGTTTCGTCAACAAATCCTTCGGTGCGCTGATCGGGCCGTGCTGGCTGATATATTGTTCGCTCGCGATTGCGACAGGGCGCAACTCCAACAGCTTGGTTGCGCTCTGAGGCATGTCTGCAAGGCGCTGCCAGCTGATCACGATATCCGCCTGGGCCTGATCATCCATGCGGGGGCGATAGGATGGCACCACCTCAAGCTCGATATCGGGAAATCTCTGCCACAGGTCGCTGATCCGCGGCATCAGCCAGCGGGCCGTGAAAATTGGGCCAGCGACCAACCGCACAACCTTGCGGGACGTTCTGCGCAGGGCACCGACGGTCTCTTCCAGCATGCCAAATGCCTGAGACGTTGTCTCGGCAAGCCGTATCCCGTCTTCTGTCAGTCGGACCTCGCGCCTGGCCCGTTCAAACAGAAGCGTTCCAAGCTGATCTTCAAGCCCCCTGACGTGATGGCTGATTGCGGTTGGCGTCACCGCAAGGTGTTCGGCGGCTGCTCGGAAACTGCCGGTCTTTGCAGCGGCATCAAAGGCGCGGAGTGCGGAAAGGGATGGAAGCATTAAGGCCTCAATGATGAGTTTGACTCACTAAATGCTGAGGAAAGACCATTTGTAAACAACGCAGGCAGCTTGCAACTATCAGGGGTAGTTAAGCTGGACTCATGTTAAAATGCCCTCATCAGCCCGCAGGCGCGGCCGCAAGCAGCGTCTAAACGAAACAACGGAAGCCATTTCGAATCCGCCAGTTTGGCCGGGTATTTCCGGAGGGCGTTTGAAGCCTCTTTCTTCTGAGGAGGTTGCACTGGTCGAGGAAACCGCGCTGTTTCTTTTGGAGACGCTGGGGTTGAGCCAGGCCATTCCTTCGATGATCGACAAAGTGGTTGCGGCCGGTGGATCGTTGACCGAAGACAATCGGCTGCGCTTCCCGTGCCAACTTGTGCGAAAAGCAATCGCCGAAGCCAGACGCGATTTTACCCTGTGCGGGCAATCCCCCGAGCATGATCTGCACATCAACCAGGCCAAAGTGCACATGTCGACCGGTGGAGCCGCGCCCGGAGTGTTTGATTTAGACTCGGGCGCCTATCGGGACTCAACGCTGAACGATCTGTACGACGCGGCGCGGATCGTCGATCGGATGGACAATATCCACCATTTCAGCCGTTCGGTTGTTGCCCGTGACATTGAGGACAACGCAGTGATGGATCTCAACACCGCCTATGCCTGCCTGACCGGCACGGCCAAACATGTGTCTATCTCGATCAGCGAACCCGGTAACGTGCCCGATATTGCCCAGCTTTGCTACGCTATCGCGGGAGGAGAGGCCGCTTTTCGCGCCCGCCCGTTCCTGACCGTGATGGTGTGCCATGTCGTACCACCCATGCGTTTCGCCGAAGAGGCGTGCGAAGTTCTCGAAGCCGCAATTCTGGCCGGGTTTCCGGTTCAGCTGATCAGTGCAGGACAGGCTGGGGCAACCAGCCCCGCGACCATCGCGGGGTCTTTGGTCCAGGCCGTGGCGGAAACGCTGGCAGGGCTGGTGTTTGCCCGTCTGGTCGACCCGCAGGTCAAGGCGATCTTTGCCCCCAAACCGCTGGTGGCGGATTTGCGTACTGGCTCCATGTGTGGCGGTGGCGGGGAACAGGCGATCCTGATGGCCGGGGCCGCTCAGATGGGGCGGCATTTCGACCTGCCAACTTCATCGATTGCGGGCATTACAGACGCCAAGTGCCTTGATGCGCAATACGGGGCCGAGAAATCGCTGGCCGTGACCATGGCCGCCCATGCGGGGTCCAACATCGTCACTCAGGCGGCGGGGATGCAGGCCAGCTTGCTGGGTGTCAGCCACGCGGCCTATATCAGCGACAATGACATGCTGGGCAACATTTTACGGACCCTGCGCGGGATCGAAGCCACGCCCGAGAACATTGCCGCCGATGTAATCGCGGAAGTTTGTAGGGGTGAAGGGCACTATCTGGGTGAGCAGCACACATTCAACCGTATGAAATCGGATTATTTTTATCCCGAGATCGGAGACCGCAGAACGCCGCTGGAATGGCAGGAAGACGGCAGCCATCCGGTTGGTGACATTGCTCGGCAAAAGGCGCGCGACATTCTGGCCAGCCACTTCCCTCAGCACATTCCTGATGAAATTGACCGAGCGCTGCGGGCTCGTTTCGATATCCGCCTTGCGCGACACCAGATCGGCAGGCCCTCATGAAAAGCTCCTCGCTCAGTAACCGCGCCCATGCGGTAATGCCCGGCGGTGTCAGCCACGAGCTGCGCTATAAGACCCCGCATCCGATCTATTTCGACCGTGCCAAAGGGGCCGAGAAATGGGACGTGGACGGCAAGCGTTATATCGATTTCAAACTGGGTGCAGCCAGTCAGATTCTGGGTCACGCGCATCCCGAGATCGCAGAGGCTGTGGCACAGCAGATGACACGGATGCCCTATACTGCCGACTGTCACCTGCTGGAGGTCGAGTGGGCCGAATGGCTGAACCGGCTGTTCCCTTCCGCCGAACGGGTGCGGTTCACCGGGTCCGGCACAGAATCGACGATGCTGGCCTTGCGGCTGGGCCGTGCATATTCCGGACAAAACAAGGTGCTGCGCATCGATGGGCATTTCCATGGCTGGCACGACATGCTGATCAAGGGTGCCAAGCCCGGTACCAACGCGGCCCCTTCGATGGGTGTGCCGCAGGCCGTCAGCGATTTGACCGTCGTGTCGCCCCCGGATCTGGATGTCATTGCCAAGCTGCTCAACAATGACGCGCAGATTGGAACCGTTTTTGTCGAGGCATCCGGTGCGAATTACGGCTCGGTGCCCTTGCCCGACGGTTTCCTGCACGGGATACGGGAGTTGACAGGGCAAACAGGCCACGTGTTGGTCTTTGATGAGGTGATCACCGGCCTGCGCTGGTCCCCGGGTGGGCGTCAGGCGCGCGACGGGGTGACACCTGACCTGACAACGCTGGCCAAGGTCGTCACCGGCGGGCTTCCCGGCGGGGCCGTTGTTGGCCGGGCTGACATCATGGATTTGCTGAGCCCCGGTGAAACCCGTGACGGGCTGTCGCCTCCGGTCAGCCACAAGGGTACATTCAACGCAGCGCCAATGGTTGCCGCCGGGGCCGTCAAAGCGATGGAGATCCTCTCGACCGGGGACGTTCAGGCCCATGCCGACGCAATGGCCAAGCGCTTGCGTGATGGCTTCAACGCTGTATTCCAATCACTGGACGTGCAGGCACTGGCCTATGGCGACAGCTCGACCTGCCATCTCTATTTCGGTGGTCGGACCATTGCAGGGCTGGATGCCGCTGCGATCCGCAAAACCCCGCCCGCCGTTGTCAAAGGCTTACGCGACGGGCTGTTGGAAAGGGGCGTGGACTTCATGTCCTTCACGTCCTGCGTCACCGGCCTGCCGCATACACCCGATCTGATCGACGAGGCCGTCGCGCATTTCCGCGACACCATATCCGACCTCATCCGTGACGGAGTGCTGACATGACCCTGCCCACCCACGCCCGCACCGTCATCATCGGTGGCGGCGTTATCGGCTGCTCTGTCGCTTATCATCTGGCCCGCGAAGGGCGCAAAGACATCGTTGTCCTCGAACGCTCGAAACTGACCAGCGGCACCACATGGCACGCGGCAGGCCTTGTGCGACGCTTGCGCCCTTCGGCGACGCTGACGAAGCTGATCAACTATTCCATCGACCTCTACGGCGAGCTGGAATGCGAAACCGGGCAGGCCACTGGGTGGACCCAAACCGGCTCGTTGACGCTTGCCACCAACCCCGACAGGCTGACCAACATCAAACGTCAAGTCTCGCTGGGCCGGGCCTTCGGGCTTGAGGCCGAAGTGGTGGATGCGACCCGCGCCAAGGATCTGTGGCCGCTGATAGAAGTGAATGACGTGATCGGCGCGGTCTGGTCGCCCTCGGACGGTCGGGTCAACCCGTCCGACGTGGCCTTGGCGCTGTCCAAGGGCGCACGGGCGCGCGGCGTTCGGATCTTTGAAGACACCCGCGTGACAGGCCTGCGAAAGAAAGCCGGGCGGATATCGGCGGTGGAGGTCGGTGACCATGTCATTGAGGCCGACGAGGTAGTGGTTGCCTGCGGGCTCTGGTCGCGCGAGGTCGCGGCCATGGCCGGGGCGCACATGCCGCTTTATGCCTGCGAACATTTCTACATCCTGACCAAACCTTTGCCCGAGGTTCAGGCCCTTGGCAAAGGTGCTCATCTGCCGACCCTGAACGATCAGGATGCATTCCTCTATGCCCGAGACGATGTTGAAGGGCTTTTGGTAGGTTCGTTCGAACCCCATGCCAAAGGCTTGCCGCTGAATCGGTTGCCCACCGATTTCTCGTTCGATCTGCTGGACGAGGATTGGGATCATTTCATGCCAATGATGGAAAACGCTTTACGCCGTATTCCTGCGCTGGAACGGGCCGAAGTTCGGATGTTGCTGAACGGGCCGGAAAGCTTCACGCTCGACAGCCAGTTCATTTTGGGCGAAAGCCCCCAAGTGCCGGGGCTGTTTCTGATGGGGGGTATGAACTCGACCGGTATCGCATTGGCTGGCGGTGCAGGCAGGGCATTGGCCGAATGGATCATCGCTGGTGAGCCCACCATGGAGTTGAACGAGGCCGATATTCGCAGGTTCAGCCCTGAGGCGAACGTTCTTGGCGCGCTCGAAGCCCGTATCCCCGAAGTGCTGGGCCGCCACTATGACAATCCCTTTCCCGGACGGTCGATGGAGACCGCGCGCGGGCAGCGCCGTTCGCCCATCCATGCCGGGCTGGTGGCTGCGGGTGCTCGGTTCGAAGCCCGCGGCGGATGGGAACGCGCCGTGCATTTCGGCGGTGAAGCTGCCCATTTGCCGTTATCCTTCGGAGTGCCTGCCTGGCGCGATCAAGTGGGGCGCGAGGTCGAGGCTTGCCGCACCGGAGCGGCCATTCTCGATCAAAGCGCCTTTGGTAAGATCATGGTGCAGGGGCCGGAGGCCTGCGCCTTGCTCGACAGGCTTTGCGCGGCGCATATGGATGTGCCCCAGGGTCGCATCGCCTATACTCAGATCCTGAATGCGCGCGGCGGTGTGGAAAGCGATCTGACGGTGCAGCGGCATGGACCCGAGACCTATCTGATGATCGTCGGCGCCAACGAGACTGTCCGGGTGCTGCAACGGATGCAGGACACAAAGGGCGACTATCGCGCCGAATTCACCGATGTAACCAGCGGTTATGCCATATTGAGTCTCGTCGGTGCAAAGGCGTGCGAGGTGCTGCAAGCCACAACAAACACACCGGTTCCCGATCTCAAACGGTTCAGTTTCGCCCCGGTCGAGATTGGTTTGGCCCGGGGCTGGGTGGGACGGCTGAGCTTTACCGGCGAAGAAGGCTATGAGCTCTATATCCCGGCAGACATGGCCATGGCCGCGCACGAAGCTCTGGTCGCGGCTGGGGCAAGCCATGCGGGGCTTTATGCCAGCGGCTCGCTGCGCATAGAAAGCGGCTTTCGCGCCTTCGGCCACGAACTCACACCGGGCATCACACCGCTTGAGGCCGGGTTGGGCGCGTTCTGTGCCATGGGCACCGGGTTTGTCGGTGAAGACGCCCTGCGGAATCACCAACCCAAGCGGCGGATCGTTTCGATCCTGTTCGACGATCCCGCTGCGATCCCGCTGCACGATGAACCCATTTACTTCGACGGCAAAGTCGTGGGGCAGGTCACCTCAGCCGCATGGAGCTACCGGTTCGGCCGTTCCGTGGCGCTTGGCCTGATCAACGTGCCGCTTGATCTGCTGGAAACCCAAGACGTCCTGACTGGGTTCGAAGTCGAAATCGCCTGCACGCGCTTTGCAGCCAAAGCCTCTCTCAAACCCGCAAAGGTAGCCTTCGCATGAGCGATATGACCAGAACCACCCGCGTGGCTATCGTCGGCGGCGGCATCATGGGCGTGGCGGCGCAGTTTCAGCTGGCCGAGAATGGCTGGACCGACACGATCCTGTTTGAAAAGGCGGAACTGACCAGCGGATCCACATGGCACGCCGCCGGGCAGATCGCCCATGCGGTCGGCAGCCGCCTGATGGGGTGGATCAACAAAACCTCAATCGAAACTTACAAACGAGTCGAAGCGGAAACCGGTCAAAGCATCGGCTGGCACGAAGTTGGCGGCATCCGGATTGCCACTACCGACGATGAAGTCGATTGGATGAAGTCGATCATGGGCGTGGGCAAGCTGCTGGACCTGCCAATGGACCTGATCGGTCCGGAGGAGGTGTCGCAGGTCAACCCTTTCTACAAGGTCGATGATGTGAAAGCAGCGGTGCGCACTTATGAGGACGGGCATATCGACCCCTCTAGCGTGACCATGGCGCTGGCCGCCGCAACCCGGTCGCGCGGTGCGCGGATCGAACGGCACAACCGGGTGATCGGAGCCTCTCGCAAAGGTGACATGTGGCTGCTGCGCACCGAAAAAGGCGATGTGCTGGCCGAACATGTGGTGATCGCCGCTGGGTCTTATGCCAATCAGGTGGGGGAGTGGTTCGGGCTGAAAATCCCCTCGGTGTCGTGCTTGCATCATTACCTTGTGACCGACACGGTGCCTCAGTTCGCGGTCCGTTCGGAATTGCCCGTGATGCGCGACAACGCCTATGGCGGCTATATCCGGCAGGAACAGAAATCCGGCCTGATCGGAATCTATGAAGACCATGTCTGCCCCACTGTCTGGGAAATGCCCGAAGGCGCACCCTGGGCGGCAGAGAATGAGTTGTTTCAGGCCGATTACGACTCTATCGGAGATTTCCTGATGGTCGCGTTGGACAAAATGCCGATCCTGGCTGATCTTGGCATCAAACGGGTCGTGCGAGGGGCCATAACACACACCCCGGATGGCGGAATGCTGGTCGGGCCTTCAGGCGCGCCGAATGTCTGGCTGTCCTGCGGGTCTTCTATCGGGTTGGCCTGGGGCGGTGGCGCAGGCAAGGTGCTGGCCGATTGGATGGTGCATGGTGAAGCCGAGATCAACACGCGCGGCTTCGATCCCCGTCGCTACGGAGATTTCGCCTCGGACAATTTCATCGTCGAGCGCACCAAGGACGAGTTCATGCGTCGCCATGACACACCGTGTCCGGGCAAACAGTTTCATAGTCTTCGGCCGTCGAAAAAACACCCGCTGTACGACCGTCTCGCCGCCAAGGGCGCTGTCTTTGGCGAAATCTCGGGCTGGGAACGTCCACGCTACTTCGGCGAGGTGGGCGAGGTTGAACAGATCGGCTGGGGACACCAGCCATGGCATGAAAATGCAAAAACCGAGGCCCAGGCTACCCGCCGCGCCGCCGGTGTCATCGATCTCTGCGCCTTTGCCCAGTTTGAAATTTCGGGCAAGAATGCAGGCGCTTTGCTGGACAGACTCTCGGCGAACCGTATCCCGTCGAAGGACGGGCGGATGAGCCTCAATCACCTACTCACCGAGAAGGGTCGGTTCGAAACGGAAGTCACCATCTGGCGGATTACGCAGGATCGGTTTTTCACGGGTTCGCCCATCGCACGAGCCGCACCGGATTTCGACTGGATCAGATCGAATGTCCTCCCCGACGAGGAAGTGACGATGATCAACCGCTCGGCGGATTGGGGGATGCTGGCCATGTCCGGACCCTTCTCGCGTCGCATCCTGTCCGAGCTGACGGTCGCTGACCTTTCCAATCAGGCATTTCCCTGGCTTTCGGGGCAGATAATCAGTGTTGCGGGCATCCCCTGTTATGCGCTACGCGTCTCGTTTGTCGGCGAATTGGGGTGGGAGCTTCACGCGCCATTGGACCAGATCGGTAAGCTGTATGACGCCCTGTTCGAAGCAGGGACCAAGCACGGGCTGACCGATCTGGGTTCTTACGCATTCAATGGGATGCGGATGGAAAAAGCCTATCGCGCCAGCGGCGAATTGACCACGGATGTCGGACCGCTGGACGTGGGGCTAGACCGGTTTGTTGTCAGCGAGGGTCGTGATTTTCTGGGTCGTGACGCGCTGCTAGGCCGGGATCCTTCGTGGCAACTCTTCTACGCAGAACTGCATTCCAACGACATCGACATTCACGGTGGTGAACCGGTGCTGTTGAACGGGCGACCTGTGGGCCTGACCACTTCCGGAGGCTACGGATACACCATTGGCAAATCACTGGGTTGGTTGTTCGTCCGTAAAGGCACCCCGCAAACCGGCCTCAGTGTCCGAATTCTGAATCGTGACATCCCGGTGACCATCCATCAGGATGCGCTCCTCGACCCGCAGAATCTGCGGCCCCGATCCGAGGAGTGACCCTTGCTGCAACCAAATAACATCGTCCGGAAATCGGCCACCGAACTTGCGGGCGACCTGCGTGAACGGACCCTGAGCAGCGCCGAAGTTCTGGCAGCCTACCGCGCCCGTGTCGAAGACGATACAACCGGGATAAATGCCTTCATCACGTTGGATTGGGATGCCGCCAGCGCCCGCGCCGATGAGCTGGACCAGATGGCCGCCCGAGGCGAGTTCGCTGGACCACTGCATGGTCTGCCCATCGCGATCAAGGATTGCTTTGACACCGCAGGCTTGCGCACCACGCACGGATCGACAAGTTTTACCGAATTTGTCCCGTCAAAGGATGCGCTCCACGTGGCGCGTCTGCGCGCCGCCGGGGCCGTGATTGTCGGCAAGACCAACACGCCCGAGTTCACCTTGTCCGGTCAGACTACGAACCTTGTTTCAGGCACGACGCGCAATCCGTTGAACCCGGAAAAAACTGTTGCCGGAAGTTCCGGAGGGGCAGCCGCCGCGTTGGCGGCCAACATGGTTGCACTTGCCGATGGTTCGGATCTGGGGGGCAGTGCCCGTACGCCTGCCGCGTGGTGTGGAGTAGTCGGTATGCGCCCGACGTCGGGTCTGGTGCCTATGGATCCGAACCCGGCCCCGTTCGATGGACTCTCTGTGCCGTGCCCGATGGCGCGTACCGTATCGGACCTTGCCCTGATGTTGAGTGTGATGCAGGGACCGACGCCCAATCAGCCTTTGGGTTTTACCGGAATTTACCCAGACCCGGCCAAGCTTGACGCACCGCTTAACCCCGGACGTCTCGCATATTGTCCGACTCCCTTCGGGGCAACCGTTAATCTTTCAGTGCAGACGGCTCTGGCCCCGGTTTCAGACCTGTGCCGTGATCTCGGCTGGCAGGTCGATGAAGGCACGGCGCCAGGCCTTGCGCCCTTGCTTGCGCATGGCGATATCATTCGCGGTCAGTGCGCCCTGCAAATACGCGCCGCGCTCAATCCCGATATGGCGCTGGCCGGGGAAAGCTATCGCACTGCCTGCGCACAGGGTGAAGGGCAAAGCCTGGCTGATCTGATCGCTTATCAGACGACACGTCGTCAGGTCTGGGACTCGGTCGCCGCTTTTTTCGCACGTTACGATTTCGCCCTTTGGCCGACCGCCACCGGCCTGCCGTTCAGTGCTGATCTACGCGATGGTGAAATCACCGAGGATTGGCGCACCGTTACTCTGACACCGACGATGGAGCTCCCGTCGATTTCCATCCCCATGGGCCGGTCCTCGGACGGTATGCCAGTGGGTCTTCACATCACCGGTCCCAAGGGATCGGACGCCCGGCTTCTGCGCTTTGCCCGCCAGATTGAACGCCAAATTTCCGGAGAATAATCATGACCACCATTAATGGCGGAGAAGCCGTCTATCGCGTTCTGAAAGCCAACGGCATCGACACCGTCTTTGGCCTCTTGGGTGGCTCGATGCTCGAGCTCTACGATGCCATGTATCGAGGTGGCGAGATCGCGTATGTCGGGGCCCGGGATGAACGGGCGGCGGGGCATATGGCTGATGCGTGGGCGCGGATGACGGGCAAACCCGGTGTTGTGCTCGGGGCGCAAGCCGGGCCCGGCGTTGTCAACATCGTCACTGCGGTAGCCGAGGCGCAACTGGCCTATTCTCCGCTAGTGGTGATTGCCGGTGCGATCACCCGCGCCGATCAGTGCAAGGATACGTTTCAGGAAATCGATCAGGTGGCGCTGTTTGCCCCCATTTCCAAACGCTCTGTCATGGTGACGGATCCGGCGCGGCTGGCACCGATGCTTGAAGATGCCATCCGGCTGGCCAATTCGGGTCGGCGTGGGCCGGTGGTGTTGCATGTCCCGCGCGATTTGTTTGCGTCCGAGATATCGGCCTTCGATCCTGATCCGGTGAACATTGCCCGCCCCGGCCCAGCCGCGCCTTCGGATATTGCTGCAATTGCCGATCTGCTGTCAGGGGCTGAGCGCCCCGTGATCTTTGCCGGCGGTGGGTTCAAATGGGGGTCAGGGCGCGACGCCCTGACCACACTGGCCGAAAAACTCGAAGTGCCGGTTGTTGCCTCAACTGGTCACGCCGACATCATGCGGCACGGTCACCCGTGGTTCGCTGGACAGGCAGGACCACGCGGAAACACGGTTGCCAGCCGATTGACGCGCGAGGCGGATGTCATGGTCGTGCTGGGCGCGCGGCTTGGGTTCAACTCGACCTTTCATTCCAACGACTATGTCGGGGCTGATACCCGCATTGCCCATGTAGATATCGAGGGCGCGGCAGTTGGCCGCTATTTCCCTACGGAAATTGCAGCGCAGGGCGATGCTCGCCTGACCGCCGTAGCACTGACCGACGTTGCGACACGCCCCGGCTGTGATACATGGCGCGATGCATTTCACGCTGACATGGCCAACCTCGCAGCCGAGCGTGCAGCTGAGGCAGTGTTGGACAGTCTGCCCATGCATCCGCGCCGTGCCCTGGCGGAAATCCGCGCCACCTTGCCGGAAGACGCCATTGTGACGTTGGATACAGGCAACACTTGTCTTCAGGCCGCTGACCGGCTGGCTCATTACGCGCCGATGTCGCTGATCACTCCACTGGATTTCGGTCTTGTCGGTTTCGGCCTCTCCGCTGCAATCGGCGCTAAGGCGGCTGCGCCACATCGCCCTGTTGTGGCGATTATGGGCGATGGTGCGGTTGGCTATACGATGATTGAGATACAGACCGCTATTCAGAACGATCTGCCGATCACCATCGTTGTTCTGGACAACGAAGCCTGGGGTGCTGAAAAGGCCTATCAGCAGGAATTCTATGGCGGCAGGTTGCTGGGCGCCGAAATCCGCTCGCCCCGTTTCGACAAGTTCGCTGAACTGTGTGGCGGCAAAGGTATCTGGGTCGATGGGCCAGGGGGCATGGGCCCGGCGCTGCAAGAGGCGATCGAGTCGAATGAAACCACTGTCGTTCAGGCCAAAATCGATCCCGGCGCGTTGATGACCTTGCGCAAAGACCTGTTCAAAACGCCACAAAAGAGTTGATCACGCAACATTTGCATTTTGCAGGGCGGGCAAGAGCGGCACGACAAGTTGGCAGGTGTTCGATGGCTGTATATCCGGACTGGCGGTTCATGCTGTTTCACTCTATCGCCCACTTGGAACCAACCTTTCGTGACAGGAGACACCAGTCGTGACCATCACTCGCATCGAAACCGGCCAGCGCATGAGCCGCATCGTCAAACACAACGGAACCGCCTATCTGTGCGGTCAGGTCTCGGATGCTGCGACTGTTGCGGATCAGACCCGTGACATCCTTGCCAAAATCGAGGACCTGCTGGAAAAGGCAGGTAGCGACAAGACACGCATCCTGCAATGTGTGATCTGGTTGTCGGACATGGCCGATTTTGCCGAAATGAACGCGGTTTGGGACGCCTGGGTGGCGGAAGGCCACGCCCCGGCCCGTGCTTGTGGCGAAGCGAAACTGGCCCGTGATGTTTTGAAGGTCGAAATGATCGTTACCGCAGCTTGCGATTGATCTGCCCAACAACCCTGGCCTCGCGTCAATTTCAGGTGCGAGGCGGGTACCGGAAACGACATATGGTGCACCCGAACGTTCTGGCTGCACGGGCCTTCAATGCACGTGAGAATGCACTTCCAGCAATGTTTCCAGAAACAGCTTTGCCACGCGTGTCGGCGCAGGTTGTTTTCTGGCGACGGCCGCGAAACGGGTTCTGTATTTGATTTCCTGCGGTAAGACCTGCTTCATAAGCCCCTGATCGACAAATTCCTGCGCCAGATGGTCCGGAAGAAACCCAAGGTAGCGACCTGAAAGTATCAGGATCGCAAGCGCTTGTTCGTTTTGCACTTTCGCCGCGCGTCGGAATCCCAGCTGTTGACCAAAGATAAGGTTGGGGGAATTTACGTTGAGGCCCGCATAGTTGAACGAACCAATGTCTTTCACACTCAGGCCTTCAGGGGGGCGGTCGAACAGAGGATGCTCTTGCCCGCAATACAGATACATGTTCTCTCCATAAAGCGGCGCGTAATGCAGACTTGCTGATGGCCGGTGCAATGCGATGACGCCAACATCCAGCTGGCCACCGATTACCATTGTTTCGATCACATTGGGGGGTTCCAGTGACAGTTCAATGTGAACTGCAGGTGCCGCTTCATTGAACTTGTGAATGGTGCGTGCAAGCCGGGCCTCGGGGTTGGTTGTACACTGATCGAACAATGCCACGCGAATACTGCCTGCCAATTGCTGCTTTATCTCGTTCACTTCGGTTCGGAACTGCGAAACGGAAATTAGCAGGTCTTCAGCCGCCGCCAGCACTTTCTCGCCGTCTTCTGTCAGGGAAAACCCTGATGGGCCGCGGTTGCACAGTTTCAGGTCAAGCCGCAACTCCAGATCCGACAAGTGCTTAGAAATCGTTGATTTTCCGATATTAAGCTCGATCTCTGCAGCCGTCAGCCCACCGCTTTCCGCTACGGTCTTGAAAACCCGCAAGAGGCGAATGTCTGTATCCCCGATCCGGGTTGCTAGTTTATTGTGTCTCATCTCTTAAGTTTGATATTTGTGAAACCTTTCACGCAAATATTAACAACGACGAAACTAATTTGGCAAGTTAGCCTCATTGCGCCGAGGTAGAATCGGACTGGTCACCTCTCCCCAGATCAGCGCGCACCTCGAAACACGACAAATGGGAGGAAATCCATGTCATTTATCAAGAAGCTAGGCACCATCAGTGCAGCCGTTTCCGTTGCCGCACTGATGGTAGCAGGCGCGGCTGACGCGAAGAACTTCAAAATTGCGGTCGGCGACAGCGGGGGTTCCAGCCAAGAGGCAACGGGACTGGGCTTCAAAGCCGCCCTCGAAGAGCTATCGGGTGGCAATCATACGGCAACTCTTTTCCTGAACGGTCAGCTCGGATCCGAGCAGGATACCGTCAACGACGCGGCCATTGGTACGCTCGATATGTCGCTGCTAGCGATCAACAACATCACCCCGTTCTCTCCGACCGTCGGTGTGTTCACCTTGCCTTACGTCATTCTCAGCCTTGAAGATGCTGAGAAGCTGACCCAGGGCCCAATTGGTCAGGAACTGACTGAGAACACAATCAATGACGCCGGTGTTCGCATCATCGCGTGGACCTACACCGGTTTCCGTCGCCTGACCAACTCGAAGAAACCGGTCAAGTCGGTCGCGGATCTGGAAGGTCTTGTCATTCGCGTTCCCAAGAACGAAATCATGATCGACACCTACAAGTCCTGGGGCATCAGCCCGACGCCGATGGCGTGGTCGGAAACTTTTGCCGGTTTGCAGACCAAAGTTGTCGATGGTCAGGACAACCCCTACACCACCATCAATGCGATGAAGTTCTACGAAGTTCAG
This sequence comes from Ruegeria sp. AB9, assembly GCF_056542585.1. Lineage (NCBI taxonomy): Bacteria > Pseudomonadati > Pseudomonadota > Alphaproteobacteria > Rhodobacterales > Roseobacteraceae > Ruegeria > Ruegeria sp. AB9. The sequence goes on along the minus strand of NZ_JBQGAA010000005.1, from coordinate 4,829 downwards.
AAGTATGTGACAAACATCCGTTACATCTTCTCGATCGAACCGCTCATCATCTCCGAGCAGGTATTCCAGGAACTGTCCCCCGAGGACCAGGAAATCGTGCTTGAGGCTGGCAAAGCCGCGACGCAGGCCTCTGCTGACTTCCTCCGTGCAAAAGAAGCTGAGATCAAAGAGATCCTGATCGAAAAAGGCATGGAAATCGTCGACCCTGAGAACGACGAAGCCGAGTTCATCGAACTGGCAACCACCGCCGTGTGGCCGAAGTTCTATGAAAGCATCGGTGGCGTCGAAAAGCTCAACGCCGTGCTGGCTGAAATCGGCCGCGAACCGGTTTCGCAATAATCAAAGACCAAAAGGTCAATGAAATGGGGGGCGCCTGACGGTGCCCCCCTACAAAAAGGGAGGGTCAGATGTCGAAATTTTGGGGATTTGTAGACAACATCGAAAGCTATATCTGTCGCACATTGTTGGCGGTATTCGTTTGTCTTTTGTTTCTTCAGGTCATCGTGAGAACGCTGTTTTCGTTTTCTTTTTCCTGGGTCGAGGAACTGTCGATCTACATGTTTGTCTGGTTTGTCTTCTTTGGCGCCAGCTACGCGGCAAAGATGGGCGCCCATAACCGGGTAACGTTTCAGTTCAAGTTTCTGTCGCCGCGCGCGATAAAATACATTGAGGCGTTCGCGGATCTCTTCTGGATCTTCTTCAATGTCGTTTTCGTCTATCTGGCGATCGACTTCATCTTCAACAAGATGAACCGGTTTCAGTCGTCACAGACCCTCGGGTTCCACCTGAGCTGGGTCTATATCGTCCTTCCCATCGCCTTCACCCTCATGACTATACGCGTGATCCAGGTGAACTACCGAAAACTCGTGCTGGACGAAGAGATGGTCGATCCGGATTCGATCGATCTCGATGCCGTGAAAGCCGAAGCCGAAAGCCATAGCCATGGCATTTCCAGCTCTGAGGGAGAAAAGTAATGGGCGCTGAAATTATCCCACTGCTGTTCGGCGGATTTCTCTTTCTGCTGTTCATCGGTGCTCCGATAACCGTGGCGCTTGGCGTCTCAACCTTGATCACCTTTCTTTACCTGGGTGAAAACCCGATCAAATTCGTACAGATCGCCTTTACCTCGGTTGGGTCCTTCCCGCTGATGGCGTTACCCGCCTTCATTCTGGCTGGTGCGTTGATGGAGGCATCGGGGCTGTCGCGACGGCTTATCAATGTGGCCGAAAGCTTCGCAGGCCCGTTCACAGGCGGCATGTCGGCCGCAACCGTCATGGCGTGTTTGTTCTTTGGCGCTATCTCGGGTTCCGGCCCGGCGACGACGGCCGCCGTTGGCATGCTGATGATCCCGGCCATGATTGATCGCGGCTACTCAAAAGGTTTCGCATCGGCCATTACCGCCTCGTCAGGTGGTCTGGGAATCGTCATCCCGCCCTCGATCCCATTGATCATTTTCGGTATCGCCGCACTGGGTATGCCACCCCCACCCGAAGCGGTGGAAGAATTCGGCCAGTTCCAGACTGTTTCGATCCCGAAACTCTTTATCGCCGGATTTATGCCCGCCTTCCTGATCGCAGGCAGTCTGCTGCTGATGAACTACATCCTTGCGAAAAAGAACGACTACACCGGCAGTACCAATGGTTGGTCTGCACGCCATATGTGGTGCGAAATGTATCGTGGTTTCTGGGCGCTGATGGCACCGGTGGTGATCCTGGGTGGCATCTATTCGGGCTACTTCACCCCGACAGAAGCGGCCATCGTTGCGATCTTCTACACACTGATCGTGGGTGCATTCATCTATCGCGAACTGTCGTGGAGCAGCTTGTTCGGTGCATTGGAAACCACTACTTGGCTGACTGGTCGGGTTCTGCTGATCATGTTTACCGCGACGGTGTTCGGGCGGCTTCTGGTTGAAAATCAGGTACCGGCCGTGATCGCACAGGGTATGTTGTCCTTCACCGACAATATCTATGTGATCTGGACGCTTGTGATCCTGTTCCTGCTGTTTGTCGGCATGTTCATGGAGACACTGGCCACCATCCTGATCCTGGTTCCGGTGATGCTGCCCGTAGCGTATAGCGTCGGCATCGATCCGATCCACTTTGGTGTGGTTATGGTCTGTACGCTTGGCATCGGGTTCCAGACACCGCCGCTGGGCGAAAACCTGTTCATCGCGTCGGGGATATCGAAGATCTCGATCGAAGAGATCTCGCTGCGCGCCCTGCCGTTCGCCTTCATCAACACGGTTGCGATCTTCATCATCGCGTTCTTCCCCGAGATATCGCTCTGGTTGCCGCGCGTGTTCGGTTACTAGGCGCGAATGAACGGAAAAGGGAACTGAAACCATGAAACAAACAATTACGCAGATCCTCTTCGCGACAGATCTGTCGCGAAATTCCACCTATGCTCTAAAGCACGCGGCCAGCCTGGCCGCGTCAACCGGGGCAAAGCTGCATGTTTTACACGTCTCCGAGCCCCTAAGTGACGACGCGTTGATCACCTTGCGCATGTTCATGCAGGACACAGGTTCTCGTGCTGAAACTCTGAAAGCGCGCCACGACCACGTCAAGGCGGTGCTGACCGAGCGGCAAAAGGCGTTCTGGGCCGCCTTGCCCGAAGCTGATCGCGGTATCCAGGATCAGATCGAAACGATCGAGATCATCGACGGACACCCCGCTGAAGTGATTTTGCGGCGCGCGCATCAACTGAAGTGCGACCTGATTGTTTTGGGAGCCCATGACCACGGGTTCTCGCACACGTTCCTTGGCACTGTCGCCAAGCGTGTGTTGCGCCGCGCCGATATCCCTACACTCGTCGTTCCATACCGGGATGATGAAACATCCAACTGAAAAACCATGAAAGACAAGACAATGACCCACACCCTTACCGCGCAGGACCTGGCTGACACGTTCGACGCGTTCAACCGTCACGACATCGATGGCGTGATGACCCATTTCGCCGATGACTGCGTGTTCTACACCGTGGCTGGTGACGAGAAATACGGCAACAAGGTCGAAGGTTCCGAAGCCATTGCCGCCGCTTTCTCAGGCGTTTGGGCGGGCATGAAGGACGCGCATTGGGACCACCACAGCCATTTTGTCCATGGTGATCGCGCCGTGTCCGAATGGACCTTCTCGGGAACCGATGCAAACGGCATGCGGATCGAAGCAGAAGGTGCAGATCTGTTCACCGTGCGTGACGGAAAAATCGTCGTAAAACAGGCGCTTCGCAAGACGCGTCCTATGTTCAAAGCCTGATCCGCAGCCCTGCGCGCAGCCTCGGAGAAAAACAAGAATGGTGGACAACAGCATCCCGCGTCACTGGCCCAAAGCCAGCTATGATCCGAAATACGACCCCATCATCGATGCGGGTCCGGGTCATAATCGCGACCACGCGCCCACATATTGGATAGGAACGGCCGGAACGCCACCGACCGATGATGGACCTGTGTCCAGCGATATGGATGCGGATGTCGTGGTCATCGGGTCAGGCTACACTGGACTGTCAACCGCCATTCACCTTGCCAAAGAACACGGCATTCAAGCCATTGTTCTTGAAGCAAATACCGTGGCATGGGGCTGCTCGACCCGCAATGGCGGGCAGGCCCAGATCTCATCCGGGCGGCTGAAACGGTCGCAATGGATTCAGCGCTGGGGCACAGATGTGGCCAAAGGTATGCATGCCGAGGTCACCGAAGCCTTTGAGCTGTTCAATGATCTGATCGCGTCAGATGACATTGACTGTGATCCACAGCCGGGCGGCCATTATTACATCGCGCACCGTGAAAAGGTCATGCCGTCGCTCAAGAAAGAGAGCAAGCTGCTGAACGATGTATTTGGCTATGGCTCGCGCATCATTCACCGAGACGAGCTGCACGAAAAACATGTGCGGGATATGGAAGCAGCAGGCGCGATGTGGGAACCTGACGGAACCTGCATCCACGCCGGTAAGCTGGCCTTCGGATATGTCGACATGGCGCGCAAGCTGGGTGCGAAAATTCACACCGGTAGCCCGGTCATGGGATGGCAAACCAAAGGTGGAGTGCATCACTTGCGCACGCCCGGTGGCACCGTGCGCGCGAAAACTGTGGCTTTGGCAACAGCTGGGTACACACCGCCGGGTTTGAACGATCGTACCAAGCACCGTCTGATGCCCATCCTGTCGAACTCAATGGTGACACGGCCTCTGACCGAGGCAGAACTGGATGAGTGCGGTATCCAGACCAGGTCTCCCCTGACGGACACTCGCACTTTGCGCCACTACTATCGTTTGCTGCCCGACAACCGGATGCAGATCGGTAGCCGCAGCGCGGTGACAGGGCGTGATGCCGAGAACGGTAAACACCTGGACATGCTGAAGAAGGGACTTGCCCGCAAGTTTCCGGTGCTTGAAGACATCAACCTCGACTATTCTTGGTGGGGCTGGGTTGATGTCAGTCACGATATGATGCCACGCATCTTCCAGCCGGACCCGGATCAGAGTGTGTTCTATGCCATGGGTTACGGCGGCAATGGTGTGATGTACTCCGCCCAGGCCGGACGACGCATGGCACAGCTGGTCGCCGGCAAAAAGGACAAGGCGTTTGAACTGCCGATCTTTACGTCCCCGTTGCCGAGCCATGGCATCCTGACGCCTTTCCGCCGACTGGGACAGCGCATGGCTTATGTCGGCTACTACCTCAAAGACGAAATACTGTAATTCACCAAGGCTTTAACGCCCTGAAAAGATAAGGAAACGCTCACATGAAGATGACGACAGAAGAGGCCTTTGTTAAGGTTCTGCAGATGCACGGGATTGAACATGCGTTCGGGATCATTGGTTCAGCGATG
>NZ_JBQGAA010000004.1:0-266968 GCF_056542585.1 Ruegeria sp. AB9 | reverse complement strand
CACCAAAAGTGTCGCGGGGTGGAGCAGTCCGGTAGCTCGTCAGGCTCATAACCTGAAGGTCAGAGGTTCAAATCCTCTCCCCGCAACCAAAAATACCTACATAATTACAACGCACTAACGCACCAATGGACGTTTCTTGTGTTCAGGACTGTCGCGCCCGGTGCTACAGCGGTGCTACGCTACACAGCAAAGAACAGCGCCTTACGTCCAGCGAAGCTGACACATCCCCAAGTCCGATTCTCTCTAATTTGAAACGCGACGTGGCTTCACCGTCAGTGCTGTCAGCACCGTCAGCCAAAACGGAAGCGAGCAGTTGGATCTTCTTGAACTGATCCATCCCGTGTGTGTTGGCGTCAAAGCCCGGATGGCACCATAAAAACAGGGACTACGCTAGAACGTGGCCCCTGTCGTCGCTAACGTCTGGTAGTGTTAACCTGTAACGCCGACTTGTGGGCAGTTCTTCGCCTGCATAGCTTTCGTGATGGCTTCGTAGTTCCCCTTGGCCGCCGCCAATTGGTTGGCATGATCTTGGGTGGCAGCCATTGCTAACGCGGCAGGCCAAAACAGAACCAGTGTCACGCCCGTAATGACCGCGTCATCCGTAGCTGATTTCTTCTGGTCTGCGGTCAGTTTGTTTACGTTGCTTGCGATCTGGTTGCGCTCCGCGTGCAATTGTTGGCACGAACGACCATCGAAGATCGCCGGGCTAACATACGTGGCACCGACCTTATCTGGGGACTGCGCGCAAGCAGCGACAAAAGGCAACAAGGAAGCGGCATAAAAAAACTTGCGCATGAAATACTCCTTAAATACATGCGATTACGGTGCGGATTGAACACTGGAATGAGGCTTCACTATGGCAACCTCATTCCTTGTTTATAAAAATGTCGGATTCGCCAGCGGGCGGTATGCACCCTCTTCACATCCTCAATTCAATCACCCGCATTCCTGCTTTTCCTTCCCGACTGAACACGATGTTCACACCCTGACGCCGCAACACCGGCTGAACCCTGCGCAGCGCTGCACCAAACCGCGCCTCGGATCGGGGAAAGCTCTGGCTGTCCTCTGTCAGCGCAGGAAAGCGGTCCCGCAAGGTTTGCTTAAGCTCGGTTGCCGTCCCGTTCCACTGCTGCCGCCCATTCATCAGTGACAGAATTGCCAGTGCGACCGGGTTGGCCTCGACAGCGGCTTGATCGCTTCGGGCACGATTTGCCGCGTAGGAGTCCAGAAATGCGCCCTGAGTCCACCCAAGCGAGTCTTCGGCTGCAACGACCCATTTTGCGAAGTCGGCCATCCTAGGGGCCTCTGAGAGGCTCACAGAGTCAATCCGCCCCAATGCGCAGGAGACCGCATCCAACAGCGCACCCAAGATGAAGGGTTTGGCCTTGGCAAAGTCGCGATTGAACGCGCCCAAGGTTTTGCGCTTGCCGGGTGGAATGACCGGCAGGTGAATGCCTATGGACCGATCCGCCAGATCAGGCCGCGCCGCCAGATCGGGAATACCGTTCAGCAGGCAGGGCCGCGTCGCGTTGAACAGTACCTCGTCGCTATCGGTGTGCAGCTTTCGGGTGCCAAAGCCGCCACCCGTAGCTATCCGGCAGAAGGCGTCCGCCATCATTGGGCGGATGGTCGAGAGATTGTCAAAGCTCAGAACATGATTGTGCATCGCGGCAATGACCAAATCCTGCTCGGAATTGGGTGTGCTTCGGGTGCTTGGACTGGATGGGTCAATTAGATCACGTAGGGTTTGCGCAGTGGTGCTTTTGGCGCTGCCCTGTTCGCCCGACAGGATCAGGATAGGGTAGGGGCCCTTGGGGTGGAAACATCCCAGAACCCATGCCACCAGCATGCGGAAATCATCTTCGCTTTCCACATTCAGAAAATCGCGCAGCAACTCGATGCCATTCTCATGCCGTTCCGGCACTGGCAGCGCCTGCATGGCTGGCGAGCGCCGAAACCGCGCGGGCGGGTGGCTGACCACCTGCCAGCCCTCGGACGTGATCGCTACAGCCTGCCAGTCCTTGTCACCAAGGTCGAGATAGACCGTGCGCCCGATGGAGGCGATGCGGCTGGACACGGGGTAGGTCTCGCCTTCGAACCGCGCCACCCCTTCCAGCATCCGGCGTTTGTCATCCAGCGCGGCATTGGAGGGCGCTTTGCCTTCGGCCTTGTAATGGGCATAGGCCAGATAGTTGCGGAAGGTCGATGATCCGACAGGCCAATGCTCAAAGTGACCCTTGGCCCGTAACGTTACATAGGGCTCACCCTGCGGCGTGTTCCAAAGCTCAAGCCCATCCACCAGTGCCGCACTGCTATCGTTACGTATAGGTGCAGGTTCATCCCTATGTATAGGTAACGTACACGGGTCGGGGTTTTCCTTATGATACATAGGGGGATGCGGGTCATTGGCGGCAGGCTGAACCTTACTTGTAAGGTAGGCGGCAGTTGCATCCGGCAAATCACACGCAACGCTGTTTATCAGGGCGTCAATCTCGCCTAGCCCCCAACCTGCGGCAATGGCGTCGGCCACGTCCCAGCCCCTATGTATTGGTTTAGGGATCCGACTCGATGAATCATGCGCTTGAATCAGTGCGTCACTGATCGGCAGGATCAGAGGTGTCGCCCTATGTAATGTAACGAGCTCTTCGGCCAACTTAGCGGCATAGCTCTGTCCCGGCTCATCATGATCAGGCCAAATAATGACAGTACGGCCTGCCAGCGGTGACAGGTCAGTTTTTGCCAGCGCCTTGCTGCCTCCAAAACTGGTAGAGGCCAGATACCCCAAGCCCGTCAGAACATCGGCACACTTCTCCCCTTCAACCCAGATCACCGGCTGATCCGGGTTCGCCTGGGCGATCCGGTCTAGATGATAGACCGGGCGCAACTGGGGTGCTTTCCATGCGTCCTTGGTCACGTCGTAGGGCAGAAAGAACTTGCCCCTGCCGTTGCCCTCATAGCGATTGGCGACGAGCACAGGCGCACCCGTTCTGCTGCGATAAACATGCTGGGTATCAGCGACACCGGCTGTCGGGTGGCGAAGGTCGGGCAGCGCGCTCATGCCTGCACCCCCAGACGTTGCGCCAGTGCACGCGCGGCCTGTCCTTGCTGGACCCCGTTTAGATAGGCAAAAAGGCTGATGGCATCGCCGCCTTTGTCATCCGTGGCGAAGTCGGCCCACAGGCCGCTGTCGAGATTGATCCGAAACGATCCGCGCGACCGATCTGCGCGGGTTGGGTTCAGCGCCACCCATTCGCTCCCGATGATCCGGCCATCCGGCAACCATTCGGCCAGTAGAGTTTGCAGATTGATCCGGGCCAGTTCAGCAATGGCCGCGAATTCGATAGGCTTCCAATTACCAGTCATTTGCAACCACCTCCTGAAGACGCGCGATCTCGAACGCTTCTACATCTCCCATGCGATAGCGGACCAAGCGGCCAACTTTGACATAAGCCAGCGGATAGCGCTTGGTGCAGCGCCATGTGGCAAGGGTGGTTGTGGACACGCCGAGGCGTTCCGCGACTTGCTCGGGTTTAAGCAGGGTATCTGCCTGTTTTGCGATCATGATAACCTCCATCAATTTAGATCGATGAAGAGAAACCTAGAGAGCGATTGGACACGCCTGAACGCGTGAAGCAGGAAACAAAAAACACTTCCTACATAGGAAAACATGCCGGTTAACTGCCACATAATGTGGCGAAAAAATGTCTATATCACCCGCATTACCGTGACCACACGCGCACGCGTCAGGTCCGGATCAAGTTTTTGGCCGATCAAATGAATCGCATCTACAGCGGTTGCTTTGTTTTGCTTTGTGGCCGGATCGTAGCGGCCCGCATTAAAGGGGCGCATGGCGTTGCGCTCCCAATAGGGGCGAAAGGCGCGGGCTAACGCCGCAATCGGCTGGCTTTCGGTTTTCTTTGGCCTGCGAGACCAACGATCCAGATCGGCCTCATGATAGCTGCTTGGGGTGTCATGCTCGCCCAGAGTAACCGTTTCTGCGGTGGCCTTATGCAACAGTTCGAGAAACGCCGCGATATGGCCGATAGGATCGCCGGGACCAAATGCACCTTCGATCAGGTTTGCAATTCCGGCAGCACTTGGATCAGCCGATTGGGCCCATGTTTCCAGCGCGTCGGCCAGTTTCCCGGAACAGTCCGGCGAGCCTTGAAGCCGGGCGAGTTCAACAGAGACCGCATCCAGTTTATCCGACAATGCGGACAGGCGACGATATTCCTTTGCACCCGGCTTGCGTCGGCGCATGTTGCGGCGTTCGCGGATGTAGGCCCGCGCCGCTGCCTCTACCCCTGTCCGCAGGTCTTCAATGTCGGGATTGGGGGCGGCCATCAGCATCTCAAGTTCATACATGAACCGGGTATCATAGAGGCGGTGAAGTTCCGTCAAGAAACCGTGGCCCGCCATGAGGCGCAGCCAAGGCACGTTCGGCGTCGCATCGGTGTCGGTGGGAGTGTTGTCAGCCTGTTCCATGACGCAGCTTGTTCAGGAAAAGCCAGCAAAAAGCCAGAGGCTGACAGTGCAGACGGTGAAACTCGGTTTGGTTCATGCGATCCGGATTACGGGCATAGGGGGAATCGAGTGATCTGCCCTGCCTTGGTTGGTTCTAGCGGGAACGCCACCAAGCGGCCATTCGCTGCAGGTGCAAAGTCAACTGCGTAAGCTCAGGCTGTCAATGAAGCCCGAAGTCAATGAGTTCACTTAGCGAGCACCAACGCAGACATTCAGAAATGCCAACAGGTCCTTATTGTTGAACTTTAGTGACGCGAACTTCTATTCATGGCTTCAGATGTTTTTCGTTCGTTGTCACCCCTCAAATGCATATCGCAGAATTCAATTGTGACACCTGCGGCTGGCTGCAGAACCATGTCGAAGGGTTTAATCATATCCAACAGTTTGCCACCTCGATCCCGATAAACCTTGGTCTCAAAGTAAGGCGAAACGTTCTCACGGTAGATCGCAACCATTTCGCAATACCGCGAAAGAAGTAACAGATACTCCTGCAAACATTCCTTCAGTTTCGACGCGTTCGCTTCCTCGCTTTCTGGCCCGCCTAACAGAACGAGCCTAAGCGAAATAAGGCGCTCGTTTAACTTCAGTTGAGGTCTATCAAGGTGCTCATCAATTTCCCGAAGCCATCCATCCAAAGCCCTCAATTGCCTGTCTTGCGACCTTTGTTCACGTTCGTTTTTAAGTGCTTCAGCCTGTAGCCTCAGACCATGTGCCACGGCTCCAAGCGCTACAAAGCTCAAAAGAGGAGCAGAAACTCCTCCAAAATACGTCCAGAACTTGACCCATTCACCCGGTTTTTCGGGGTACCCAACACTCAAAAGATAGGCGGCGGCTGCGATGACTATCATCATCAAACCAGCAAAGAGGTAAGCTAAAATCCTCATCTGAATCCTTTTCAATTCTTATCTTGTTAAGGTTCTTCTGGGTCGGTACCTACAAATTCGCTAGATATTCTCGACGCCTCCCCATAGTGAAATTATTAAGTCTTAACTTTTCCGACGCGAGTACGCTGGTCTTTGTCATGTGGAAGAACCACATCAATTGAAAAGGTGAGGCGAGATACACTTTCGTTTTTCGTCTCAGCCTTGCCCCCTAGTGAGGCGTCTACCACCCAGATTTTAGCCTTCGCCTCTCCGCCGCCAGACCTCTCATTGGTAGCCGAAACCGCAATATCGAACTCAAGTTTGGTACGGGGGGCAACAAATACCGTTTTTCGTTTCCCGCCGACTGTTTCCTTGGTGTGAGTTCCAGGGTTTACCAACCCGCCGGAATCCTTGATTTCCCCATCCGCCTCAGCAACGGCCGATGAGATGTCGGAAATTGCCCCAACAATAAATTCTTTTAAATCCATAGCTTCAATATGCCCCCTATTGCCGATTGTTGAATTCCCACTAAAAACCAGCTTTTCGAAAGCTGGCACTGGAGGGACTAAGTAACGCCGGGCATCCCATTCTATTAAGAACATGCCTCATAGTGTTTTGCGGAATTGGGTTTCTTGGGCCCATCGTGATCGAAGAAATGGCAAGTAAATCTATGTCCAACTCTACTTTTGGAGAAATTATCCCATTGCTTTCTCTCAGACTCACCTCTCCCAAGTCTTCGGGTCGGCTAACTAAAAATAGCCGATACTCGTTCTCTTCTTCAAAGGCCGGGTTCTTCGCCAAATACATACTTTGGACCGCTTCTTGTGTTTTCTCCGGCCTGACCCGGCCCGAGAAACCAGCACCCGCTTTCGTTTCCTCGTATTCGGAGATGTAGTCATCAAAAGCCTGAGACATTTTCTCTTTGCAATCAGAACTCAGTGTACTGTTGTAGGACATCTTTTCGAACCGAAGGCTCGGGAGTTTTTTGTTTTCCCGCAGTACAAGATCTCGAATTGAAGACTCGAAAAAACTTACGCAAAATCCGGCACCTTCGTCCGCGTAGCCTCGCCACTGGCTAAGTAGGTCTTCTTTGCCGGAGAAACACATTCCTAGAGCGAAATGGTCAAGTAAGGACATTCTCGCTACGAAACGAGCTGCTCGTTTTTTGACGCTGTCTCGCTCCAAGACACCAAAATCGATGCTCTCGACAAACCGTTCCAATGCCCACTTTCCCTCTAGCGAGTCGTTTGAGAGACTAAGATCCGTCAGCCACAATTTTTTGTTTTCAAGAATGTTCTTCAGTACGTTCGCCGAACAATAGTAGTGAATTTCTGCGGCTTTTGATCGTTGATCGTTTGTCATAGACGCCCACCTGCAGTAGCCGGCCCGCTCGATCTGTGACCGCGCAGCCCATTTTTCCAAATGCCGGTAACGTCCTCTAGAATATCTTGCACAGTCAAGGGCATAGCCTGCGGCATTTACGGCAGCCCCGAGGTCCTTGCCCTCGAACTGACACACCCTGACCCAACGATCATAGGTGCGCTCGCCGTTCAGATCGCAGTGAACGTTCTTACCGTCGGGATAAGCCACCATCCAGTACTTTGCCGCTTGCCCTGACTCGGTGTTCAACTCGGGCACAACGACGCCATTCAAGCGTACAGCCGTGCCGTCGAGAATAATGGTGTTGGCGCCTCTGAGGTAGGTTTTCTATGGTTTTCAAGTTTCCTACACTTTCTGTTTTTTCCAGTAGAAAACTTTAAGGAATGATTGTGTCAGAGGAGCTTCTACCCGAAGTCGTTTGAATGTCCGCTTTTTGGTAAATGACAAGCAAGAATAGACCCCATGTTCCACACAGGTTTGTATCTTAATTGCCTGATTTGAGGAAAATGACCAACGGCAGGTAAGGGCTCTTTCCGCCCTAAGTTGCTTTCGAAAACATCAACTCGGTCGCTTTGTCTACGCTCTCCCGGACCGGATCAAGGTTCAGTCGTGCATAGATTGCGGTAGATTGCTGCGACCGATGCCCAAGTGACTTCCCAATGATGTAACCATTGGCCCCGGTTGCCGCCTGATAGCTGCCCAAGGTGCGGCGCAAGTCATGAATGCGCAGGTTGTCGATTCCAGCTTCTTCTAGAATCCGGCTCCACGCCTTCTTGGGGTCCGCAAGATGGCCGCTCTTGCCCGAACCTTCGAACACATAGGGGCTGTCCGACTTTAGTTTTCGTTCGATTAGCAGTTCAATTGCCTGCTGGGGAAGGTGAACAATCAGCGGGTCAGCGTTCTTGGTTTCCTCAATCCGCCATGTCGCCGATTGAAAATTGATATCCTTCCACATCATCGCCAGAGTGTTTGACTTTCGCGCACCTGTGAGAAGGGAAATCATGAAGAAATCCCGCGCGGCTTCGTTGGGTTCATTTGCCAGCGCCTCGAAGAACCGGGGCAGTTCGTCAGGCTGCAAGAATCTGTCGCGGCTTTGTTCCCGAAACTTTTTGATGCCGACAGCGGGGTTCACACCCTTCCACCCCCATTCAATGGCCTTGTTGAATATGGAGCGAATACGTTCAAGCAAACGATTGGCCTGATACAAGCCGTTGTCCTTGCCGATCTTTGCATGAAGCCTTTCTACCTCAGACCGATCAATGCTGGATATCTTTCGGCGGAACCAATGCGACAGATATTTGTTTACTTCCCGCTCGTCGTATTTCCACGACTTCTTATGCAACTTGGAATACTTGTCCATGTATTCGGCAAAAAGCGCCCCAAAAGTCATTTCATCCCGTATGGCCTTTTTCTCTTTCTGAGGGTTCGCCCCAGACGCGATGCCGCCTTTGGCCTTTGCTGCCGCCTTGCGGGCCTGTTCCACGGTCATGTCAGGAAATTTGCCAAGCAACAGGCGTTCGGGTCGCCCTTCGATCCGTTTGTATAGATAAAAGCTCTTTGATCCTGCTGCCGTCACCGCCAGTATCAACCCCGCTTCCCGTTCGTCATAGTAATAGTCCCGCGATCCTATCTTGGCGGCGGGGGCTTTCGAAAGGGCTGCTTTGGTGAAGTTCAAACGGTGACTGGCCACGGTATATCCTTTAGGTGTTTTGGTGCTACCGAAAGTTGATGGTGCTACATTGGTGCTACACCGGAGAGCAATTTTGGACAATGTGGAGAATGCTTACAACAAGCCAAGTCATAGGTAACATATTGATAAATAATACAAGAAATAACTTTAGCAAATAACAGCAAACATACGACAATGAGGCTCATAACCTGAAGGTCAGAGGTTCAAATCCTCTCCCCGCAACCAAACTCCAACACAAAAACAACACGTTACGCGCCGACTCACGGCGGTGTTGCTATTTACGACACCCCCACCGGAAGCACTCTGGAAACAAGCGGATGAGGTGACCGCCATAACGATGTCACCATTCTCTTTTCTTATATTGTTGGTTTCACCGAGATGTCGACCAAGCTGTCTCCGGCGGATGGTCGTGGACGCAAAGTGAGCCATTGTTTGTTTGCATTGCCAAGTGCTACCTCCACTGCCCGGAGGAGAGGGGTTCGGCCTGGGACAACAGAAATTCACCGTTTGAAGATAATGGTCTCTCAATCGGCGCGGTGATGCAGAACAGGGATTCGATGCGTTGTGGTGTTTCGAACCTGACGGTTGGGTTGTTTGGCTCTGGGAAATGCCTTAGAAAAAATGTCCAAATCTTGCCAAAAATCCACGTAATTCGGTGTGTTTTACCGTGATTTCAACGGGTTCAGCAATTTTGTCGGAGTGAGGCACAAAATGGAAATTTCGCCTTGTATTCCCGTCGCTTGCAAGGATATACCCGTCGGCGGAGACGTGGCCGAGTGGTCGAAGGCGCTCCCCTGCTAAGGGAGTAGGCCCGGAAGGGTCTCGAGGGTTCGAATCCCTTCGTCTCCGCCATCTATCTTCTTCGATGTTTCTGTCCGATACCACACGGACCCAAATCGGGTTTCCTTTGATGGCTTGTCCGAATTCGGGATCGCTTTTCTCCAAGAGATCCGAACGCTACACCCGCGCCTTGTGTCTCACGCATATGGGTACCCTTCATCTTTAGGGCAGCCTCGATATACTGCAGAACAAGAGTAATACCTATCTGAAAAACCGGTCACGATCCGGTAACGCCCTCATGCGAATCGTTGTTCTGTCGAATAGGAGAACAACATGCCGCAACATACTGTTCCGTCTGATCCGTGGCAGGACCTTGAGAAACGCTTTCATGGCGTCGTCCGGGATCGGCACCGTTCTAACGCGCAGATTGGCACCCAAGAGAGGATCGTCAAGGACCACAATGGTGAATCAGACTTGTTTGCCGGAACTTGGCCCACGAATTTTTCGAAGGGGTTGCGGCATGACGAAAACGGTATTGTTAATGCGCAGGTTTACACTGAATTTCTGGAAGAGGTGGCTGACCCAACCTGCACCGACAATTATGGAAACAGGCTGGCTCTGTTTGATACACCAGCCTATTCCGGGCCCTTCCGCACCACGCCGTCAGAGGGTGGTGAATTTAGATGGCGTGCGTGGGAAGGGCCAATCCTGGGTCACCGGTTGGGTCTGAATAGTTCGGATGCAGGTGGATTAGGTATCGCTCCGGCACCCAGACTTGGGTCAGATGAACTGGCGGCGGAGATGGCCGAAGTCTATGCAATGGCCTACTTACGAGATGTGTCGTTTGAAACCATTCGAGACGGTGCAGAAGAATCTGACAAAGTTGTTGGTGCCCTCGGCCAGTTGGAATGGTTTCGCGGCGACGGTTGTCCAAAGGATGCCAATGGCACCGAGATCGGAAAAGTACCTTCGGCACGTCGGGTTCGGGACGGCGAGGGTCTGTCTCCTCAGACTTTGTTTCGCGGCTCCAGCCAAGGCTGTGCGCAGGGGCCTTACCTGTCGCAGTTCCTTGTACAGGGACATGACCCGCTGACGTCAGACGGTGCGCACGAGCAAAGACGGCGTTTGGCACAGACAACACCAACCGTGGTAATGCCGTTCGATGCGCTGCGGCTGGACCAGAGGATCGCGCCTCAGGCTGTTGGTGTGGATTATCTGCGGGACTGGGCTGAGTGGCTGGATGTTCAAAACGGCGCCGACACAACCGGTGAACAGGCCTTTGAGACGTGTGGTCCGAAATTCATTGAAACGCCACGCGATCTGGCGACCTATGTCCATTTCGACACGATTTATCAGGCTTTTTTCAACGCCTGCCTGTTGATGCTCGCTCGAGGTATTGAAACAGATGAGGGCCTGCCTGAAGCCAGGCGTACCTGTGCGTACGATGCGGGGGCCTCTTGGGGTGGTTCTCATGTGCTGTCAATGCTGGCGGAAACCGCGACCCGGGCATTGCGGGCTGTGAAACATCAGACTTTTCAGGTGCACAACCGGGCCCGCCCTGAAAAGCTGGGCAGTATTGCAACTCTGGTGGCGAATGGTCATGGCGCGGTGCTTGGGGCAGCTGAACCGTTTGCAGCCGCCCATCTTGAGAAATTGGAAAGCGCTGATTGCGAAGGCTTCAGTCTGTTGAATGCCATTGCTGCCGCGCCGTCCATTAGACGGTTCGCGCACAGCACAGTTTCCCATAAAGGACTGCCTCAGAACGACCGCAACTTGCTGTTGCCAATTGCGTATCCCGAGGGCTCGCCGATGCACCCGTCTTACGGGGCGGGGCACGGGGCTGTTGCCGGGGCGTGCGCCACCCTGCTCAAGGCGTTTTTCAGGACCCATGCCCGGGACGGTTCCCGGGTGTCTTTGGCGGATGCGGGTATGCCGCGCGTTTTTGTACCGGCTTCGGGTGGCAAAACACTGATTGATTCCGTGCGGCCAGATGACAGCGCGGCAAAGCTGACGCTGAACGGCGAATTGAACAAGTTGGCTGCGAATATCGCAATCGGACGCAATCTGGCAGGGGTTCATTTCTACAGCGACTATTTCGACAGTGTCCGGATGGGTGAACGCGTCGCAGTCGGCATGCTGGCCGAGCATATGGCGAAATTCCCGGACTCTGCGAAAGTGTCGCTCGAAACGTTTGATGGAGATCGCCTCAGCGTTGTTGGTAATCGCTCTTCCGGAAGTGAAATCCACATTGTGAACAGTACACCTGAACTGTGGTGGACCCGCCATTTGCCTGAACAGGCGGGCTGGAAAGGATGACGGTGTCGGTCACTGTGGAAGGTCGTCCTTCATGATGTTGTCATGTTCGTCACCAAAGCCGATGCCTCAATTGGAAACAAAGCCACGTTGGCATCAATCTCCGACTATCCATCCTTGTGTTTCTGAAGCCCAACGGTGTTCGCTGATGTCTGTTTTCCAATCGCCGGGACTTGCCGATCAAGGCGCGAACAAGGCTGCCCTTTCAGCGTGGAACTCGAACATTCATGACATCTTTGACAGGCATGGTGTCAGCCCGTTTCTGGTCATGGATCCGCGTGACATAGAGTCGGGGAAGCCTTCGAATGGGTTCAGATGGCTCGCCAATCCGCGTGAGCCGCAGGATTGTCTGGGAGAAGAGCTGGCGGCCCGCCTGTCTGACCATGGCTGGTCCAGTAGGGTTGAACTGCATAACGAATACCTGGAATACGCGCTGGTGACGCGGCCCGATGCCAGCGGCAGAATGCGTCCGAAGCGTTTTGTGGCCACAACCGAGTTGATGGAATGGTGGCGAACCATGGCGATGTTCGACCTCGACCACTTCCTGTCGGTGGTCGCATCCGTTTCCGGGTGTGTGTATTCCTGCGAGGACCTGTTCGAGGTTTCGCGATCGGGGTGGAAATCGATGGATGTTTCCGAGCGCGCGGCCCGTTTCCACAAAAGGCTGGTTGGTGAGGATTACGCAAATCCGCCGGAACACCCATTGAATATCCGACATGTCCTGTTTTTGGCCAAAGATACAAACAGCCTGGTCGATCTGATCCAGACTATGCACTTTTCCTCGTTCCCGTACTTCGTGAATGACGGCGAAAGCAGGCGGCGTGCGCGACTTGAAGAAATGCTCGATTTCGCGAACCGGCAGGATCTGTATTGCCGGCATGCCGGGGCTCGCTTGGCGAGAGAAACATTCGAACTGGCCGTCGGGAAAGGCGGTACGTCACCAACAGGCCAGGCAATGGCATTCTCTGATCCGTTGGGGCTCTATATTCAGGCATTCCATGTTTCAGAACTATTTTTGGGTGAGGACAACGTGCCTTCGGATTGGGTGCGATATGAGCGCGGTGAGCTGGGAATGCCCATGCGGCTCGAATTCGGGCCTGCCGACGATGATCCCCGGTTTTTGGACGATATCACGCTGGGAACAGGCGCATCGGCGCGACCTGTCTCGGGCTATGCACTCGCCAGCCTGATCGAGGTTGGCCCCCTGATTACAGTTGCCGCCAAGTCACGTGCAATCACCCGTGTCGAGTTTGTCGAAATCCCGGATGTTGATCCGGGGCCGTTTGTCTGCGGTTTACCCGAGACCCAACGTTGCAAGCAGATCTCGGAGTTTGCGGACCGTTGCGAAGCAGAGGCTTGTGTCGACATCACGGTTATTCGCGAAAACAAGAGCTGACGAGCGCTCAAACCGGTACGGCTTTGACCACTGGCAGAGGGATTTCTGGCGCGGTCATGTCAAAAATCGCGATCGGACGACCGGCGACTTTGCTTGCCGCTGTCAAAACCGAAGCCAGCGTAGGGTCGGGCTTGTCCATACCCGCCTCGTTGAACGGTGTTGTCGGCGCTACGGGCCGGTCATTCTGCGCGCCGCGATACAATCGGAACAATAGTGCCTGATCAGCATCCATGCCGTCATCCGTTACGCCGTTATGATCAAGCATCACCATGTTGCGCCAGGACACCACCGCCTCGGATGCCGCGTGCCAGACGCCCTGTGCCAGATCGGCGGAAAAGGCCGTGCCGTAGGTTGGCCTGCCACCATCCCAATCTGTGCAAACCGCGCGCAGCAAAAGGCCGATTTCCGGAACTATGTGGATGTGAATGCTCAGTTGCCGCAAGTGGGTGTTCAGCCAGTGCGTCAAATCTCTGGGCAGCGCTATTCTCGGCAAAAGATAGTCAAACCTTTGTGAACCAAGAGTGTGCTCCAGACACTCCAACGCTGCCCACAGGGCAGCGGCCTCGTGCGTTGGACCGGCAGCGGCACCTTTTGAAGTGACCTTTCCGTCACTGCCCGGCGCACCCAGTGCAAGCGCGTCGTTTGGCATCACATGGGATGCGCCGTCTGATGCGATCAGGCTTGCGCGGGATTTGGGCGCCTCTGCGCTGTATTGCAAAGCATAGCGTTCTATCGCTTCAAACCCGGCCATCCGCGCTGCCTCTTCCTTCGTGCGGGCGGTACCGAAAGACACCCGGTGGCTCATCCCGCCTTTGGGTGGCTGAGTCCCGTTGCGCAATTCGATCATGCGAAAGGCCGCATGGATTGGCGCGTCTTTGGGGAAATCGGCAAACGAGGGTTTGGAAATTAGCCGAGCAGATTCAGCACTTTCAATCAACGCATCGGTCATTTTCGTTTCCGGATAATCATGTAACCGGTTATACAAATGAGCACTGTTGTTTGAGAAGGAGATTTTACATGGCTCGTTTGACATTAGATCCACAGTTTTCGCTCAAAGATCTGGGATGCGAAGTTCTCAGGGCGGCACGGGGTCGTGCGCTTGACCGAAAGGAAATGGAGGATGAAGCGGAAGCTAAGATCCGCGAGATGATTGCCGACAAAGAGGGGCGCGATGTTCAATTTGTCTACGACGATGAAAAATTGATTAACATCATAATCCCGGATTTGAAGGGTAAAGTCACTGAAGAAAATTCCGACTATGAATCCTGGTGTGATGATTTCGCGTACGAAGCGATGGGTAGTATTGTTATTTTTGGTTGCGGATCCTGACCGCGACATCCAAGCTTGCCTGAGGGCTTTTTGTGACTAAGGCAAAAGACAAGATTTTCCTGACCGGCCCGTTTCAGGTGATATGCAATGACGGTCAGGATGCCACACCACGCGGCACCAAGGCGAAGGCGCTTCTTGCCTTGGTGTTATTGTCTAAAAATACTGTTCGCAGCAGGACATGGTTGCAGGACAAGCTGTGGAGCAAAAGCTCTCCGGCTCAGGGGGCAGCCTCACTTCGAAAAGAATTGAGTGTCCTGAGTAAACACCTGGCAAAATTTGATCTCGATTTCTTAGAGGTTGATCGAGAGAAGGTATCAATCGATCTGAAGGCGCTAGAGGTCGACCTGTTCGACGAACCGCTTCAACCGGATCGCGCCGAACTTCTGGAAGGGTTGGATGTTGCTGACCCCGAGTTCGAGGATTGGCTTGCTGTGGAACGGCAGGCCTATTGGGACATCGGGTTCGATGAGAGCACCGCTGCCCCGATAGGTGGACGAGGGCCATCCCATTGGGGGCGTCAACGGCCGGCCATTGTCGTAGAGCCGATGGAGGTGGTTGGTGAAAACCACAATGTTGCCGTGGCGGCAGCCTCAATAAGGGATGAGTTGCTTTTCTTGCTGGGGACATTGTCCGATGTCATCGAACTGCGCGATGCGCGCAGGCAGGAAGGGACCATAGATGGTTATGTTCTGAGTGGCAGTGTCGTTGGAGCCGAAGGTTTACGGGTGGCCGCCCAGTTGACGTCAACCGTGGATCAGGTGTGCCTTTGGACCGAACGGTTCCGGTTTCGTGAACAGGATACATTTGACGCCGTTGAAGAGATTGCGATGAAGGTCGTTGAGGCGTTACAATTGCGCTTGCGCGATGGCCATTGGTCCGACATTTGGTCCGCGCGGGGCACATCCACTGAAGTTTGGACGGCGTTTCAGAACGGGCGGATTCAGGAAAGCCTCACAACACAAGATGGCCTGTTTCGTGCCATCCGACAATACGAAGTCTGTTTGCAGCGCGATCCGGATTACCTACCGGCGCGCATTGCAATCGGCTTCTGTCGGTTAGATTTAATTCGTTTGGGCATGGACGATACGCCGGTTCAAACGCTGGCCATTGTCGAAGCCGATTGCGTCGCCTTACGGGAGACGCATCCGACAGATCCCTATTGTGCGGCACTGGAAGCCTTTACCCACAATGTCGCAAACCGAACCGCTGAGGCGTGTGAATTGATGCGCAAGGTGCTTGAGCGGTTTCACAGCAGCCCCGAATTACTGGGATATTATGGCGTGTTGTTGATGTATGATGACCGGTTGGAAGAAGGAATATCAGTGTATCGGCAAGCGCTTGCCCTGACGCCGCACCCGCCGATTTGGATAGAGGCAAACCTATCCATGACCTTGGCTTTGTCCGAAGACAAAGCAGCTTGGCAACACGCGCACAATGTACTGCGCGTTGACCCCGGTAGTGTGCGTGCGCGGGTCGTGCTCTGTATGTTGTCCGCTGCTGCCGGAAATCACTCTCTGGCGCGCCGACATGCCCGGCAGATTCTGGAATTGCAGCCGGGCTTTACCGCCGAGCGCTGGGCGTGGCCGGGCTGTTTCAAAAACAAAAAACACTATGAAGAAGGCGTGCGGCTTTTGTCAGCGGCTGGATTGTGACGAGGTTTTAAGCTCCTTCCAGAACCTTTCGGGCAACACGAAAACACTCCAGTGCCTGCGGAACGCCGCAATAAATCCCGACCACGTGGATAATGGCGCGGATTTCCTCCTTAGTCACACCGTTGTTAATGGCACCCCGGCAATGGATTTCCCATTCATGCATTTTCCCCAGCGCGCCGATCATGGACAGGTTCATCATCGACCGGGTCTTGGCGTCGATCACATCGTCGCCCCAGCCAAAACCCCAGCACCATGCCGTCATCGCCTCCTGAAACGGGCGGGTGAAGTCATCGGCGGCGGCGAGGTTCTTTTCCACATACTCCGCACCCAGCGTGTTTTTCCTTTGTTCCAACCCTTTCAGGAACAGGTCTTCGTCAAAAATGTCGGCCATTGCGGGTCTCCGGTGTGTCAGCGTGTCAGGCGGTAATTGTAAAGGTGATCGTAATGCGGTTTCATCCGGCGGTGCACCTGTTTCACCCGGTCCGGCGCGTCCGTGATGTCGATATGCTTGCGCGGTTGCGGGGCTAGACCGGTTGATTTCGCAAGGTTGCCATGGAACGATCCACCATCCCACCAACTGTGCGCGGACGGATCCCCGCCCGGTTCCCAGGTCAGCGCTTCTTCGATGAAAGGAATTTCCACTGCTTCGCAAATCGCACGGGTCATGCCATGTGGGTCTTCCAGAAGGTCATCGCTGTCGATCACCGGAGGCGCTGTACCGTTCAGCGCTGTCAACAGATCGAACAGGGCACGCTGTTCGGGAAAGCCAACCTCGCCTTCGGCAAAGTCAGGCCATTGCTTGTACATTGAAGTGATGGTTTTGGCCGGGTCCCGGATCAGGAAGGCATGGGAGAAATGCGACAGGAACTCGGCGTCCCACATGTGGTTGATGTAGTGCGGGAAATCCTTGAGGAAGACCGGCCCCCTTTTTGCGCGCTGCTGAATATCCTGCCACACGCTGTCCAATGTCAGGCCCGGCGTCGTCACATCTCCCGGTTGGAACCGATGCCACAGCGGATCTTCGCCCTGATACCACGCCTCGCCAAAGGGTTCGTGCAGACAGTCCAGATCGCCCCGTTGCCGCATCATCCATTCAAACGCTGTCGAAGTGGATCGCGGAACAGCCCAAAGCGCGAGGATTTTGTGCATGGTCATGGCCTTTCGAAAAATTAAAGACGTCTCAGCAATTGTCCGTGCGGTGTGTCGGGTGCGATACCGAGGGATTTGAAGATGCGCCAGTAAAGCGCAATGTCGTGGCCGATCACCGGTTTACCCAATGCGGCCTCCAGCATTTCGACCAGATGCAGCGGGCGCTGCGGCAGGCCATCAGGCCCCGTGCGGAAGTTGCACATTCCATTGATCAGGATCGCATCGGCCTGCGGGGCCTTGTCGGCGACGTATTCAAAGCTCTTTAGCGCCAGATCTCCATCAAAGACCCAACGGCAGGAGTTGACCTCTTCCTGACTGTCGAACCAACCCTGGTCGTGGAAATTTCCGGCCCAGACCACATCAAACCCAGCCTCTTTCAGGAAGCCGACCGTGCCCTGCCACCATTCGGGCCAGTGATAGGCTGCGTTCAGGGCGACTTTCTCGACATTCATCTCGCGCAGGGCCTCGACCATGGCGTAGCCTGCCATGTGAAAGTGGATGCCATGCTTGTCGGACAGGTCTTCGCAGTGCTGCCTCACGCCCTTGACACCTAAACCACAGGCATGCACCCAGTTCGAGCCGACCTGACCGCAGACATCGACGCCGTTGCGGGACATGCAGTGCACGAAATCCTCGAGCATGCCGAAGTTCCGTTTCCGCTGATCCAACCCGTGCACATAGTCGGGCACATGCAGCATCCAGCCATGCACGCCGACGGTTTCGGGGCACATGCGCAGAAAGTCTGATGGCGCAGCATCGAAATCGAACGGGGGAGAGGTGAAGCCAACCTGATGGGGGAACAGTTTGTGCTCGGGGCGCCAGTCTTCGGGCATCAGCATGAGATCACGATTCCTTTCACTGATCCACCGCCTCGCGCATCCATTGTTGCAGCCTTGCGATCGAGTGTTCGGACATCACACCGCAGCCGGGGTCCAGCACCAGCGGGCCGGGGCGATAGCCCCGCGATTTCAGGCCGCGGTGGACGGATTCTACAAGGCGAATGTCTTCCTCGACCGTTGTTTCCCGGTCCTGCACCGCCAGTTGCCGGATCACCGCACTTTCCGAACCGCCCTCGGTGTACCAGCCGCGCCAGACGGTGCAGTGATCGGCATCGTTTGCGCGCCAGTGATAAGTGTTCAGCACATTGCCCGGATAGCACTGGAACGAGAACATCGGCCACAGGAACCAAGATTGGTACTCACCCGCACGAGGGACTGACAGGTCGATGGGATAGGTCATCTTGTCGAGGCTCTGGCACTCGGTCATGTGCCGCAGCACGTACCCGCCACCTGCGTCGGGCTGAATGTCGTAGGTCTCGGGCTTGACCACGCCTTCGGCAAAGGTCGGGTGATTGGTCGGGCAGTGGTAGCATTCCGAGTAGTTCTCGATGCTGACCTTCCAGTTGCAGTTTTCCGGGATCTCGACCCATTCCAGCGGTTCCAGATCGTCGATATGCGGAACAAAAGCGCGGATTTCCTCGCGCACGCCAGGGTACCATTCGTCCATCGGGGCGGCGTCATCGTCGAGGTTGACGAAGATGAAGCCGTTGAACACTTCGGTCCGGACCGAAGTCAGGCAGATCGCGCTGCGGTCGAAACCGGGGACGGATTTGATATTCGGACCTGCGCGCAATTGGCCGGACAGTTCATAGGTCCAGGCGTGATAGGGGCAGACCACGACGCGGGTGTTGCCTGCGCCGGTGACCATCTCATGCGCGCGGTGCTGGCAGACGTTGTAGAAGGTGCGGATTTCTTCGTCGCGGCCGCGAATGCAGAACAGGTTTTGCCCGGCGATTTCGAAGGCGAAGTAATCCCCTGTCTCCCGAACTTGCGCTACGTGGCCCGCGAATTGCCATGTACGTGCCAGTAGTCCCTGCATCTCCTGCTCGAATATAGCAGGATCGGTATAAAAGCGTGCATCCAGTGAGTGGGTCAGGGGTGCGTTCATTCTGGCTCCTCCGCATAGATGCCAAGTTGGTGGCGGCGACGATGGAAACGTTCGACCCGTTCGACGATCTCGTCGCTGGACACCGCGATCACGAAGGACAGCAACGTTTCCAGCAATGCGATGGTCGAAACGGATGACGGGAAAAACTGCGGCGTGTCGGCTGCAACGACAAAGCCGTGATGGGCGTTCAGAATTACCGGGCTTGCCGGGCTGTCCGAAATGCCCACGACGGTCAAACCCTGTTGTCTGGCCAGCTTGATCGCCTCGATCACTTCAGTCCTGTACGGGTGGCACGTAATTGCGATCAACACGTCCTGTTTGTCGGCCCACGCCAGATCATCCACTGGGGTCGAGCCGGGCCGGGGGATGGCGTGGAACTGTTTCATTCCTGTGGACGCCAGATAGGTGAAGTTGCGCGCGTTCGAGTTGTTGACGCCCACGCCCAGCGTGAAAATCTGGCGGCAGTTCCAGATATCTTCGGCAGCGGATTGCAGGCGTGCGGTATCAATCCCGGCAAAGGTCTCTTCGATATTGCGGATCGCGGCGCCGATCATGTCGGCGTAAAGGCCACCCAGTTCACCGGATTTCGCGGTATCGCGGAGCCAGCGCGCGCGGTCCGGAAACGACACGCCGCTCTGGCGAATCGCTTCGCGGAATGGGGCGCGAAAATCCTCGTACCCTTCGAACCCAACTTGCCGGGCCATGCGGACGAACGTGTTGGGTTTGACCTTCGCCGCTTCGGCAATCTCGCGCACGGTTGAAACCCCAACGTCTGTTGGGTGTTCCAGCACATACCGTGCGGCTTTTTGCGCCTCGGGGGTGAGGGCGTCCCACTCCTGGCTCAGGCGGTCGAGAACGGATGATGATACATTTGTGTCATTCATGATTGACGATGGTACAAATGTGGAATTAGCCTGTCGAGCAGAAACGCGACTCGGGAAGAGGAAAAATCATGTCCGGGAACGAACTGCCGTCACATGCCCGCGTGGTCATCGTCGGAGGCGGCGTCATGGGGGTCGGTCTGGCCTATCATCTGGCGCATGAAGGGTGGGGCGATGATACCGTCCTGCTGGAGAAGGCCGAGCTGACCAGTGGCAGCACCTGGCACGCGGCGGGGCAGATCACGCATTCGACCTCCAGTTTTGGGCTGGGCAAATGCGTGGACTACAATATCGGGCTCTATTCCGGGCAGTTGGAGGCCGAAACTGGTCAGCCAGTGACATGGCACGGCTGTGGCTCGTTTCGTCTGGCCTATACCGAGGATGAGATGGACTGGCTGCGGCATACGTTGTCGGTGGGTCGGTCGCTTGGGTTTAACATCGAACTGGTCGGGCCGGAGAAAATTGCTGAGCTGCATCCATTTTATAATCTCGAAGGCGTTTTGGGCGCGCTCTATACGCCGGATGATGGCCACGTAGACCCGACCAACGTGACCATGGCGATGGCAACCGGCGCGCGCCAGAAGGGCGTGCGTATCTTCCGCAATTGCCGCGCGACCAACATTACGCAGGCCGAGAACGGCGAGTGGGTGGTTGAGTCTGAAATGGGCACCATCACCTGTGAGCATGTGGTGAATGCGGGCGGCACCTATGCCCGTCAGATGGGCGAATGGTCGGGACTACAACTGCCCATGACCTCGATGACTCACCATTACTTCGTGACCGAGCCGGTGCCCGAATTCCAGAACCTGGACAAAGAGCTGCCGGTGATCCGCGACGATCGCAAGGTCTCGGGCTATATCCGCATGGAGCAGCAGCGTGGGCTGATCGGGATTTATGAGAAAGAGAACCCGAACTCGGTCTGGCATGATCATTGCCCATGGGAATATGAGAACTGGTTGTTCGACGCGGATTACGACCGGGTGATGCCATGGCTTGAGGAAAGCCTGAACCGTATGCCGATCTTTGCAGAGCTGGGCATTCAGCGCGACGTGCATGGGGCAATTTCGCACCCGCCGGACGGCAACCCGCTGATCGGGCCGGCGCCGGGTGTGCGGAACTACTGGTGCTGCTGCGGGACGCAGATCGGCATCGGTTGGGGGCCAGGTTTGACCCGTGAACTGGCGCGCTGGATGGTTCATGGCGCCGCCGATATCTCTATGCGCGAATACGATCCGCGCCGGTTTGGCTGCTATGCCACCAAGGACTGGCAGGTGATCAAGGCAGAGGAAGACTATTGCCTGCGCCACGAAATCCCTTTCCCGCATTTCAACCGTCTTGAAGGGCGTCCGATCAAGCCCTCGCCGCTGTATGAGCTGTTGAAATCCAAGGGCGCTGTGCATGAAGAGGTCTATGGGTTTGAACGCCCTCGCTGGTTTGCCCGCGATGGGGTTGAGCAGCGCGACTACTATTCCTTCCGCCGCACCCCCGCTGACGACATGGTTGCGGCTGAGGTCAAAGCTGTGCGCGAGAGCGTTGGCATCATGGACGTCACCGCCTTCACGAAGGTCGAGGTTTCCGGGCCGGACGCCTATGCCCTGCTGGACCGGCTGACCGCCAACCGGATGCCGCAGAAAGTCGGCTCGATCACGTTGACCCATATGCTGAACCGCCGTGGCCGGATCGAGCTGGAGACGACCATCGTCCGTATGGCCGAGGACCGTTTCTATCTGGTCTGTGCCGCGTTCTTCGAACAGCGCCTTCTGGATCATTTGGCAAATCAGCGCGCGGATGAGGGTGTGAAGATCACCGCCCTGTCCGCCGACTGGTCGGCCCTGTCGCTAAACGGCCCTCGGTCGCGGGACGTTCTGGCGCGTTGTACTGAGGCCGATCTGACCAATGCCGGGTTCCGTTGGCTGTCTGCGCAAGAGATCACCATCGCAGGCCACAAAACCTGGGCGTTCCGCATGTCCTATGCCGGTGAGCTGGGATGGGAGCTGCACATGCCCAATGCCGCCTGCCTTGATGTATATAATGCGCTTTGGAAAGCAGGCGAGCCACACGGCATCACCGATTATGGCAGCTTCGCAATGAACGTGATGCGGATGGAGAAGGGCTTCAAAGGCGCGGGCGAGTTGACCAACGAGGTCACTCTGGCCGAGGCTGACGTGCTGCGCTTTGCCCGCACTGACAAGGACTATCTGGGCAAGGATAAAACGCTGAACACCGACCTGCCGTGGATCTGCGCATATCTGGAGATCGAACCGGATGGTGAGATTGATGGGCACGGTGGCGAGGCCGTCATGCTGGGCGGGCGCGTTGTGGGGTCCACCGCGTCGGTGGCCTATGGCCATACGGTCGGCAAGATTCTGGCCTTTGCCTATATCAAGCCTGCGGCAGCTGAACCGGGGACCCAGTTGATGGTCGTGATCCACGGCAAACCCCGCGCGGCGCGCGTACTGGGCGAACCGGCTTACGATCCGCAAAGCCTGCTGCCCCGCACCGACGCCTTACTGGAGACCGCATAATGACTCTGCCCGATACAATGAAAGCCATGGTCACGATGGGCCACGGTGGTCTGGATCAGATGGTGCTGCACGAAAATTGGCCTCGCCCCGAACCTGCGGCCGGAGAGGTTCTGATCAGGGTCGCAGCCTGCGGCCTGAACAATACCGACGTCAATACGCGATCCGGCTGGTATTCCAAGACTGTCACGGACCGCACGACCGGAGGTGCATTCGAAGAGGTCGGACAGGACGATCCCACATGGGGGGGTGCTCCGATTACCTTCCCGCGCATTCAGGGGGCAGATGTCTGCGGGCACATCGTCGCCGTTGGCGAGGGAGTGGACAGCGCACGTATCGGTGAGCGCGTCATCACCGACGGTTGGCTGCGCGATCCGGGTGACCCCGGCAACATGGACAAGACAGGTTACTTCGGCTCGGAACGGGATGGCGGTTTCGCCGAATACGCGACGACTTTGGCCGTGAATGCGGTGCCGATCACCTCGGACCTGTCGGACGCGGAACTGGCAACCTTCTCGTGTTCCTACTCCACCGCCGAAGGCATGCTGACCTGCGCCAACGTCACTGACAAGGATACGGTTCTGGTGCCCGGCGCCTCGGGCGGTGTCGGCGGTGCACTGGTACAACTGGCCAAGCGCCGCGGCGCACGGGTGTTCGCCATGGCATCCGAGGCTAAACATTCCGACGTTGCGGAGCTGGGGCCGGACATTATCCTGCCGCGTGCACCCGAAAACCTGCGTGCCGCGCTGGGCAACGAAAAGATCACCGTGGTCGCGGATGTGGTCGGTGGCCCCTATTGGCCGAACCTGATCGACTGTCTGGAACGGGGTGGGCGGTATACCTGTTCCGGTGCCATTGCCGGGCCGATGGTCGAGTTTGACCTGCGGACTTTCTATTTGCGTGATCTGACCTTCACCGGCTCGACCGTGATCGACCCGCAGGTCATGCAGAACCTCGTCAAATATATCGAGGCAGGTGAGATTAAACCCGCTCTGGCCGCAACCTATCCTCTGGATGAGTTGCGCGAGGCGCAAGCGGCTTTCATCGCCAAGCAGCACGCTGGCAATATTGTGGTGATCCCATGACGCTGGATGATGTATTGGAAGCGGCTCAGCGGTTGCATCAAGCGCATCCTGACCTTGCGGCGTTCGCGTCATGGCCGGACGATCTGACGCCGATGGGTTTGCAACCAACATCGATACCGGCAACCGATCTGGTGCACGACTTTGAACTCGACGGCGGGAAACCGGCTCAAGATCTAATCGCGGCGATCAGGGCGACTGCGCATCTGGCGCACTGGAAGCATACCTATACCGAAGAGGAAGTCGGTGCGGATTTCCTGAACCGGTATGGATATTACGAGTTGTTCGGTCCTACCGGTCACTTCCACTCTACCCAATTACGCGGCTACGTGGGGTACTGGGGCGCTGGTTTGGACTATGACTGGCATAGCCATCAGGCGGAAGAGTTGTATCTGACCTTGGCGGGGGGTGCTATTTTTCGGAGCGACGAAGATGAAACATTCGTTGGCCCGAACCAGACACGGCAGCACAAAAGCTGGCAAAGCCACGCCATGACCACGACGGATCAGCCGATTCTGACCTTTGTCCTGTGGCGCGGCGAAGGGATGGGTGGCCTGCCCAGAATGGACGTAGCATGAAAATCTCCCGCATCCGAATCTATCAGACCAGGCTTCCCTATGTTGGCGGTGCTTATGTCTGGGGTGCGGGCAATGCGATTGAAACGGCCATCGCTTCTGTGGTTGTGATCGACACCGATGCGGGCCTTCAGGGCTGTGGTGAGTTTACCCCCTGTGGTGAGAACTACATGGTGGCCCATTCCGAAGGTGTTGCCGCGCTGGCGCGTTTGATTGCTCATGAACTGCTGGGCGAAGACCCGCGTCAGGTGGGGCGGATCGAGCAACTGATGGATCAACTGGTGCAGGGGCACGGTTATGCCAAAGCCCCGTTCGATGCGGCTTGTTGGGATGTTCTGGGCAAGGCTTGCGATCAGCCGGTCTGGATGTTGCTGGGCGGCAAGTTGACCGACGGTGCGCCGATGTACCGGGTCGCGCCGCAAAAACCGGTCGAGGAAACAGTGGCTGAAATGAATCGCTATCGTGATCAGGGCTACTGCCAGTTTCAGATCAAAGTGGGCGGCGACTGGGCCAGCGATATTGACCGGATACGCACCACAGTGCCTTTGTTGAAACCGGGCGAAAAAGCCATGGCCGATGCCAATCAGGGCTGGCGCGTGGACAATGCGATCCGCGTTGCGCGCGCGACACGCGATCTGGATTTCATTCTGGAACAACCCTGCCGCACCTATGAAGAATGCCAGCAAGTGCGCCGGGTTGCCGAGCAGCCATTGAAGCTGGATGAATGTGTGACTGGTATCCACATGGCCCAGCGTATCGTCGCAGACCGGGGGGCTGAGATCTGTTGTCTGAAAATCTCGAATCTCGGCGGTATTAGCAAGGCGCGACGGGTACGCGATTATCTCGTCGATAACCGCATTCCAGTGGTTAGCGAAGATACCTGGGGCGGAGAGATCACGTCTTCGGTCGTGGCCCATTTCGCGGCCTCGACCCCGCCGGAGTATCTTCAAAACACCACGGATCTGATGAACTACAATACGCGGTCAACCGGGATCGGTGGCCCCGTAGCGCGGGACGGAAAGCTTTATGCGAGCGACACGCCGGGATTGGGTGTAACCCCTGATTTCGCAAGCCTCGGCGTACCTGTGGCGGAGTACACCCTATGAAAATCAATGCCATCACGGTGTTTCAGGTCGATTTGCCGCTGGAGTATCCCTATTGGCTCTCTGCCGGTCGATTGAAGTTCGAAACGCTGGACGCAACACTGGTCAAAGTCGAAACCGATACCGGCCTTGTCGGCTGGGGAGAGGGCACGCCCTGGGGTCACACCTATGTCCCTGCGCACGGCCCGGGCATTCGGGCCGGGATCGAAACGATGGCACCCTTCATTTTTGGCCTCGATCCGCGTCGGGTTCTGGATGTGGAACGGGCGATGGATCTTGCCTTGCCCGGGCATCTCTATGCCAAAAGCCCTGTCGATATGGCTTGCTGGGATATTGCTGGTCAGGCGGCGGGCATGCCGATTGCCGACCTGATGGGCGGCGGATCGCGGACACCGCGCCCGATTGCGTCATCGGTCGGGGCGAAAACGGTCGAGGAAACGCGCGAAGTCATGGAGCGTTATCGTAACCGCGGCTACATCGCTCATTCGGTGAAAATCGGTGGCAATGTTGAGCGGGACATTGCCCGTGTACGGGATGTGGAAAGCACTCGGCTACCCGGAGAAATTGTTCTCTATGACGTTAATCGCGGCTGGACGCGTCAGCAGGCGTTGCGTGTAATGAGCGCCTGCGAAGACCTGAACGTTATGTTCGAACAGCCCTGCGAAACACTGGATGATATCGCGGCGATCTCAAGGCTTCATGCATCCCCTGTGTCTGTGGACGAGTCCCTTGTGACCTTGCGGGATGCCACCCGGATTGCCCGCGATGGTCTTGCTCAGATATTCGGGATCAAACTGAACCGTGTGGGCGGTCTGACCAAAGCCGCTCGGATGCGGGATATCGCGCTGGCCCATGGGATCGACATGTTCGTGATGGCCACCGGTGGAACGGTTCTGGCCGATACCGAAGCATTGCATCTGGCTGCGACCATCCCGGATGACAATTGCCACTCCGTTTGGGCCTGTCAGGACATGATCACCGTCGACATCGCGGGCGGGCGAGGGCCTCGCAATATAAATGGCCATCTGCATCTGCCCGAAGCACCGGGGCTTGGTGTGCACCCGGATGAAAACACATTGGGCGACCCTGTGGGAGAATATGCTTGAAGATTAAAAAGATAACGCTTTGGTCTGTCGATCTGACCAGCCACGAAACCTATCACATGGCCGAAGGCAAGACATGCGCGACTGTGAAATCGCATATCCTGTGTCTTGAGACCGATACTGGCCTTAAAGGCTGGGGCGAGGTCTGCCCGATCCCGCATTACCTGCCGGCCTATGCGGACGGCGTGCCGGGGGCCATCGCTGAAATGGGTCCTGAGATTCTTGGGATTTCCCCATTCGGAATTGACGCGCCTATGCGTAAGCTGGACGGTTTTCTGCAAGGACACCGATACGCGAAATCGATCGTTGATATTGCGCTGTGGGATCTATTCGGTCACACGGCAGGGATGCCGGTTTATGCGTTGCTGGGAGGGCGAACGCGGGCGGATATGCCGCTGTATCATTCGATCACCTGCATCGCGCCAGATGAGATGGCACGCATCGCCAAAACGGTATTCCAGACCGGTATTCGGCAATTCCAGGTCAAGCTGGGTGTTGAAGGCGATTGGCAGGCGGATGCCGAGCGGCTGACCAAAGTGCGTGAGGCTGTTGGAACGGGGCCGCTGGTTTATGGCGACTGGAACTGTGGGGCTTCGCGCTTACAGGCAACTCGGACCGGGCGTGCGGTGGCACATCTGGATGTGATGCTGGAGCAACCCTGCAAAACGCTGGAAGATTGTGCCGCTGTCCGTCAGGCTACAGGCTTGCCGATGAAGATCGACGAAAACGCCTTTGATTTTGCGTCACTCATACGGGCGCATGAACTGGGGTGCATGGATTCGGTCGCATTGAAGCTGTCGAAATTCGGTGGCTTGTCAGCAATGCGCCGTGCGCGCGATCTGACCGTGCAACTGGGCGCCGAGATTTGCGCGGAATGCACCTGGGGATCGGATATCGTAACGGCGGCCTCGCTGCATTTCGCGGCTTCAACCCCGCATGGATCGCTGATGAACACCTGTGATCTTTCGTCTTACGTTGCCCCGCGAGTATGTCCTGATGCACCAAGTCGTGAAAATGGCCGGATTGCACCGCCCGAAGGTCCGGGTTTAGGTGTTACACCTGACCTCGAAATTCTTGGCTCCCCAATTTTGGAGATTGATTGAGATGCTGAAGATCCAAACGCAGTCCGAGTGGATAGCACGCGCAAACGAAGTTCTGCCTGCCGGCGGTTTTGGCAATTTCGATCCGGGCATCATCATCGCCCGAGGCGAGGGCAGCCGTGTTTGGGACGAAGACGGGAACGAATATATCGACTACCTGATCGGGTCCGGTCCGATGCTGCTGGGCCATGGCCACCCCGAAGTGATGGAAGCGGTTCTGGAACAATTGCCCAAGGGCATGACGTTCTTTGCAAACAACAGCAAAGGTATCGAACTGGCCGAAGCCATAATCGATGCCGTTCCCTGCTGCGAACAGGTACGTTTTGTCGCCTCGGGCGGTGAAGCAGACATGTACGCCCTTCGACTGGCCCGCGCTTATACAGGGCGCAACAAGATCCTCAAGTTCGAGGGCGGCTATCATGGAATGAGCGCCGAGGCGCAAATGAGCCTGGCCCCCAGTCGTCGGGTCAACTTCCCTCAGGCCGTTCCCGACAGCGCCGGTATCCCCGAAAGTGTGGCCGAGCAAATGCTGATCGCGCCGTTCAACGATCTTGAGGCCGTGGCAGCGCTGTTGGATGAACACGATGATGTCGCAGCAATCATGGTCGAACCATTGCAGCGGATTATCCCGCCCGAGCCGGGATACCTGCAGGGTTTGCGGGACTTGTGTGACAAACATGGTGTTCTGCTGATCTTTGATGAGATCGTAACCGGGTTCCGCCTGGCCTATGGCGGGGCACAAGAGCGATATGGTGTCACCCCGGATATCAGCACCATGGGCAAGATCACCGGCGGTGGCTTCCCTCTGGCAGCATTGGGTGCCAGCGCCGAGATCATGAAGCATTTCGACAAATCGGAAGTCGGCGAAGAGGGCTGGTTGATGCAGTTGGGCACTTTGTCGGGCAATCCCGTCGCCTCAGTCGCCGGGTTGAAAACGATGGAGATTCTGCGGCGCGAAGGCACCTATGAACATCTGCGTGCGATCGGGAAGCAGTTGCAGCAGATACAATCGGACGCTTTGAATGACGCAGGTATTGCCCATCGCATCTGCGGCGATGAGACCTTGTTCGACATTTATTTTACCGAGGCCGAATGTCGGGATTATCGCAGCGCGAACCATGATGATCCGAAGCGCAACGCCACGTACAATGCAGCGTTGCGCGCGCATGGGATATTCAAGGCTCCGGGCAAACTGTACCCGTCGCTGGCAGTAACCGACGCGGATCTGGAGCAGACCAGAGAGGCCGTTCGTCACGCCGTTGCCGCGATTTCCTGAGTGCAGGTTAATTGAATGGTAAACGGGTCGCTGTTGTACCCAACAGCGACCCGCTACCTTTGGAAGTCGGGGGTCAGCCTCGCCCCCTCGAATACTGATTAAAACACCGGCAATCTGAAAACTTTTCGATACTTTCGTGACTGACCCGACTTCCTCTTCGGTATGTCCCTTTAATGCCCGACCGGAGCGCTTTCTACAGTGATCAAGTTCACACTAAGCAAATTTATTTTGAATTTTTCCAATCGAATAGGTCGGGACCTGCTTGTTCCAGTAGTTCCGTAGCCATCGCACGAGCCATTTCGGGTCCGTCTTCGACCGCGCCTGTCATATCTCGGTTCGCAGTTTCAGTTCCGTCAGGGCGCAGTACTTCTCCACGCAGCCTGAGGGTTCCTCCATTCAGTTCTGCCAGGCCAGCAATCGGGGTTTCGCATGATCCGTCCAGCGCAGCCAGCAGCGTGCGTTCCGTGGCCAGGCGCTGACCGGTTTCCATGTGGTGGATCGCTTCAAGCATTTCCGCTGCGCGCATGTCATCGCCGCGCCGTTCGATGCCGATGGTGCCCTGCGCGATTGCAGGCAGCATGTCGTCGGGCGAGATGGCACTGGCCGGAACGTCATCCATACCGAGACGGCGAATTCCGGCCATCGCCAGAAAGGTGCAATCCGCAACCCCGTCGTCCAGCTTTTTCAGCCGTGTCTGCACGTTTCCGCGAAACTCGACCACTTTCAGATCAGGCCGTCGATGCAACAATTGCGCCCGCCGCCGCAAGGAGGAGGTGCCCACCACGGCCCCTTCGGGCAGATCGTGGATCGAACCCAGCCGCGGGGATATAAAGGCGTCGCGCACATCCTCACGCGGCAGGAACGTGTCCAGAACCAGCCCCTCGGGTTGTTCAACGGGCATGTCCTTTGTTGAATGCACGGCGATGTCGATCTCGGCGCTCAGCATCGCTTCTTCGATTTCTTTGGTGAACAGGCCCTTGTTGCCAATTTCCTTCAGCGGACGATCCGCATCGATCATGGCGCGATTGTCGCCGGTCGTCTTGATCACTACGATCTCGAACGCGTCCTGCGGCAGATCAAAAGCATCGCTCAGGCGCTGGCGCGTTTCATAGGCCTGAGCCAGAGCAAGTGGCGAACCACGGGTGCCGATTTTGAGGGGCGATGCGGGGGTGGGCAGGTTCAAAGTCATGTGCACAGCTTTAGTCGCGTCACATTGCCCTGACAATGGGGGCTGAGCTTGACAAATTGCCGCCGAAGGACGACCCGTTGCCAAAACCGGAATGCTGGGGACGAATATGGCCGAGACAAAGAAACTGCTGCGGGCGCTGGCGGGCGAAGTACAGGATGTGCCGCCGATCTGGATGATGCGTCAGGCGGGCCGGTATCTGCCGGAATACCGGGCCACCCGTGCTCAGGCAGGGGATTTCCTGTCGCTGTGCTATAATCCGGAACTGGCGGCAGAAGTCACGTTGCAGCCGATCCGGCGTTATGGGTTCGATGCGGCGATCCTGTTTGCCGATATCCTGCTGGTGCCTCAGGCGCTGGGGGCAGATCTTTGGTTCGTGACCGGCGAAGGACCGCGTTTGTCCACCATCACGCAGCAATCCGGGTTCGATGCGTTGAAACCGGTTGATGCGATTCATGAGACGTTGTCGCCCGTCTACGAAACGGTGCGAATTCTGTCGCGGGAATTGCCCTCGGAGACCACTTTGATCGGATTCGCAGGCGCGCCGTGGACAGTGGCCACCTACATGATCGCTGGGCGTGGCACACCGGATCAGGGTCCTGCTCATGCATTACGCGAAGGCAATACTGCTTTGTTCGAGGCGCTTCTGGACCGCATCACTGCGGCAACGATTGAGTATCTGTCCGCGCAAATCGACGCCGGGGCCGAGGTGGTCAAGATTTTTGACAGTTGGGCGGGGTCATTGAAAGGCGAGGCGTTCCGCAAATACGCGGTTGAGCCATGCCGGGTGATCACGCAAGCCATCAAGGAACGCCATCCCGGTATCCCGGTGATTGGATTCCCCCGTGAAGCAGGCGACGGGTACATTGGGTTCGCGAAATCGACCGGCGTGGATTGTGTGGCGCTGGACAATTCAGTGTCGCCTGAATGGGCCGCCGAGAAAGTGCAAGTTGATGGCTGTGTGCAAGGCAACCTGGCTTCATCGCATATGGTAACGGGTGGTCAGGCGCTGGTAGATGAAACGCGGCGGATCGTTGAGGCGTTTTCCAGGGGGCCGCATATCTTCAACCTTGGGCACGGGATCACGCCGGATGCAGATCCTGAGAATGTTCAGTTAATGATCGATACCGTGCGTAGGCGCTAAACAAGCAAAAAGGGGTCAGCCCCTTTCCTGGCCTGCGGTCAATTCAATCCCTGAGAAATTTCGGGCCAGATGAAGAGCTGATCAGCGTCGGCTGTCGAGTTCGGCGAGGATGTCTTCGGTGTGCTGTCCGCGTGTCGGGCTGGGTTTCGGGCACCAGTCACGGTTTGAAAACCGGGGGGCGGCGGCGGACTGGAGGGTGCCGTCGACATACTGCCAGCTGTTTCGATGTGTGTTCATTGGGTGGGATTGCGCCTCTTCCGGGCTGAGAACAGGAGCGACGCAGGCATCGGATCCGCGAAACAGTGAGTCCCAGTGATCGCGGGATTCGCTTCCGAAAATATCGGTCAGGCGGCGCGTGAGGGTAGGCCAGAGAATACGGTCGTATTGCTTCTGGAAGTCCGTATCGTCTGCGAGGCCCAATAAGTTCAGAAACTTCTCGTAGAACTTGGGCTCGAGGCATTGAACCGTGATGAAACCGCCATCGGCGCAGGCATAGGTGCGGCTCCAATGTGGGCCGTCCAGCAGGCTTTGACCGCGGGTTTCGGACAGGTTGCCCGTTTGCCGCATAGTCATCAGAAGGCTCATCATATGGGCCGAGCCGTCATAGATTGCTGCGTCAACCACAGTGCCTTGTCCGGTTCTTTGCGCGTTAATCAACCCAGCCAGGATACCGGTGACGAGATACATGGCTCCGCCGCCGATATCCCCCACCAGCGATGCCGGGGTTTGAGGCGGTTGGTCAGGGTGAGAGGCGTACCAGAGCGCACCAGACAGGGCGATATAGTTCAGGTCGTGCCCTGCTGTGTCAGCTAAAGGCCCGTCCTGCCCCCAGCCTGTCATGCGCCCATAGATCAGTTTTGGGTTGCGGGCCAGGCAAAGATCCGGGCCAAGACCCAGTTTCTCCATCACGCCGGGACGGAAACCTTCGATCAGCGCATCGGCTGTGTCGATCAGGCGGCGGGCGGTCTCCAGATCGCCGGCATCCTTCAGATCAAGCGCGATCGATCGTTTGCCGCGGTCCAGAAGTGAGCGGTCCGGCATACCCGGTGTTACGGCGCCGCCTTTTCGATGGATCGTTATTACATCTGCGCCCAGGTCAGCTAGTTGCATGGCGGCAAATGGGCCGGGGCCCAGCCCTTCGATTTCGACTACTCGTATTCCGTTCAGCATCAGCGCCCTCCGTTGCGACAAAGTTTGCGGGCGGGTTGAAGGATTGCAAGACGGAATTGGGCCTTGTACTGGCAGCCTTTCAAATATGCGCAGCAGGCTGTGCGAAATTGATCTGTTACACGCCGGTTCTGCGCGATAGGGTCTCGGTCGGAACGGGGAACAGATATGACGACCATTTTGTCCATCAAAGATCTTCGCAAATCATACGCCGATGGGTTCGAGGCGCTGAAAGGCGTGTCTCTGGATATTGAAGAGGGCGAAATACTTGCGCTTCTGGGACCGAATGGTGCTGGAAAGACAACCCTGATTTCGACGATTTGCGGGATAACGACCCCGACCTCAGGGGTGGTCACAGTTGGTGGACATGATACTCAGTCCGACTATCGCGCGGCGCGCAGGATGATCGGGCTGGTGCCGCAAGAGATCGCGCTGGAACCATTTGAAAAAGTCTGGAACACGGTACGGTTGTCCCGGGGGTTGTTCGGGCTTGGCAAGGACAACGCGCGGATAGATGAGATTCTGCGCAAGTTGTCCTTATGGGACAAGCGCAAAAACGCGATCAAGGAATTGTCCGGAGGCATGAAGCGGAGGGTGCTGATCGCCAAAGCCCTGGCCCATGAGCCGCGGGTGCTTTTTCTGGACGAACCGACAGCCGGAGTGGATGTAGAATTGCGCAAAGACATGTGGGAGATCGTGGCCGAACTGAAACGGGACGGTGTCACCATCATTCTGACCACCCATTATATTGAAGAAGCAGAAGCCATTGCGGACCGTGTTGGTGTTATCGACAAGGGCGAGCTTCTGCTGGTGCAGGACAAAAACACGCTTATGGCGCAGATGGGTAAAAAGCAGATCGAGGTTATGTTGACGGAGCCTATCGCTCGAATTCCCGACAGTCTCGCCGCTCACAATCTGGCCCTCAATGGCGCGGGTGATTGCCTGATCTATACCTACGATACCCATGCGGATCGCACGGGTATAACAACTCTGCTGAATGATGTATCGCAGGCCGGGTTGGTGTTGCGTGACGTGCAAACAAGGCAATCGAGTCTGGAAGAGATTTTCGTCAATCTGGTATCCGGAGAGGCCGCATGAACTGGACCGCAATCGCTGCCATCTACCGGTTTGAAATGGCCCGTTTCTTCCGCACTCTGGCGCAAAGCTTTCTGTCGCCGGTTCTGTCTACGTCGCTCTACTTCGTGGTGTTTGGCACCGCTATCGGAAGCCGTATTCAAGAAGTAGAGGGCGTTTCTTATGGTGCATTCATCGTGCCTGGGCTGATCATGTTGTCGGTGGTGATGCTGTCGATTTCGAACGCGTCTTTCGGAATTTATTTTCCCAAGTTTCTGGGAACCATCTACGAACTGCTGTCCGCACCGGTCAATTTCATCGAAATTGTGATTGGATATGTTGGTGCGGCAGCTACCAAGGCCCTTTTTGTGGGATTGGTGATATTGGCCACCGCGACATTCTTTGTCGACATTCGGATCGAGCATCCCTTTGCCATGGCTGCGTTTCTGATCCTGTCCTGCCTCAGCTTTTCGTTGCTGGGCTTCATCATCGGCATCTGGGCCAGCAACTTCGAGCAAATGTCGCTGGTGCCGCAATTAGTCG
Organism: Ruegeria sp. AB9; assembly: GCF_056542585.1. NCBI lineage: Bacteria > Pseudomonadati > Pseudomonadota > Alphaproteobacteria > Rhodobacterales > Roseobacteraceae > Ruegeria > Ruegeria sp. AB9. Next base: position 233,189 of record NZ_JBQGAA010000004.1, on the reverse strand, counting down.
TGACGCCGCTGATCTTTCTTGGGGGGACGTTTTATTCGATCTCGATGCTGCCGCCGATTTGGCAGACCATCACGCTGTTCAATCCCGTGGTCTATCTGATTTCGGGCTTCCGCTGGTCCTTCTATGGGCTTGCCGATGTGCCCATCGTTTTCAGCTTGTTGGCCATCGTCGCATTTACAGGGCTATGCTTGGCGGTCATCGGCTGGATCTTCAAAACCGGCTGGCGCATTCGCAGTTAACCCTTGCCAAGGCGTTGCATTTTTGCCCACCGGGTGTGTGAATTTGGTTCACGTCGCGTTTAAGGTCCGCAGAGTCCCTTGTTTACGAGTTGGCGGCACTCTACATCGGCACCCATGAAGTTCAGCCTGCCGTTTGTTAAAAAGCACCCTTGTGTGGCCGTTGTTCGTTTGTCCGGCGCCATTGGTATGGCCGGGCGCGGGTCCTTGAACGATACCGCCCTGGCCCCGATTCTTGAGAAGGCCTTTCGTAAGGGAAAACCTGTGGCTGTTGCGCTCGAGATCAATTCTCCGGGTGGGTCGCCTGTCCAAAGCTCTCTGATCGGTGCCCGAATCCGGCGCTTGTCGGAAGAGCTGGACGTGCCCGTGATCGGGTTTGTCGAAGATGTTGCGGCGTCCGGTGGGTATTGGCTAGCTGCCGCTGCGGATGAGATCTGGGCAGATGACAGTTCGGTTCTCGGGTCGATCGGCGTTATCTCGGCCGGGTTCGGCGCGCATGTCTTTCTGGCGCGGCAAGGGTTTGAACGGCGTGTACACACTGCAGGCAAGTCGAAATCCATGCTGGACCCGTTCTCACCTGAGAAGAAAGAGGATGTAGCGCGCTTGCAGGGGCTGCTGGGCGACATCCATGAAAATTTCATCGCGCATGTCAAAGCCCGCCGGGAGGGCAAGCTGGATCACGGTGCAGATCTGTTTACGGGTGAGGTCTGGGTGGCGCGTCGTGCACAAGAGCTGGGTTTGATCGATGGTATCGCCCATCTGAAGCCCAAGATGCAGGAGCGTTTTGGGGAAAAGGTCAAGTTCCGCCGCTATGGCTTGCGCAAACCGATCTGGTCGCGCTTTGGGGCCAGCATGGCTCAGGATGCCATCGCCGGATTAGAGGAGCGGGCGGCCTACGCGCGTTTCGGTTTGTAACGTGATCATCAAGGCTGTCACCCTTTTCCTGATTGGCATGGGCGTCTTGGCGATGTTCGGCAAGCTGCGCTTTCCAGGGCAGAAGAAACTGAGTTCGGCCAAGTGTCCGCGCTGCGGACGGTTTCGCATCGGCAAAGGCCCCTGTGCCTGCGAAAAAGGAGGCCGGACTTGATTACCACGTGGCTGCTGTCCGGTCTGGGCTTGTTGATTCTGTTACTGGCAGGCGATGCTCTGGTGCGCGGAGCGGTGAACCTAAGTTTGCGTTTGGGCGTTCCGGCTTTGATCGTCAGCCTGACGATTGTGGCCTTCGGCACGTCCGCACCCGAGTTGCTGATTGCGATCAGCGCATTGAAAGAGAACGCTCCCGGCATCGCGCTGGGTAATGTTGTTGGATCGAACACGGCAAATATCCTGTTGGTTTTGGGCCTGCCCGCACTGCTGGCTACGATCCACACCAGTGAATGTGACAGTCGCAGGAACTACGTCTTCATGTTGATGGCGACAGTTCTGTTCATTGGGCTGGCCTTTTGCGGAACGTTTACCTTCTTCAGTGGCCTGATCCTGCTGGCGGCATTGGGCCTAGTTCTTATGAATGCCTTTCGTGAGGCAAAGGCGCACCGAAAAGCCTGTGGAGAGGCGTGTGCGGATGATGACGAACTGGACGGTCTGGAAGAAGCTGACCCTGACATGCCCTACTGGAAGGTATCGATTTACCTGATCCTGGGGCTGGTGGGACTTCCGATGGGTGCCCATCTGTTGGTGGACAACGCGACCATCATCGCAAGAACCTATGGAGTCAGCGAAACGGTTATCGGCCTGACCCTGATTGCGGTTGGAACGTCTTTGCCCGAATTGGCCACGACTGTGATGGCCGCTCTGCGCAGGCAGGCAGATGTCGCGCTTGGCAACGTAATCGGCTCGAACATGTTCAACCTTCTGGCCATCATCGGGATCGCGACGTGGTTCGGTCGTATTCCGGTTGACCCCGAGTTCCTTCGTTTCGATCTGTGGGTCATGCTGGGCGCATCGCTGCTGCTGGTACCGTTTGTGTTCTTCAAACAGGATATCTCGCGCATCTGGGGGTTGGTGTTGACTTTCCTTTATGTGCTTTATGTCACCGTATTGCTGGTGTGATCTGACAAAACGAGGTGGAGCATGACCCGAGCTTTAGTGACCGGTGCCGGTATTCGTCTGGGCCGGGCCATGGCGCTGTATCTGGCGGGTCGTGGTTACGATGTGGCCGTGCACTACGCCTCCTCCGAAGGCCCTGCTCAGGAAACTGCGGCAGAGGTTCAGGCGCTTGGCCGTCAATCTGTGGCCTTGCAGGCCGATCTGCTGGACGAGGCTCAGGTCAAGGCTCTGCTGCCCAGGGCTGCAGAGGCGCTGGGCGGGCCGATCACCTGTCTGGTGAACAACGCATCGATCTTTGAGTACGATAATGTTCAAACGGCAACCCGGCGAAGCTGGGACCGTCATCTGGATAGCAACCTGCGCGCGCCCTTTGTCCTGACACAGGCTATGACGGATCAGGGGCTGACCGCAGGCACTGATGAAAACGGAGAGCCGCTGGCCGCTGGCCTTATCATCAACATGGTGGACATGCGTGTGCGCAAGCTGACGCCCGAGTTCATGTCATACACCATCGCCAAAATGGGCCTGTGGACGCTGACCCGAACAGCGGCGCAGGCATTGTCTCCGACGATTCGGGTCAACGCGATCGGGCCCGGCCCAACAATTCAAGGGCACCGCCAAAGCGAAGAACATTTTCAGGCGCAGCGTTCAAATACCGTTTTGGAGCGGGGTTCCAATCCGTCCGATATCACTGCTGCGCTTGGGTATTTTCTGGATGCGCATGCGGTTACCGGGCAGCTTTTGTGCGTGGATGGCGGTCAGCATCTGGGGTGGAAAACACCGGATGTTCTGGGCGTAGAATAAGTAATTTTGCTGCAAGTTTTGCACCGCTCTCAATCGTGTTACCTGCGCGTTACAAAAATGTCTTTTTTTTCATACACTTGCTAAGTATGTGAAAAAATATTATTTAAAAACAATCTGTTAGCATAGTGCCTATTTTTTGTGCAAGTAAAGGAAAAGGCAAGGAAACAAGGGGATTTCTGATCTTCCGAAAACTTATCTTCACACTTATCCACAGAATCCGTGGATTTGTTTTCTCTTGATCTGAAAGGCGTGAGATTGCAGCCATTGTCAGAGAATCATATCTCAGGGCCATGACCACCGACAGCGAATCATCCCCAACCGGCTATGCCTGCATTCAGCGCTATGTGAAAACGCTGGACAGCTCGCCCGGTGTTTACCGTATGCTGGATGCTGACAGCCGGGTATTGTACGTGGGTAAAGCGCGGAACCTAAAGGCGCGGGTGTCGAATTACACAAGACCGGGTCACTCGGGGCGGATCGAAAAGATGATCGCCGCGACAGCCTCGATGATGTTTCTGACCACACGAACCGAGACCGAGGCGTTGTTGCTTGAGCAAAACCTGATCAAGCAGCTCAAACCCAAATTCAACGTGTTGCTGCGGGATGACAAAAGCTTTCCGAACATTTTGGTCGCAAAGGATCATGACTTTCCGCAGATCAAGAAACACCGCGGGGCGAAGAAAGAAAAAGGCGCCTATTTCGGTCCCTTCGCCAGTGCCGGTGCGGTGAACCGGACGCTGAACCAACTGCAAAAAGCCTTCCTGCTACGCAACTGTTCGGATTCGATGTTCGACAGCCGAACACGGCCTTGCTTGCTCTATCAGATCAAGCGGTGTTCCGGTCCCTGTGTCGACCTGATCTCGGAAGAGGATTACCGCGAAAGCGTAAAGGACGCCGAACGCTTCCTGTCCGGCCGCTCGACCAAGGTGCAGGAGGAACTGGCCGAGCAGATGATGGCTGCGTCCGAGGCGATGGAATTCGAGCGCGCCGCCGGTCTGCGAGACCGTATCCGGGCACTGACTCAGGTGCAGACTTCGCAAGGCATTAACCCGCGTGGCGTGACCGAGGCAGACGTGATCGGTCTTTATATGGACAGCGGGCAGGCCTGCGTCCAGGTGTTCTTCATTCGTGCCAACCAGAACTGGGGCAACAAGGATTTCTACCCGCGCGTCGGGCCGGATGTCTCACCTGCCGAAGTGATGGAAGCCTTTCTGGGCCAGTTCTACGACAACAAGGAACCGCCGCGGCAGTTGATCCTGTCGGACGGGATCGAAAACGCCGATCTGATGCAGGAAGCTCTGGCTGAAAAAGCCGGGCGTAAGGTGGAAATCCTTGTTCCGCAACGCGGCGAAAAACAAGAACTGGTTGCAGGTGCATTGCGCAATGCACGGGAGTCTCTGGCGCGACGCATGTCGGAAAGCGCCACTCAGGCCAAGCTGTTGCGCGGGGTGGCCGAGGCGTTCGAACTAGACGGCCCGCCGGGTCGGATCGAGGTCTACGACAACTCTCACATTCAGGGCACCAACGCGGTGGGCGGCATGATCGTGGCGGGCCCGGAAGGCTTCATGAAAAACGCCTATCGCAAGTTCAACATTCGTGGCGATGACCTGACACCGGGTGACGATTTCGGCATGATGAAAGAGGTGTTGAACCGCCGCTTCACCCGTCTGCAAAAGGAAGATCCGGATCGGGATAAAGGGCTCTGGCCTGATCTGCTGCTGATTGATGGCGGTGCCGGACAGGTAAGCGCTGTAAATGAGATCATGCAGGCCCATGGCGTTGAAGACATTCCGATGGTCGGCGTCGCGAAAGGGGTCGACCGCGATCATGGCAAGGAAGAGTTTCACCGGATCGGCCAGCGCCCCTTTGCCCTGAAACGCAACGACCCGGTGCTGTACTTCATCCAGCGCTTAAGGGATGAAGCGCACCGGTTCGCTATCGGTACCCATCGAGCGAAACGCGCCAAGGCTGTCGGAGCAACGCCGCTGGACGAGATCCCGGGCGTTGGGGCGGCGCGCAAGCGTGCTCTGCTGACTCATTTCGGCAGCGCCAAGGCTGTTAGCCGGGCCAATCTGGCCGATCTGAAGGCGGTCGAAGGGATTTCGGCGGGGTTGGCGCAGAAGGTTTATGACTTCTTCCACGACAAGGGCTAGGCACGCCGACCCCGCCACAGGATATAGAGGCCCGAGGCAACAATCAGCGCGCTGCCGATCCACATGGTAGGGTCCAGGCTCTCACCGAACATGGCCACGCCCAACCCGATGCCGAACAAAAGCCGGGTGTATCGGAATGGGGTCACGGCGGACACTTCGCCCGTGCGCATCGCCTTCATCAGCGACGCATAGGCTATGACCCCCATCAGCACCGCGCCGGTCAGGTGCAGGCTGGTGTGCACGCTGAGTGAGACCATCGGCGCTCCTTCCCAAAACCAATAGGCAACACCTGCAACGATGATGCTGAGGAAGCCGTAAAAACCCAGAACTTCAGTTCCAAGCGTGGCAGGGGCTGCGCGACTGGCCAGATCACGGCCGGCAAATCCCAGCATTCCCAGCACGGCCAATATCGACAGCAGAGAAAAACTGTCTCCGGTTGGTTTCAGAATGACGACAACGCCGATCATGCCGACAATAATGGCGCTCCATCGCCGCCAACCAACTGTTTCGCCAAAGAACAGCGCCGCACCGGCAACCACGACCAGAGGCGTGGCTTGCAGGATCACCGTGGCAGAAGACAAAGGGGTCAGCGCGATGGCCAAAACGTAGAACAACCGACCAAAGACTTCGAACAGCACCCGGACTTTCATTGGGCGGGACAAAACGTCAGGTTGCAGCAAGCGTTGCCCGCGGGCCAATGCCACCGCAGCAAAGATCACCGACCCACCCGCGCCGAACAGAACCAGCACCTGCCAGATCGGAAGCACGGCTGACGCGGCTTTCAGCAACGCATCCTCGAGCGCAAAGCCCGCCATCGCGGCGATCATCCACAGGCTGCCGATCATGTTCGCTCGGGCGTCGGTTTGAATATGCGCTGTCATCTGGCACTTTCGGGTTTGCGTTGAACCGGCAATCTGACCGCAAAGCCGGAAAAGGCCAAGAGGTACTGATCTGAGACGTCCGGCCTGCGGCGCTTTGACCAAGCGTTTGTGCACGATGCAGTTTTTTGCCTGTTTGGCTTTTCTGTCCCGGACCGGCGATATAGGGTCCAAGCCATGAAGTGGAACTTGCCCAATATACTGACCGTCCTGCGCCTGCTGGCAGCGCCCGGTCTGGCCGTCATGTTTTTGTATTTCACGCGACCTTACGCGGACTGGTTCGCTTTGATCCTGTTCCTGTCTGCGGCCATCACGGATTGGTTCGACGGCTATCTGGCCCGCGCGTGGAAGCAGGAGACCAAGATCGGTGCGATGCTGGACCCGATTGCCGACAAGGCGATGGTGGTGATCGCGCTGATGATTCTGGTTGGCTACTCGACCGAACACTGGACGCCGTGGCTGGTACTGCCCGCGACCGTGATCCTGTTTCGCGAGGTGTTCGTTTCAGGCCTGCGCGAATATCTGGGTGATGTGGCCGGAACACTGAAAGTCACAAAGCTGGCCAAGTGGAAGACCACGGCACAGATGATCGCCATCGCGGTTCTGTTTTCGCAGGGTATCTTTGAACACTATGCAGTGATGGCGAGTTTCGGCATGGATGCTAAGCTGGTCGAGCAGATCATTTCCGGTCAGGTTGAAGACGTGAACCACTTGCGCTGGAATGTCGATGGAATGTACTGGGCTGGCCAGGTCGGGCTGTGGTTGCTTTGGATCGCCGCGACACTGACATTGATCACGGGCTATGACTACCTACGTAAAGCCATGCCACATCTGAAGGAGGGCTAACCGATGGACGTTCTGTATTTCGCATGGGTGCGCGAACGCATCGGCTTGCCGAAAGAAAGAGTTGAGACGCAAGCAACCACAGTCAGTGAACTGGTGGCCGAACTGAGTGCTCGGGAAGACCGCTATGCTGCGGCTTTTGCCGATTTGTCCGCCCTTCGCGTCGCACTGGATCAGGAACTGTCGGATTTTGATGCTTCTCTGACCGGTGTTCGGGAAGTGGCGTTCTTCCCACCAATGACAGGCGGCTAAGCGATGCGGGTCGCAGTTCAGGAAGAGGCATTCGACTTGGGGGCTGAGGCCAACGCCTTTGCTGCGGGTGATGATGCCAACGGTGCCATCGTCACTTTCACCGGCGTAGTGCGTGACCTTGCAAGCAGTGATTTGAATGTGATGGAGATCGAGCACTATCCGGGTATGACCGAACGTGCCCTGACCAAGATCGCCCAAGAGGCCATGGATCGCTGGTCATTGGGCGATGTGCTGGTGATTCATCGCCATGGCCGTCTGGCCCCGGGTGACAGGATCATGATGGTGGCCACAGCTGCGCCGCACCGTAAGGATGCGTTCGAGGCGGCGGAATACCTGATGGATTACCTGAAATCCCGCGCGCCCTTCTGGAAGAAGGAAATTACAAAAACCGGAGCAGAATGGGTTGCGGCCAAAGACGAAGATGAAGACGCGCTGACCCGTTGGTAGTGCGACGGAACCGCCCTGGTCGTTTTTGGACCCGAGCGGGTTCAATTCTCCTCTAGACGCTTGTTCACGAGCCTGCACTTAATCCGGACAAACGGATCAAAAGGACAGCGCCATGCACAACGGACTGAAAAATAAGGGCCTTGCGACCCAGGCAATCCATGCAGGCGAAGCCCCGGACCCGACCAGCGGCGCGTCTGCTCCGGCTTTGCATATGTCTTCGACATTTGTCACGGATCAGGTGGCCGGGTTCTCGGCCCATGATCTGGAAGACGAGGCGCCTTATCTTTATGGGCGCTGGGCCAATCCCAACGTCAGGATGCTTGAAGCCAAGATAAGTATGTTGGAAGGCACTGAGGATTGCATCTGTCTGGCATCCGGGATGGCCGCAGCGACCGCAATTTTCCTGACTTTCCTGTCTGCCGGGGATCACGTGATTGTCTCCGACGTCTCTTACGCGGGTGTTGCAGAGTTGACCCGGGACACGCTTCCGCGTTTGGGGATCGAGGTCAGCACCGTCAACATGTCCGATTTTTCCGCGGTGTCGGCAGCGATCAGGCCGAACACGCGGCTGATCCATACAGAGACACCGGTAAACCCGATCGGACGGCTGACCGATCTGGCTGCGGTTTCAGCAATTGCCAAAAGCGCAGGGGCGCTGCTGTCCTGTGATGCGACCTTTGCCTCTCCGCTCGGACAGCCAAGCAGAGAGCTGGGCGTTGATCTGATCATGCATTCCGTGACCAAGTATATTGGGGGGCACGGCGATGCCATCGGCGGCGCGGTGGCGGGGCGCAAGGATTTGATCGAAAAGATCCGCAACGAATCTGCCATTCATCACGGCAGCATCATGTCACCCTTCAATGCCTGGATGATCGCCCGGGGTATGGCCACTCTGCCGCTGCGAATGAAGGCGCATCAGACGGGGGCTACCGCAGTTGCCGAATGGCTTGAGACGCGAGGAGCTGTGACCAAAGTGATTTATCCGGGGCTGAAGTCACACCCTCAACACGAGTTGGCCAAACGGCAGATGCGAAACTCATCCGGCATGATCACCTTTCAGGTAGGTGACAATGCAACCGGAGAGGCGCTGGCCCAGCAGATGATCGATAGATTGCAGATCGTCCACTATGCCGTGTCGCTTGGCCATCATCGCAGTCTGATTTTCTGGATGGGAACCGATGCTTTGATGGAAACTTCCTTCCGGCTGGAAGGGGCGCAGTTGGCAAGCTATCGGGACTATGCAGGGGACGGGGTGTTTCGGTTGTCAATCGGTTTGGAAGACCCCGAGGATCTGATTTCTGATCTGGCACAGGTTTTTTGAGCCACCGGGTCGGTCAGTCGGCGTTGTTGATCCGTCCGCGCAATTCCTCGGCCTCCTGTCGGGCGGCCCGCAACCCGTCCATGGCGGCGGCCAGCTCTGCCTCTGTCTGGGTAAGCTGGTTGGTCAACTCGGCTTCGCGCTGCTGCAGGTAGGTAATTGCCTGATCGCGTGTTTCCTCCGCTTCGTGCAATTCCTGACTCATACGATCCAGATCAGCAACATCGCTTTGACGCACGCGGGACAGGCGATGGGCCAGCCAGTTGGCAAACCAGCCCATGCAAAACGCTGCGAACAGGATGATCGCCGTGGCAATGATGAATTCGGTTCTGTTCAACTTACTGGTCCCCTGCATCCGCATCAGGTGCGGTCGTGTCGGATTTATCAGCCTCAGGATCGGTGGCTTCGGCCTCAAGCGCCTCCAACCCGGTTTCGGTGTTGGTAACAGGCTCGGGGCGGATCAGCCGGAACTCGATCCGCCGATTTTCCTCGCGGCCTTCTTCGGTGTCATTGTCCGCAATGGGCTGTGTTTCACCATATCCCACTGCAGTGTAACTGCTGGTGGGAATGCGCCGCCCGCGCAACTCGTTCAGAATGGACTGTGCCCGCGCCTGGCTGAGCCGTTGGTTCATCTCTTCGCGGCCCTGACTGTCCGTGTGGCCCTGAATCTCCATACGGATCGGCCCGCAGTCGCGCAGGATATCTGCGATCTGGTTCACGGTATCGCGAGAGTCGGACGCAATCGTGGCCGATCCGGGTTCGAAAGCAATTTTGCTGACGGTCTGAATTTCAGCGATCTGTTCTTCGCAGACTTCCGGGTCGGGCGGAGCATCCTGAGGTTCCGGCGGGGGTTGGTAGGTGATCATCAGTGAGAATTCCTGCCCCTCACCCAGCTTGTCCGACAACTGACCCGCAATACGGGCTTTGGCATCTTCTTCGTGGCTGACGCCAGTCAGTTCGACTGCGCCCGGTGTCACGGTCAAGGCCCCGTTGTGAAGCTGGGCCAAAGACTCCAGACCGGCCAGAACACGCACCGGCCAATCTGCTGGCAAGCCCGGTACAACGCGGGTCGCGGTATAGACCTGATCCGACCCGAAGGCTGCGCGGGCATAGCTGTCGACCATGTCCCGCAAGGTTTCATCCCCCATACGTCCTCGCAATTGCACCAGCCCTTCGGGGCTGCGGGTCGCCGAAAACTCTATGGGTCCGGTCTGTTCACTGGTTTCGGGTTCCGGCAGCACGGCATGGAGGGCAAAGACCTGAGGCAGTGCTGTTTCAAGTTCGCCCACAACCCGGTCGAACATGGCTGAATCGGTGCCTTGCGCCGCGACCAATGTGATGTCCGCATCCGACATTGTGACCGAGCCTTTGCCGATTTTGGCAAGCGCCTGAATGCTCTTCTCGGCAGCTTCAGGCCAGCGTGGTGAAGGCTCGCCCAAACCAATTGTGCAGGAATATGGCCCCGACAATCCGGCTTCGCGCGCGGCAGCCACGATCCGGTCGCGGGCTTTCTCATCCTGTGCCGAGCAGGCATCAAATTGCCCACCGTCCTCGTTGATCAGATAGCGCAGCGTAAAAGGCGTGATGACGGGGCGAGGCGCTGAAATGGCCAGCCCGATCCGCAGGCTGGGCGGTGCGGCGCGTGTCAGGTCCTGTTCGAGACGTTGTTTTTCCTGTTGGCTGTCCGCAATGGCGGTAATTTTGACCAAATCGGCACTGGCGGAAATTTTGGCCCGAGGCAGGCTGGTCAAAGCCTCAATGGCGTAGGATATCGCTGCATCCCAACCGTTGGGCTTGGGATAATCGGCTGTTTCCATCAGGTCCGAGACCGCGATATTGCGGTCGAGATTGCTCAACCGCCTGATCAGAGCAGCCCTGTCTTCGCTGGCGGGGATCAGACCGATAATTGAGATACCGTGATCATTGCGCAGAATTTCCGCCGAAAAGCGTGGCGGCGCCAGGGCTGAGGTTGCCTCAACCTCCATTTCATCGATCACACGGGATGTATCGACCTCGGTTCCGGCCGCGGTCAGCGCGTTAAAGCGGGTCGCCTCATCCGGTGCAGTACCGGTCAGGACCACGCGCAGACCATCAGATTCGACCTCGGCCCAGTCATGCCCATTGAGGTCCAGCGACCGGCGCACAGCGAATTCCGACGTCTCTTCGATCTTTGTAACGGCATAGCTGGCGGCCAAAAGCGACACTCCGGCTGACACAAGAAAGATCAGGGAAACAACGATAAAATACGGCAGACGCATGTTTGGGTTTGACACTCCTCAGGCGTTTGGGCCGATCTTTACAGGCCCCGTTCAACAGGTGCAATCAGAGCAATAGGGCGACGCAAAGGAAGATCAGCGGAATCAAGCCGGTGTCGCGGTTAACCCTGAACAATTGCAACAGCTTGGCATTGTCTTCGATGTCCAGTCCACGGAGTTGCCACATCATGTGCCATCCCATTGCCCAAGGGCCACAGAGCGCAACACCTAAGGCCAGCATCGAGGCATCCGGAACCCCTGCATCGACGATGGCCAGACCCATCAGAGACACTGTCGCCACAAGAAAATACTTCAGCCACTTCGCCGTATCGGTTCCGAATAGCCGCGCCGTGGACTTGATGCCGACCAACTCATCATCCTCGGCATCTTGATGCGCGTAGATCGTGTCGTAGAACAGGGTCCATGCGATTCCGGACAGGTACAGCGTCACGGCAGGCCATCCTACTGAACCGCTATGTGCCGCCCAGGCCAGAAGGACGCCCCAGTTAAAAGCCAGCCCCAGAAACACCTGAGGCCACCATGTGAACCGTTTGGCAAACGGATAGATCGTCACTGGCAGCAGGGACAGAACGCCCATGGCAATTGCTGCCTGATTGAAGCTGAGAAGGATACCAAGCGCCAGTAGGCATTGCAGAATCATCCAGACTGCGGCCTGCGTGACACTGACCTGACCCGACGGAATCGGACGCGAGCGTGTGCGTTCAACCTGCCCGTCGAATTCCCGATCCGTGATGTCATTCCAGGTGCAACCGGCACCCCGCATCAGAAAAGCTCCCAATGCACACCCAATGGCGATCCACAGATCTTCCCACCGGGGTTGACCGTCGTGCAGGATAGCCAGTGCCAGCCCCCACCAACACGGAATCAGCAATAACCATGTCCCTATGGGCCGGTCTGCGCGGCTGAGACGCAGGTAGGGGCGAGCAAAGGCCGGGGCGTAGTTGTCGACCCAATTGCCGGCTACGGCATCAGCGACTTGACCATCTGGTGTTGGGGCATTGCCTTGCATATGTAAGGTCTCATGAGTGCGAAGATCAGACTGTATGTAGAGCAGCCCTTGGGTCAGGGGCAATCGGTTCCTTTGACGCGCGACCAGGCGCATTACCTCTTTGGCGTCATGCGCCTTGCTGTCAAAGGGCAGGTCGCCCTGTTCAACGGGCAGGATGGAGAGTGGCTGGCGGAAGTGTCCGAGGCGGGCAAACGCGGCGGAGCGCTGACCTGCATTGAGCAGACGAAACCGTTGCAGTTGCCGCCCGATCTGTGGTTCCTTTTCGCGCCAATCAAAAAGGCCCGTACCGATTTCATCGTGGAAAAAGCAGCGGAAATGGGTGCGGCACGTATCCTGCCTGTTCAGACCGAATTCACCAATTCCGAACGCATCCGGCAGGACCGTCTACAAGCCCACGCAGTCGAGGCAGCAGAGCAGTGTGGAGGAACTTTCGTACCTAAGGTGGCAGATCTGCAGAAGTTGGATCGCGTGTTGGACGCTTGGCCGGAAGATCGGCAGTTGATGTTCTGCAACGAGGCCGAGGTTGGTTCGGCCTTGCGATTGGCCGCCAATGAAAAAGGACGGCCTTGGGCGATTCTCGTCGGTCCCGAAGGTGGGTTTTCCGAAAAGGAACGCGCCCGCCTGACGGTGCTGCCTTTCGCGCATGTCGTCAGCCTTGGCCCTCGTATCCTGAGGGCCGACACGGCAGCCGTTGCCGCGTTGACCATGTGGCAACAGGCTTTGGGGGATTGGACTTAGGGAACCGCAATGGACAAAAACTATCACGATTGGCTTGTATCCGAAGGGTATGCTGAAAACACCTGCACCGCCCAAATTCATCGCGTGCAGAAAGTGGAAGAGCACTATGGTTCTTTAGATGATGCGTTTGACGCTGGAAAGCTGCGGGACGTTGTTTCAGACTTGAATTACTCCACCGCAGACGAGCGCAGCGGTCGAAAAAATCCTTCGCGAATTCCAATAAACGGCAACTTGAGAAATGGGCTTCAGTCTTACAAAAACGCGGTTCAGCGTTATGCCCGGTTTCGGCGCGAAGCTTGTTCGCAAAACAACGAAGCGCCCGCACACGATCCTGCTGCCCCGGTGGAAGTTCTGGCCTCCGAGCGACAGAGGTTTGCCCTTGAGCGGGATATGCAGTCCGCTCTGCGGCGAGAGATTTCACTGTTGGATACGGGCCTGGCAATCATTGATGATGGCGCCGAACGCGCGGTAGTCTCAGGGTTTATTGATATTTTGTGCCGAGACGCTGCAGGCGACCTGGTTGTCGTCGAGTTGAAGGCTGGCAAAACGGACCCGAAGGTCGTGGCGCAGATTTTGGGTTATATGGGCGATCTTCTGGAAGAAGATGAGGAAGCTTCCATTCGGGGCATCATTGTGGCTCACGATTTCGATAAGCGCACTCTGTCGGCTGCAAAGGCCGTGCCAAACCTGAAGCTTGTTCGCTATGCAGTGTCGTTCTCATTTGAGGCGATGGCATGAGTTTCATCCGACCCGAGGCAAAACTGGCGCTGTGGCGCTGGCGCGAGGTGTTGGTCGCGGCATTTGTCCTTGTCCTTGGCGTCAGCTGGATCAGCGGGCCTGGTGGATTGCTGGCATGGATCGGCTGGTTCCTGATCGCTGTGTCCTTGGCTTTGGCCGTGATCGGCATACAGCGCGCGCGGTTCAGAACCGGTGCGGGCGGGCAGGGCGTCGTGACGGTTGATGAAGGACAAATCACCTATCTCGGCCCGCTCGATGGAGGCATAGTCGCCACGCGTGAGATCGAACGGCTTGCGCTCGATCCAACCTCCAGCCCGGCGCATTGGGTTCTGGATCAGCCGGGGCAACCGACGCTTCACATTCCTGTGAATGCGGAAGGGGCCGAAGCGCTGTTCGATGTTTTCTCCAGCCTTCCCGGCTTGAAAACCGAACAAATGCTGTCTGAACTTAACGGCGGATCGCCGCATAAAGTCGTTATCTGGGAGCGTACGCCCTCGCGCCCTCCACATCTTCGGCTGCATTGACACTGGCGCAGTTTGCCCCCACGACTGGCCAAAAGACAGACACATCAGGATCGGAGCACGGTTCATGTCCATTCCTCAGTCCGGCGGCGGTCCGATCGAGCGCCACGAGCAATTGGCCGAGTATCTGGAATCGGGCTGTAAGCCCAAGGAAGACTGGCGCATCGGTACCGAGCATGAGAAGTTCGGTTATTGCAAAGACACGCTGAAGCCCCTGCCCTTCGAGGGCACCCGGTCCATCGTGGCTGTGTTGGAGGGTTTGCGGGACCGGCATGGCTGGGCGGAAGTCCGCGAAGCGGGTCATCTGATCGGTCTGGAAAAGGACGGCGCCAATGTCAGCCTGGAACCGGGCGGCGCGCTGGAGCTGTCGGGTGCTCCGCTCGAGACGATCCACGAGACCTGTGATGAGGTAAACACCCACCTGCGTGAGGTGAAGGACATCGCCGATGAAATCGGCGTTGGCTTCATCGGTCTGGGGGCGGCTCCGATCTGGACCCATGACGAGATGCCTTTGATGCCCAAAGGGCGTTACCGGCTGATGAACGATTACATGGAAGAGGTCGGCACCATGGGTCGCGCAATGATGCGGCGGACCTGCACCGTGCAGGTCAATATCGACTTCGGGTCCGAGGCCGACATGGTGCAGAAACTGCGCGTCGCTTTGGCATTGCAGCCGGTGGCGACGGCGCTGTTTGCGAATTCTCCGTTCTTCGAAGGCAAAGTGAACGGGCAGAAAAGCTGGCGCAGTTACATCTGGCGGCATCTGGATGATGCCCGCACAGGCATGCTGCCTTTTGTGTTCGAAGAAGGCTTCGGGTTTGAGCAATACGTGCAGTACGCACTCGATGTGCCGATGTATTTCGTCTATCGCGATGGCCAGTACATCAATGCGCTGGGCATGTCCTTCCGCGACTTCCTTCAAGGTAAACTGCCCGCTTTGCCGGGTGAAACGCCCACGCTCAGCGATTGGGCCGATCATCTGACAACAGCCTTCCCCGAGGCGCGGATCAAGAAATTCATGGAAATGCGCGGCGCCGATGGCGGACCATGGCGCCGCCTGTGTGCCCTGCCTGCTTTCTGGGTTGGCCTGACTTATGACCAAAACGCGTTGGATGCGGCCTGGGATCTGGTCAAAGGCTGGGATACAGAAACGCGCGAGGCGCTGCGTGTCGCGGCGGCCAAGGACGGTCTGCAGGCTCAGGTGGGCGACATCAACATGCATGATCTGGCGCGTGAAGTCGTGGCAATCTCTGAGGCCGGACTGAAGTCCCGCGCCCGCCCGGGTGCCGGTGGTCTGGTGCCGGATGAGACCCATTTCCTCAACGCGCTCAAGGACAGTATCGAAACCGGAAAAGTTCCGGCGGATGAGTTGCTGGAACACTACAACGGCAACTGGAACGGTGATCTGGCGCGGATTTTCCCGGATTACAGTTACTGATCCGTTCCGCTTGTCTTGCAATCATCGGGATTGGCCGATAGCAGGTTCCTGATCAAATTCAGAGGGCCGTCATGGACGATCTTAAGGTAAAATACCTGGGCCAAATCGCCGAAGCAGGCGACGAAAACACACTTGAGGCGATCCGCGTAGCCGCCGTCGGTAAGAAAGGCGAGGTCGCTCTGAAGATGCGCGAGCTGGGCAAGATGACGCCCGAGGAACGTCAGGTCGCTGGCCCCGCGCTGAACGCCTTGAAGGATGAGATCAACTCGGCCCTGTCCGCCAAGAAATCCGCGCTGGCCGATGCCGCGCTGGATGAGCGATTGCGCACCGAATGGCTGGACGTCACCCTGCCGACTCGCGCCCGCCGTCAGGGTTCGATCCACCCCGTCAGCCAGGCAACCGAGGAACTGACCGCGATCTTTGCCGAACTGGGTTTCTCGGTGGCCGAAGGGCCGCGGATTGAGACCGACTGGCACAACTTTGACGCCCTGAACATCCCCGGCCACCACCCCGCGCGGGCCGAGATGGACACGTTCTATATGCACCGCGCCGAGGGCGATAACCGCCCGCCGCACGTACTGCGCACACATACTTCGCCGGTGCAGATTCGCTCGATGGAGCTACAAGGCGCGCCGATCCGCGTGATCTGTCCGGGCGGCGTCTACCGCGCCGATTACGACCAGACCCACACGCCGATGTTCCATCAGGTCGAGGGATTGGCCATCGACAAGGACATCTCGATGGCAAATCTGAAATGGGTTCTGGAAGAGTTCGTGAAGGCGTTCTTCGAAGTCGACGACGTCGAATTGCGCTTCCGCGCTTCGCACTTCCCCTTCACCGAACCGTCGGCCGAGGTCGATATCCGCTGCTCGTGGGATAACGGTCAGCTGAAGATCGGCGAGGGCGATGACTGGATGGAGATTCTGGGGTCCGGCATGGTCCACCCCAAGGTGATCGCCGCCGGTGGGATTGATCCCGAGGTCTATCAGGGCTTTGCGTTTGGCATCGGCATCGACCGTCTGGCAATGCTGAAATACGGCATTCCGGATTTGCGGGCGTTCTTTGACAGTGATCTGCGCTGGTTGCGCCACTATGGGTTCGCGGCGCTGGATATGCCGAACCTGCATGGTGGTTTGTCTCGGTGAGTTGGGAAGCGCCACTATTGGCGCTTTTGTCCTTTTCGCTGGGTGTTTTTGCATATTGGATGCAGAAGCGTTTCGATAGACAAGAACAAATCAGAGCACGGCACTTTGCAGTATATGTGGAGATGCAGGAAGCAATTTGTGAACTTGCGAATGCTCTTCATCGAGGCGACGAAGAAAGAAGTGAGACACTTTCGAGATACGCCACTGCGAAGATGAAGTTTGCGGTAGTGGCCTCTGACGAGACAGTGAAGAAGCTTGTAGCATTTGATCAGCGGCTTTTGTCAGCTGAAATCGTCTCAAATCATGAGTTTGATGAGCTGTTGGCAAGTTTCATGAAAGCAATCCGGGAGGAAAATCTCGGTAAAACCGCTGTTTCGAATGAGGATCTGATAACGATCACCCCATTTGGCCGTTCGCTGTATCGCAAGAAAAGTTTCGGTCAAGACGAATAGTTTCGGGGCGTTCGATAGCAAGAAATTTTCGCCAAGACCAGCAACTCCCAAGGTGAAAAATGCGCGGAGCAAAGGCCGATAGGCCGCCGCGCCATCGCCAGACCGCCTGCACGGGTTGGCGATTTGTCTCCGTTAGCTCTCCGTTTGAACCACACACGGATTTGGCCAGCATAAAGTGCCCACCACAAGCCGAGGATTGCCATCCCGCGGTCTGACGACAGCGCCGCTTGTCACAATCTCCCACGGGGTTGTGACGTGACAGCGGGCGCAGGCTCGCTAGGGTTCGGCAGATGATTTATCGACTGCTCTGCCTCTTGCTGTTGACCGCCACACAAGCCTCCGCTGTGGATACCTGCCACGGCGATATCGCCTGTCAGGTCGGGGACCGCTCGTATCACGTATTGGAACCCGATGGATGGGATGGCGAGACGCCTCTGCCGGTGCTGCTGCATTTCCACGGCTGGGCGCGGCAGGGGATCGTGGTGGTGAACCACGAACGCATCGCCGGGGCCACGAAACGGCGCGGCGTGTTGCTGGTGGCTCCGAACGGATTGGGCAAAAGTTGGGATTTCTGGACATCCGACACCAGTGATGTCGGGTTTGCTGACCGGGTTCTGGAAGATGTCGCCCAGCGCTATCCGATTGACCCCGAACACATCTATGTCTCGGGCTATTCCTTTGGCGGCGCGATGGCGTGGCGCTATGTCTGTCAGTCCGGCAATGACATTGCCGCCTTGCTGGCCGTTGCCGGCAGCATTCGCCAGACGGAAACCTGTCCCGAAGCCCCGCGCGAGGTGCGGCACGTCCACGGGACCGATGACACCGTGATGGGTTTCCCGTTCGGTCCGGGTGGCGACGTCACCTATCCCGTGGCGCTGTGGCGCAAAAAATACGCCTGTGGCACCGCAATCCCGCGTGGCGATTGGAGCGTGCGGCCATTTCTGACGCTCAGCCGGGTCGAATGGTCAGATTGCGCCTCGGGTCACGTCGTGCTGGACACGCATCCGGGCGGGCATTTCATTCCGCATGGCTGGATCGGGTGGCAGCTGGATGAGCTGGCGGGCCGGGCACCGGTTTACCCCTGACAGGCTTCGGCGTTTGACAAGGTTTGCGGTTCGGGTTCAGGTCCGAGGGATCATAAACTGCGGAGCCGCCAATCATGAAATCCCTGTTGCTGACTGTTCTGGCCCTCATGGCCGCACCGGCCTTTGCACGCGACACCTATCCGCCGGTGGAGGTCTTGTTGCAGACCGAAACCTCGGTCATTGGCGAAGCGTTGACGTACCCCGCGGGCACGCCTGAGATCACGATGGCGATCGTTACCATGCAGCCGGGGCAGGAAACGGGCGTACACCGCCATGACGCGCCACTTGCGGCCTATGTTCTTGAGGGTGAAATCACGGTCGACTATGGCGATGCCGGGCGCAAGACCTACAAAACCGGAGATGCGTTTGTCGAGGCATATCGCTCCCCCCATTCCGGAGTGAATACAGGGGTCGGGATCGCCCGGATTTTGGCTGTTTTCGCAGGCTCAGACAGCGTTTCCAACACAGTGTCTGAAGACTAAACGCCATACGGGCACGGGGCCTCTTTCACCTTTGGTGAATATCCGCTAAACGCGGTTTGATCCAAGATTACTGGCGGAATACGACCGATGAAATTCACTCTTTCCTGGCTCAAGGACCATCTGGACACTGATGCGTCGGTTGACGAAATCGCCGAGGCGCTGACCGATCTCGGGCTGGAGGTCGAAGAGATCGTCAACCCAGCCGACCGGCTGGCGGATTTTAAACTGGGTTATGTGAAACACGCCGAAAAACACCCCGACGCCGACAAGCTGCGCGTCTGCAAGGTGGAAACGGACGAAGGCGAGTTGCAGATCATCTGCGGTGCTCCGAACGCGCGCGAAGGCATCACCGTCGTCGTCTGCAAACCGGGCATGTATATCCCCGGTCTGGATATCACGATCAGTGTCGGCAAGATCCGCGGTGTTGAGAGCTTTGGCATGATGGCATCCGAGCGTGAGCTGGAGCTGTCGGACGAGCATGACGGCATCATCGAACTGCCCTCGGGCGAAGTGGGTGACCGCTTTGTCGACTGGCTGGCCGAGAATGACCCCTCGAAAGTCGATCCCATGATCGAGATCGCGATCACGCCCAACCGCCCGGATGCTCTGGGCGTTGAAGGCATTGCGCGCGATCTGGCGGCTCGCGGGATCGGTACTTTGAAACAGCGCGACTACGTGCCGGTGCCGGGTGATTTCGAAAGCCCGATCAAGGTATCGATTGATGAGGATACGCTGGACGGCTGCCCGCATTTCACAGGTCGCCTGATCAAAGGTGTGAAGAACGGCCCCAGCCCGCAATGGCTGCAGGATCAGTTGAAAGCTATCGGTCTTCGTCCGATCTCGGCATTGGTGGATATCACCAACTACATGACCTTCGACCATAACCGCCCGCTGCACGTGTTCGACGCGGATAAAGTGCAGGGCAACTTGCGGGTTCACCGCGCCAAGGGCGGCGAGACGCTGATGGCGCTGGACGAGAAGGAATACACCCTGCAACCCGGCATGATGGTGATTTCGGACGACAAAGGCGCGGAATCCATTGCAGGCATCATGGGCGGCCAGGAAACGGGCTGCACTGAGGATACGGTGAATGTGTTTCTGGAAAGCGCGTTCTGGGATCACGTGCAGATCGCGTTGACGGGTCGAGCGCTGAAGATCAACTCGGATGCAAGGTATCGGTTCGAACGCGGCGTGGACCCTGAATACACGCTGGAAGGGCTCGAACACGCAACCCAGATGATTCTGGATATCTGCGGTGGCGAAGTGTCAAAAGTGGTCGAGGCGGGTAAAGCGCCGAACCACGCACGGGCGTATAAGCTGGATGCTGAACGAGTGCAGTCTCTGGTTGGGATGGACATTCCCGAAAGCGAACAACGCCAAACGCTGACCCGCCTTGGATTCCGTCTGGAGGGCGAGATGGCGCATGTCCCCAGCTGGCGCCCCGATATTATGGGTGAGGCTGATCTGGTGGAAGAGGTCGCGCGTATCGCCTCGCTGACCAAACTGCAGGGCAAACCTTTGCCGCGTGTCACCGATGGTATTCCCGAGCCGGTGATGACACCAACTCAACGCCGTCAGTCCATGGCGCGCCGCACTTGTGCCGCGTTGGGTTACAATGAATGCGTCAGCTACACGTTCATCGATCAGGCCTCGGCGGCCCTGTTCGGTGGTGGAGACGAAGCGACGCAACTGGAAAACCCGATCTCGTCCGAGATGAGCCACATGCGCCCCGATCTGCTGCCTGGTCTTTTGCAAGCTGCGGCGCGCAATCAGGCGCGTGGGTACGCCGATGTCGCACTGTTCGAAGTTGGTCCCGTCTTCCATGATGGAGAGCCCGGCGATCAGAAAACCCAGATCACCGGTCTGCTGGTTGGCCGCAATGGTCCTAAGGATGTACACGGAGCCTCGCGCCCCATCGACGTTTTTGATGCCAAGGCAGATGCTGAGGCCGTTCTTGCCGCGATTGGCGCGCCGGCTAAGGTACAAATTCTGCGCGATGGCGATGCCTGGTGGCATCCGGGCCGTCATGGCAAGATCTGTCTGGGTCCGAAAAAGGTGCTGGGCGTCTTTGGCGAACTGCACCCGCGTGTATTGCAGGCGTTGGACATCAAGGGTCCGGCAATGGCCTTTACGATCTGGCCAGACGAGGTGCCTCTGCCGCGTAAATCCGGCGCGACCCGAGCCGCGCTTGAATTGCGTGATTTGCAGGCTGTCGAGCGCGACTTTGCCTTTGTTGTGGACGAAGGCGTCGAGGCGCTGACATTGGTCAACGCGGCAGCCGGGGCTGACAAAGCGCTGATCGAAGATGTGCGCGTCTTTGATGAGTTCATCGGTGGAAGCCTGGGTGAAGGAAAGAAATCCCTGGCCATCACCGTGCGCTTGCAGCCGACAGACACCACGCTGAAGGAAAAAGACATCGAGGCGGTGGCCGAGAAGATCATCGCTAAGGTCACCAAGGCGACTGGCGGTGTACTGCGCGGTTGATGCTGAGCCGCCCCTGGTGGGAAAATGTTTGAAAAGGTGAAAGGGCGGTGGCGCCCTTTCTGTATTTTGCGGAGGACTAAAGATGTTGAACGTTTACCTCTCTGGCGAAATCCATACTGATTGGCGTGAACAGATCATTGATGGGGCTCGAGGGTTGGATGTGACCTTCAACAGCCCCGTAACCGATCACGCGGCCAGCGATGATTGCGGCGTTGCCATTCTGGGGGATGAACCGAACAAGTATTGGCACGACCACAAGGGCGCGATGGTCAATGCGATCCGGACCCGCAAGGGCATCGCGGATGCTGATGTGGTGGTTGTCCGGTTCGGCGACAAATACAAACAGTGGAACGCAGCTTTTGACGCGGGCTATGCAGCCGCGCTGGGCAAATCCATCATCGTGCTGCACGGTCCCGACCATCAGCACGCGCTGAAAGAAGTTGATGCAGCTGCGCTGGCCGTGGCTGAAGAGCCCGCTCAGGTGGTCGAAATCCTGCACTATGTGCTGACAGGCGCACTGCCCAGCTAAGCTGCAAAAAAAGGGTGCCTGCTAAGGCACCCTTTCGATCGCGAAACCGTTTAAGCGCGAGGGGGTATGGTCTTGCCGCGCTGAACCGCCGGACGTTCCATGAAACGGTCGACATAAGCGACGACATTGACGTAGTCGTCCCAGCCAACAACGTCTTTTGCATCGTAGAAATCCAGCGCGTTCAGCCACGGGGCAAGGGCAATATCCGCGATGGAAAACTCGCCTGCGATCCAGTCCTGCCCGTCCAATTGCATGTTGACCACGTTCAGCAGGCGCTTGACCTCGTTGATATAGCGTTCGCGCGGGCGCGGGTCTTCGATTTCACTGCCTGCGAATTTGTAGAAAAAGCCTAGCTGACCAAACATGGGCCCAACCCCTCCCATCTGGAACATCAGCCATTGGGTGATGCGATGCTTGTCTGCTGCGCTTTGGCCCAGCAACTTGCCCGACTTCTCGGCCAGATACAGCAGAATCGCGCCGCTTTCGAACAGGGCAAGCGGTTCACCGTCCGGACCGTCGGGATCGATGATCGCGGGGATTTTGTTGTTGGGATTCAGCGACAGAAACTCGGGGCTTTTGACATCCGCATCCGCCAGCGTCACCAGATGAGCCTCATAGGGCAGGCCGGTTTCCTCAAGCATGATCGACGCCTTGACGCCGTTTGGAGTCGGATAGGAGTACAGTTGGATCTTATCCGGGGATTGCGCGGGCCAGCGGGCCATGATCGGATGAGGTTCGGTGTCCAGCATTGGGGGCTCCTGTTTGGGTGTATTGTCAAAGCTAGGGGTCAATCCCCAGTCATGTAAGCCCGTTGCGATGTGCATTTCCGGTCAGACCGTGTTTTTTGGCGAACAACGGGGAAATACAGAGAAACTCACACCTAGACCGGAAGGCAAACTTGGCTCACAATCTGGTGACCCCCGCGAAACCCTCGCGGGTTTCTTGCTGTTAAAAGGAGATGGGCGTGGATGAGGTCGTAACACAGGTGGGTGCATATGCCCCGCTGATCATGAATGCAGTCAAGGCGCTTGTCGTTCTGGTCCTGGGCTGGATCGTGGCTGGCGCAATCGGAAGCATGGTGCGCCGCCGGATCAATTCGACACCGCATATCGATCCCACACTTGGGAATTTTATGGCGAGCCTGGTCAAATGGGCCATTCTGGCCATGGTTCTGGTTGCAGTTCTGGGCATCTTCGGAATTGAAGCTACCAGTATCGTTGCCATTCTGGGTGCCGCGTCACTGGCCATCGGTCTGGCGCTGCAAGGAACGCTCAGCGATCTGGCCGCCGGTGTGATGCTGGTTGTCTTTCGGCCCTACAAACTGGGTCAATACGTGGATATCGGCGGAACGGCGGGAACGGTAAAAGACCTGAACCTGTTCACGACCGAACTGGTGACTCCTGACAACGTGCAGATCATTGTTCCGAACGGTCAGTCCTGGGGTTCAATCATCACCAACTATTCGGCGCATGACACGCGCCGCGTCGATCTGGTGTTTGGTATCGACTATAGCGACAGTGCCGATAAAGCCATGCATATCATTCTGGACGTGGCCAAAGCTGACAGTCGGATTCACAGCGATCCTGAGCCGTGGGTCCGGGTCACGAATCTGGGTGACAGTTCGGTGGATCTGACTGCGCGGCTGTGGTGTGCAGCAGCGGATTACTGGGACGTCAAATTCGAGCTTACGAAAGCGATCAAGGAAGCCTTTGACGACAAAAATATCTCGATCCCTTATCCCCATTCGGTGGAAATTCAGAAACAGGGGTGACGGCTCCCGCCCGTCGATCGGATATTCGAAATGCCCTCCTCCGGTTGGGCCGGGCACCGCGCAAGAGCGCGGTGCCGTTTTCTTTGTTCAAGCCGTTGTTTACGACTTGACGATCACGTTGGGTGAAACCACGTCGATACCAAGAGCTTTGCCGACGGCATAGTAAGTCAGCTGGCCAGCATGGACGTTCAGGCCTTCCAGCAGGTGCGGATCGTCCTGGCATGCCTGTTTCCAGCCCTTGTCTGCCAGTGACAACATGAAGGGCATCGTGGCGTTGCCCAATGCGATGGTCGAAGTGCGCGCGACGGCACCTGGCATGTTGGCTACGCAGTAGTGCATGATGCCATCTACATCATAGATTGGATCGGCATGAGTGGTGGCCTTCGACGTTTCAAAGCACCCACCTTGGTCGATGGCGACATCGACCAGTACGGCACCGGGTTTCATCGTCGAAAGCTGAGCGCGTGAGACAAGTTTCGGAGCCGCGGCACCCGGGATCAGAACGGCCCCAATGACCATATCGGCATCCTGGATCAGCTCAGCAGTGGCACCCGCTGTCGAGTATTGATTCTTGAACGTCCCGCCATAAACGTCGTCCAGATAACGCAGCCGAGGCAAGGAACGATCCAGAACGGTGACATCAGCGCCCATTCCGGCAGCGATCTTCGCCGCATGGGTCCCAACGACACCGCCGCCGATCACAACCACTTTGGCCGGACCTACACCCGGTACACCGCCCATCAGAACGCCGCGCCCGCCATTGGCCTTCTGCAGTGTCCAGGATCCGACCTGCGGCGCCAGACGACCAGCGACTTCGGACATCGGGGCCAGCAGAGGAAGGCCGCCGTTGGCATCGGTCACGGTCTCATAGGCGATTGCGGTACAGCCCGATTCCAGCAAGTCATGCGTCTGATCCGGATCCGGAGCCAGGTGCAGATAGGTGAACAGCAACTGTCCTTCGCGCAGCATCTTGCGTTCCACAGCCTGGGGTTCCTTGACCT
The DNA here is from genome assembly GCF_056542585.1 of Ruegeria sp. AB9. Classification (NCBI taxonomy): domain Bacteria; kingdom Pseudomonadati; phylum Pseudomonadota; class Alphaproteobacteria; order Rhodobacterales; family Roseobacteraceae; genus Ruegeria; species Ruegeria sp. AB9. The sequence continues at coordinate 208,543 of NZ_JBQGAA010000004.1, read as the reverse complement.
TGACGATCATGTCGGCGGTGGCAAATAATTCTTCCGCAGTGTCGATGATTTGCGCGCCAGCCGCGACATAGGCGTCGTTGTCGAAACCCGCGCCGATGCCTGCGCCGGATTCGATCAGGACTTCGTGACCACGTGCAACTGCTTCCTGAGCAGCATTGGGCGTCATCCCGACGCGGAATTCCTGAGGTTTGATTTCCTTGGGGCAACCGATTTTCATGAGGTTCTCCGTACATAAACTGCTTAAATTATGTGCATTTCGCGGCGCAATTTCTGTGAAAGAAAACGTGTCTAAGAGTTTTTCTTTGGAATAATTTCGCGTATTCTGGGAAAACTTCGCAAAGGAATTGCATGAATGAGCTTAGATACGACTGATCGCAAGATTCTGGCGGCGCTTCAGAAAAACGGTCGAATGTCGAATTCGGAGTTGTCCGAACAGGTCAACCTGTCTCCGTCCGCCTGTCACCGGCGCGTTCAGCGGTTGGAAGTTGAAGGGTATATCCGCAACTACGTGGCTCTGTTGGATGCGCGGAAGATGAACGTGCCGACAACGGTCTTTGTCGAGATCACGTTACAAGGTCAGGCCGAAGAGGTTCTGGATGCGTTTGAAAAGGCAGTGGCCCGGATACCGGATGTGCTGGAGTGCCATCTGATGGCCGGTACTGCGGATTACATCCTGAAAGTAGTGGCAGAAAACACCGAAGACTTCGCTCGCATTCACCGGCAATACCTGTCGCGCCTGCCCGGGGTGGCGCAAATGCAAAGCTCGTTTGCTTTGCGTACCGTGTTCAAGACCACGGCCTTGCCAGTCTGATCGTTATACGGGACCGGGATAGGTGAACAGCAGCAAGTGGGTCAGGTTGAACCCGAAATGCATTGCAACGGGTACCCAAAGGCGCCCGGTCGCATAGTATCCCAACCCGCAGGCCAACCCGAGGATAGACGCAAAGACTACAAGGGCTTGGCCTCCGCCGAAATGAGCCAGCCCGAAAAGCAGACTGACTGCAACCACACCACCAACGGCCCCCAGACCAGAGCCGATGGCCGATTGCAGATAGCCACGAAAGAAGGCTTCTTCCGTCAGACAGGTCAGAAACAGGTTGGACAAGGCAAATACCAGCCACCAGGGCGGGGCCGAAAATTCCAAGTGCACGGCGCCCATGGAAAGACCCAAGAGAAACAGGCCGGGCAGGAGCAGCAACCCTGCCAGCAAAGCTGTAAGATTGATCTGTGTTCTACCGCGCAGCATCCCGGGCCAGGCCAGAAGAACGGCAAAGAAGACCATCGGTTTGTCCAGGTTCAGATGCATGGTGAAGCTTGTACTGTCTGCACCCGCCTGAACCTGATCCAGAACCTTCAGGTTACTGAAGCCCGGCAGCAAATGCGCTCCCATCACCAGACACCACAAGATCAATAACAGGTGCCCGGCGATAGCAGGCCAACCTTTCAGATGAGGCAGCACAGAGGCTCCGACCAAACCAAAGGCCACCGCAGCGATCGCCACGGGTGACATCAATCCTGTCACTGAGGCAATGCTGATGAACAAAACCAGCAGGGATAAGGCGATGCCAGTTCGCCAGGCCAGTGCCGTCATTTGCGCTGAGATCAGGACCAACCAGGGCCAGATAGCGGGCATCAGGGAAAGAAAGAAGGTCACAACAGTCTCATCTGCTTCATGCGACCTGTCATGGCGCACAAAAACAAGGCAATGCAAGCACCCAGGGGAAACGCAAAGCATTGCGTCAATTCAGACGCTTGTATCCTGCGGGTCAGGCGTACAAATTCAACTAAAAGACCATATACCCGCGCTGGACCTGATTTGCAGGTGCGACAACAGCCGCCGGAGTCGTTGCCCCGCATCAATTTATCTGATGACATCAGGTGGTTACACAGGCCCGATATGGTCCCGACCCGAAGACTGAGAAGGAGCTGACCTTGGATAACGAAAACTATGGCGCCCCCAAAGACTGGCTTGAAGCCGAGCTGGAGGATACGCTGGACGAAGATTTCGAGATTGAATTCAGCGAGCCGATGCTGTCGATGGAAGTCCGGAAAATCTATCGGGAACAGCATCCGGACATGCTGGATCGCAAGGTTTATTTCCGCAACCTGCTGCGCCTGCAGGCCGAACTGATCAAGGTTCAGGACTGGGTGCAGCATACCGGGGCCAAGGTCTGTATTCTGTTCGAAGGTCGTGACAGTGCGGGCAAGGGGGGGGTAATCAAGCGAATCACTCAGCGTCTGAACCCGCGCGTCGCGCGCGTTGTTGCCTTGCCAGCGCCCAGCCGCCGCGAGCAAAGCCAGTGGTATTTCCAACGCTACGTGCCGCATCTGCCTGCGGCCGGTGAAATCGTGCTGTTCGACCGGTCATGGTACAACCGGGCCGGGGTCGAGAGGGTAATGGGATTTGCGTCTGAGGACCAGGTTGAACAGTTCTTTCAGGACGTTCCCGAATTCGAACGGATGCTGGTCCGATCGGGGATCATTCTGCTGAAATACTGGTTCTCGATCACGGACGAAGAACAGCAGTTGCGATTCCTCATGCGCATTCACGATCCGATGAAACAGTGGAAGCTGTCGCCGATGGATCTGGAATCCCGCATCCGCTGGGAATCCTACACAAAGGCGAAAGAGGATATGCTTTTCCGGACCAATATTCCCGAGGCCCCATGGTACATTGTCGAAGGCAACGACAAAAAACGCGAACGGCTGAACTGTATCGAGCACCTTTTGACCAAAATTCCCTACACGGATGTCCCGCAGGAAAAGGTCAACCTGCCTGATCGTCGGTATAACCCGGAATACGAGCGCCGCGTTTTGCCAGACGAGTTGTACGTCCCAAAGATTTACTGACCGGGATGGATCGGGGCAGCAAGTCTGCCCCGATCCGGTACATTATCAGGCCGCTTCCATCATGCAGCCAAAATCATAGAAGTTGAACACATAGATGTCTCCAGCGTCTTCTCCTTCTGTGCCCGAACAGGCGTCAACGGTATCATCAGACGGGTCTGCGTCTTCGATCATAACAACTTCCATGTCATCCTCGCCACTGTTGGGCGGGGTCATGTCATCGTCTGCCCAGTCAAACTGATCGAAACGCGCCTGAAGGGCGTCAATGAATGACTCCAACTCGGCGAGGAAGGCAGCCACGTCGAAACACCCGTTGTCCGGTTCTTCAACACCCGGCGTTTCGGTTCCTGGTTCTTCCGGTTCCGCGACATCGGTGTCTGGCGTTTCGGTTCCTGGTTCTTCCGGCTCTGCGACATCGGTGTCTGGCGTTTCGGTTCCTGGTTCTTCCGGCTCTGCGACATCGGTGTCTGGCGTTTCGGTTCCCGGTTCTTCCGGCTCTGCGACGTCGGTGTCGGGTGTTTCGGTTCCGGGTTCTTCTGGTTCAGCAACTTCATCAACCGGTTGGGTCGGTGTGGGTGGAACCGGAGCGTTGCCATTATCCAGCATCACCGCTGCGTCGGTTGCCGCAAAATTCTGCGTGACCATCACCGCATCAAAGCCCTGCATGTCACCTGTTTCAATGCCAATGCCGATATACTCAAAATCGGGATTCAGGATATTCGCTCGGTGCCCGGGGCTGTTCATCAGGTTCTGATGCAACTGGGCGACATCATCACTGATGCCGGGTGTGCCCCGTTCCGATTGCCATGCGATGTTTTCGCCAGTGCGCCAGTTGCCTTCCAGATCAAGGCCTGCCGCCTGCATCCGTTGTGTCGCGCTGGAACCACCCGAACCCGTGTGACTGAACGTGTCCGTGTTCAGCATCCACGTGCTGTGATCCTCGGATGACTCGTTCAGCTGGGTTTCCAGCTGCAGCGGGTTTAGCCCGCGTGATGTGCGCTCGGCATTGATCAGCGCCAGCATTTCTTGCTCGATTGTACTTGCAGTCGACATGGTAGCCTCCGTTTTAGGTGTCGTCTGATTAGACTTGGCCAGTTACAGGCGGCTCGTCGGGGTCAGATAGAGGGTGAGGCAAGACAGGCGAATTCCGGCAGGGCGATGCTACCGGTGCGGGATTCGCTGCGCTGCAAAATGCCGGGCAAAATGTTGCTGGTAGGGAATTGGCGGCTTGTCGCACAGCCAGTACGACGAGTCGGCGGATTGAAACCGATCCCTGAAACGACAAACCCCCGGGCGATGCCTCGGGGGTCGTCAAATAGTGTCATCCAAAGCTGGACGAGCGAGGTTTTAGAGCAAACCTTCGCGCTGTGCTTTCTTACGCGCCAGTTTACGGGCACGACGGATCGCTTCAGCCTTCTCGCGCGCTTTTTTCTCGGACGGTTTCTCGAAATGTTGCTTAAGCTTCATTTCACGGAACACGCCTTCGCGCTGCAGCTTTTTCTTCAGGGCACGAAGCGCCTGATCGACGTTATTGTCGCGAACACTAACCTGCATGTGGTTGTCACCACCTTTCTAGATAGAGTTGCAAGGAAATTGCAGGAGTTGGCCGTATAGCAAAGCCGCTCTAACTTGTCTAGTACTGGGCCCGACAACCGGAGAACCGCCATGACGATCACATATGAAGATGCAAAGCAGCAGCTTTTGGACGCGATGCTGAACCATGTTCCATTCGATGGCTGGTCGGAATCCAGCTTTCGCGCCTCCATTTCCGACTGTGGCTTGGATGACGGTCTGGCCCGCGCGATCTGCCCGCGCGGGGCGGTTGATCTGGCACTTGCCTATCATGCGCGCGGCGATCAGGCGATGCTTGACCGCATCAAGTCCGAAGACCTGAGCGGGTTGAAATTCCGTGACAAGATTGCTGCTGCGGTTCGGTTCCGGTTGCAGGCGGTCGAGGACAAAGAGCTGGTGCGCCGGGGAATGACGCTGTTTTCCCTGCCAACTTATACGGCAGACGGTGCCAAGGCAGTTTGGCAGACCTGCGATCTTATCTGGGATACACTGGGCGATACCTCGGATGACGTGAATTGGTACACGAAGCGGGCCACCCTGTCGGGCGTCTATTCCTCAACCTTGTTGTTCTGGCTGGGCGATGACAGCCCGGGTCATCAGCGCACGTGGGAGTTTCTGGATCGCCGGATTGCAAACGTCATGGAGTTTGAAAAGCTCAAGGCTCAGGTACGCGACAACCCGGTGCTGAAGCCGTTTCTTGCAGTTCCGAATTGGCTGGCGGGTCAGGTGAAAGCGCCAGTGAAAATGCGAGCCGATCTTCCAGGAATGCTGAACCCCCGAAAGTAGTACGTCTTGGCGCTGGGCCTTGGCCCTGATGCCTGCTAGGCATTGGGCAAAGGAGGTGCCCATGACCCAGATGATGCGTGCTGTTGAGATCACCGAACCGGGTGGTCCTGATGTTTTGCAACTCACCGAGCGACCGATTCCCGAGCCAGATGCAGGGCAGGTCGTTCTGAAAGTGGCCTATGCCGGGGTGAACCGTCCGGATGCGTTGCAGCGCGCGGGCGCTTATGATCCGCCGCCGGGTGCCAGCGATCTGCCAGGGCTTGAAGCGTCGGGCGAGGTCGTTTCGGTCGGTGCCGGGGTCGAAGGGCTGTCTGTCGGCGATCTGGTCTGCGCGTTGCTGCCGGGCGGAGGCTATGCCGAATACGTCGCTACACCTGCGGCCCATTGCCTGCCGGTGCCTGCCGGTATGGGAATGAAAGAGGCAGCCTGCCTGCCCGAGACATTTTTTACCGTTTGGTCCAACGTTTTCACGCGCGGCGGTCTGAAAGCAGGCGAGCGATTTCTGGTCCATGGCGGCTCCAGCGGGATCGGCACAACAGCAATCCAGTTGGCTAATGCCTTCGGTGCTCGAGTCTTTGCCACCGCAGGGTCGGACGAGAAGTGTAAGGCATGCGTCAAACTGGGTGCGGAAAAGGCGATCAACTACCGCGACGAGGATTTTGTGGCCGTCATGCGGGCCGAGGGAGGTGCGAACCTGATCCTCGATATGGTCGGTGGCGACTATATCCCACGTAACGTCAAGGCTCTGGCCGAGGATAGTCGGCTGGTGCAGATCGCATTTCTGCAAGGCCCAAAGGTCGAGCTGAACTTTGCGATGATGATGGTCAAGCGCTTGACCCTGACCGGCAGCACCTTGCGGCCGCAAAGCGATCTGGCCAAGGCACAAATTGCGCAAGACCTGCGTGAAGCCGTCTGGCCTCTGTTGGAGGCTGGAAAAGTTGCGCCTGTCATGGATAGCGAGTTTGATCTGGCCGAGGCGGCGGCTGCCCATGCACGTATGGAAAGCTCGGGCCATATTGGCAAGATCGTTCTGAAGATCTCAGACTGAGTATTGAATGCGCGGGCTTGTCCCGCGCGTTCACGCGACTGCGCGGCGGTACAGGTGCCATGTGGCATGACCCAGCACCGGCATCACCACGATCAAGCCCAATAGCATCGGCAAGGCACCCAGGAACAAAAGAACCGCCACGATGAACCCCCAGGTCAGGATGACGCCGGGGTTGTGGCGCAACACGCGAAATGATGTCACGACCGCCACTGGCAGCCCGACTTTCCGATCCAGAAGCAATGGAAAGCTGACGACGCTGATGGCAAGCGCACACAGCGCAAACACGAAACCAACGGCGATTCCGACAATCATCATCGTCCAGCCCGCGGCAGTCGTGAACACTTGCCCGGCAAAAGCGCTGAGTGACGCGGGGGCTTCGGGTCCCATAGTATGCGTGTAGATGCTTTGCGCCACCATCAGCCAGACCAGCAGCAGCATCACCAGGTAGAACCCCAAAACAAGAATTGCGCCGAATGACGGAGAGCGAAATACGCCGAATGCATCCAGCCAATGCACCGCGCTGCCTTGTTCTCGCTTGCGGCTGATCTCGTACAATCCCACGGCTGCGACCGGACCGATCAGAGCAAAACCAGCGACCAGAGGCGCCAGAAGTGGAACCATGTTGACGTTCAGGGCAAAGCCGAACATCAAAAGCCCGGCGATTGGATAAATCAGCACAATGAACACGGCGTCCGCCCGTGTTTCGAGAAAGTCGTGATATCCTGCCCTCAGACAGGCGCGCAGATCATGCATCGTCAATGTCTGCACCATCGGCAGATGCTTGGTATCTGCGCTTCCGAGTTGTGAAACGCTATCCGAGACATGGTCGCTGGCCGCCCCCAGATTCTGGGCTGCCCAGCTGATCGGATTCCCGATTGTCTTAGCCATTTTCATCCCCTTCCCTGGCGAGAGTTGCGCCGCAGAATGGATCCGGCAAAAAGTTGTCCGTGGCCGGACCAGCCGACAACGCCTGAGCGCAGTATAGCACAGTTTGGCAAAATCCTGATCAACACTATGGCACCAGGCGGATTGCCCTGCATCGCGGTCATGTTAGCTTGATGTCAGGCAAGAGGAGGTCAGGATGCAGACAACAGCGAAAACAGTTGTAATTCACGAATTTGGCGGGCCCGAGGTGTTGCAGATCGAAGGCAGGCCATTGGGCGACCCCGGACCGGGTGAGATACGCATTCGTCATCAGGCCTGCGGTCTGAATTTTATCGATGTATATCAACGCACTGGACTGTACTCCCTTGATCTCCCTCATGCTTTGGGCCTGGAAGCGGCAGGAATTGTTGAGGCGGTCGGGGAAGGGGTGACGCACTTGCAGCCGGGTCAGCGGGCGGCCTATGCAGCAGTCCCGCCCGGTGCCTATTGTGAGGCCCGCGTGATGCCTGCAGCGCAGGTGTGCCCTCTGCCGGATGGCATCACGTTCGAAGCGGCTGCGGCGATGATGCTGAAGGGTATGACGGTTGAATACCTGTTTCACCGAACTACTCCGCTGAAACGGGGGGATACTGTGCTGTTCCATGCGGCCGCTGGTGGGGTAGGGCTGATCGCCTGCCAATGGGCAAAGTCCGAAGGGATCACCCTGATTGGTACGTCGGGAACCGACGAAAAATGCAGCCTTGCCCGGTTTAACGGGGCCGCGCATTGCATCAACTACCGGTCCGAGAATTTCGCCGAACGGGTGGCTGAAATCACCAAGGGTCAGGGCGTGGACGTGGTGATGGATTCGGTCGGGGCGGACACGTTCGAAGGATCGTTGAACTGTCTGAAACCGTTGGGGATGATGGTTTCCTTCGGGAACGCATCGGGTCCGGTGCCACCGTTCAATATTGGCGTCCTTGGCGAGAAGGGGTCGCTGAAAATCACCCGGCCTACCTTGCTCACGCATATTGCGGATCACACGGTCTGCCAGGCAATGGCGCGCCGTTTGTTCGGCAAGGTCGAGGGCAGAGAGGTCAAGATCCACATCGATCAGCGCTTTGCGCTTGATCAGGTTGCAGATGCGCATCGCGCGCTTGAAGCGCGACAGACGACTGGCAGTACAATTCTGGACCTTTGAAACAAGACCCGGCTTGAAAGGCCGGGTCTTGCTTTACTTTTGGGTGTGTTTCAGAACCTGTAAGAGGCCCGAAACTGCAATGTGGTTGCGTCGACATCCACACTGCTTCCATTGAAGTTATTGAATTCGTGGTACAGCAGTTCTCCACCAATGCTGACATTGGGGGCCACAATCTGTTCATAGCCTGCGCCAATGAACCAGCCGTCATCGCTGCCGAGGTTGTCCGTGCCGACTTCGGCGTAACCTGCTGTGCCATATAGCAAACCTTGCGGGTTTACCTTGTAACCAGCGCGCGCCTTCAGCCGCCAGACATCTTCAACGGTTGCGGCGCCAGACAGATTCACATCGGTCCAGTCATAGTCGAATCCGCCGCCAACGACCCAGTCGCCCAGATCATAATCGTAGCCCAGAATGATGCCGCCGATTACGTCATCGCCATCGACACCGGACAGGCTGGTATCCACATCGACGTAACCCAGTTGCAGACCGCCATAAAACCCGGTCCAGTTGCCCGAGGATTGCGCGGCCGCTGAACCTGCAACCAGGGTTGCGACAGTGGTGATGAGAGCTAATTTCAACGTCATCTCATTTCCTTTCGATTGTCACTCTGCTCCAGTGAATTACAGATCACTTATGCAGACCAATACGATCCGGTGGCGTCATCGGATCAGTGATACCTACGAATTCCAGCCCGTATTCTGGCGTTGAAACGTGAAAAGACACGCCGATGCCCGTTGAGGCCGGGCACTTCTGATACTGAAAAGATAGGAAGAAACGAGAGGCCTTCAAACGACATGCGGCGGCGGAACATTCCGCCGCCGACACGCCTGGCAAATTCAGCGGATTATTGCTGTTGCAACTCAGCAGGAGTCTTGTCTGCGATGTTATCCCAGTTTGCGCTTGCGCTTTCAATAAAGCCCGGGATGTCGCCTTCCCAGCGTTCCTGGATGTCTTCCGACAGGTTCAGGTACAGCTTGTTGTCAACGATTTTCCAGTGGTTCGGGTCACCATCGAACTTGAAGCCCATGGCTGTACCGAAGGCACAGTAGCCACCGTAGGCAGGCAGGTACGCTTCCGGGTTAGCTTCGAAGGCGGCTTTGTTTTCTTCTGACGAGAAACGGTACATCGCATCGTTGTGCAGCGTGGTGATGCGGTAGTCACCTTTGGTGGCTTCACCTGCGGTGAAATAGGCAACCGGGTCGTAACCCTGCATGGCCAGACCGGTCGAGCTTGCGTTGATTTCTACGCCTGCAGCCAGAGCGGATGTTGCCAGTGCTACGGACAGGGCGACGCCGCCGATCAGAGATTTGAACTTGTTCATTGTTTCACCTTTCGTGAAAGGAGCCCCGCCAGTGTGCGATCGAAGGCCCCGGATTGTTGTCCTGTGTGGCCCGTAATTGACCGTCACGACAGCGATCTGGGGAGCGGTTCGATCACGTTCAAAACAATGAATTGTGATTGTGCGCCAGAGAATAATTTCTGTTCAAAAATGCAGGCCTAACATTGGAGGTCTGGTTTGAGATCCAGAACAAACGCAATGACTTTGCAAGCCGACATTTCACAAGGTCTTAGCAACGCACCGCTGGCGTGCGTCTGATACAAGTTCATACTGATATAGTCCGTACCGCCCATTTCATGCGCAACCAGCTTGTGGGATTTCCCTCCAGCCATCCGCTGACGCACGACAATGTAGCGTTGGTTACCCGACGTACCGGTGAAACTGCCCTCGGGTAGCGCAAAGAATGCGGAAACGAAAGCGTCCGGCGCGGTCACGGTTTCCCGATTTTCGGTTCAGTTCCGGCCTTGATCCGCGCAAGGTTGGCGGTGTGGCGCCAATATACCAAAAGCGTCAGGATAATCCCCAGGATAAAGCTTTGTCCATTTGTCAGAACCAGCACCCAGGTTGTGGAAAGCGCGGCTGCGGCCAGCGCGCCGACCGATGATATCCGCCAGATCGCCGCTGCAACCAACCAGGTGAGACAGCAAGCGACCCCAACACGCCAGTCCAGTGCCAGCCAGAGGCCCAGAAAGGTGGCCACGCCTTTACCGCCTCTGAAACCCAGCCAGATGGGAAAGCAATGACCCAGAAATGCCAGGAGGGCTGCGATCTGCGCGGCGTCTTCCCCCGCATAGGCGCGTGCGATCAGTACAGCTGCTGCGCCCTTGGCCGCGTCAAACAAAAGCGTCAGTGCAGCAGCGGCTTTGTTGCCAGTGCGCAGGACATTTGTTGCCCCGATGTTTCCCGACCCGATCTCACGCAGATTTCCCAAGCCCATGACCTTGGCAAGCAACAGGCCGAAGGGGATGGAGCCCATCAGATATCCAACCACCGCCCATTGGAGCAGGTCGCTTGTCGAGTTGTCAATCAGGGGCATCAGGAACTCCGGAACACTTCTTTACCTGCTACATAGGTCGAAATGACCTTACCTTGCATCCGCTGGCCGTCAAATGGAGTGTTCTGAGATTTGGATTTTAGTGCAAACCGATCAAGCACAAAAGGCACATCCGGGTCGAACAGAACCAGATCTGCCGGGGTTCCTTCCGACAGTCGGCCGCTTTCCAGACCAAGCCGCTTGGCCGGGTTGAATGTCATCGCCCGGAATAGGGTCGGCAGGTCCAACTGATCTGCATGATACAGGCGCAACGCTGCAGGCAGCAGCGTTTCCAGCGCCACCGCGCCCGAGGCGGCTTCTTCGAACGGCAGGCGCTTGCTTTCTTCGTCCTGCGGCGTGTGCATGGAACTGATGATGTCGATGAGGCCGGTGCGGACCGCCTCGATCACCGCCTGACGATCTTCTTCGGACCGCAGCGGCGGCTTGACCTTGAAGAAGGTGCGATAGTCGGCCACGTCCAGCTCGTTCAGGGTCAGATGGTGGATCGACGTTCCAGCGGTGATGTCCAACCCGTTGCGCTTGGCCCGTTCCAGTGCGGGCAGGGCGCGAGCCGTGGTGATCTGGTCGGCGTGATAGGCCGCGCCCGTCATTTCCAGCAGCGCGATGTCCCGGTCCAGTCCCATGCGCTCGGCCATGGGCGAGACCGCTGGCAACCCGCGCAGGGCGGCGAATTTGCCGCTGGTGGCGGCGGCCCCGGCGCTCAGGCCCGGTTCCTGCGGATGGGCAATCACAAGCGCGCCGCAGGACTTCGCATATGTCAGTGCACGGGAAAACACCTTGGTATTGGTGATGACATGATCGCAATCGGTAAAGGCCACCGCACCAGCGTCCTGCAAGAAACCGATCTCGGTCATCTCGCGCCCCTCGCGTCCCTTGGTAAGGGCGGCCATCGGCAACATGTTTACCGGCGTATCTGCCTGTGCGCGTCGAGTGACAAATTCCAGCGTTTCCGGTGTATCGATGGCTGGATTGGTGTCGGGGCGGGTGACGATTGTGGTCACACCCCCGGCCGCAGCGGCCAGACCAGCGGATTTGTAGCTTTCCTTGTGCCGCTCACCGGGTTCGCAGACCTTAACGCCGATATCGATGATGCCGGGCGCAAGGCACTTGCCGTTACAATCCACGATTTGCCCATCAAAACTCGGGGCGCTTTCTTCGCCTTGCGCTACGATCCGGCCGTCCGCAACCTGTATCCAACCAGCTGATTCCGTACCGGCTTCGGGGTTGATCAGGCGGGCGTTGGTGAAGAGAACGGTGCTCATGGAATGGCCCTTTCGATGGCGGCTTTGGTGGCGGCTGGATCGGCTTGATACTTGATCAGGTGCTTGTCGCCGTTTTTGGTGACGATCTGAACAAAGCTGCCCATGGTTTTGACCGCATCGACTTGGTTCAGCGGTACCTTGCGCGGGCCCGGGCCGGTCAGTGTGGTGTCTGACATCTCCCAGTTTGCGACCATCTCTTCCGAGGCCAGATACCAGGCGCGTATGCCAATGGCGGCAAGGCCAGCTGGGGCTCCGGTCCAGACGTAAGGATTGCCGATCAGCCACAGCACGGCCATTGCACCGGCCATGCCAAGAGCGGCGAGCCAGGCGTTGGTGCGGATATAGGCCCCTTTGTCCGGAGCGAAGATTACAGGATCAGCCATAAGATGCCTCCGAGGACCAAAAGCGCGACCAGCGCCAGAACTGCTGACCCGATACGGCGGGGTTTGTCATCTGTTGGAGTGGCCTGCGGTGCCGAGAACGGCTTGGCGCTTTCGGTTTCGATGACCCCTCCGGTCCAATTTGTGGCTTCTTCCGTGAACAGGCCGATCAGGCGCAGGCGTGGATCGGGCCTCAGCGTCGTGGGGCGACCTTTGAACGCGGCACTGCGCAGGACCATGACCCAACCGTCGATTGCGGCCAGAGCGTCCCGGTTCAACTGGTCTGCTGATACCCCGCACCCTTCGGTCAGATAACCGTACAGCCCGAGGTCTTCCAGGTCGGACACCGGAAAGATATCGATCTGCTCAGGGTCCAGCACGCCGACCCCAAGCACCTGATCTGCGGCACCCGGTTCGCGCAGAAACTTCGCCTCTTCGGGGCGCATGTCCAGCGTGAACAGGCGCAAGACGCCGCGTTCATGGGGTGCGATGGTCAGATCGCTCATGCGGCCTCGCGCAGGTTGCGGGCCAGCAGGTCCATCGCGGCCATGCGGACAGCGACGCCCATTTCCACCTGTTCCTGAATAACGGATCGGTTGATGTCGTCCGCCAATGTGCCGTCGATCTCGACCCCGCGGTTCATCGGCCCGGGATGCATGACGATTGCGTCCGGTTTCGCCAGTGCCAGCTTTGCGGCGTCCAGACCATAGCGGTGGTAATACTCGCGCTCCGAGGGGATGAATCCGCCATCCATGCGCTCTTTCTGAAGGCGCAGCATCATGACGACGTCGACGTCTTTGAGGCCCTCGTTCATGTCATCGTAGATTTCGGCGCCGAATTCGGCGAACTGGCCGGGCACCAATGTAGGCGGGCCAATCAGGCGGATGCGGTTTTCCATCTTGCCCAGCAGGATCAGATTCGACCGCGCGACGCGGGAATGGGCCACGTCCCCGCAAATTGCAATGTTCAGCCGGTGCAGGCGGCCTTTGGCGCGACGGATGGTAAGCGCGTCCAGCAGCGCCTGCGTGGGGTGTTCGTGTTTGCCGTCGCCCGCGTTTAGAACGGCGCAATTGACCTTCTGCGCCAGCAGATCGACCGCGCCGGAATGCGGGTGCCGCACCACCAGAAGATCCGGGTGCATCGCGTTCAGCGTCATCGCGGTGTCGATCAGGGTCTCGCCCTTTTTGATCGAGCTGGCCTGCATCGCCATGTTCATCACATCCGCACCCAAACGCTTGCCCGCCAGTTCGAAACTGGCCTGTGTCCGGGTCGAGTTTTCAAAGAACATGTTGATCTGGGTCAGCCCCGACAGCACGTCCGAATGTTTGGTCGACTGGCGATTCATGTCGACATAGGTCTCGGCCAGATCCAGAATTTCGGTGATATCGGATTGCGACAGATGCTCGATGCCAAGAAGGTGACGATGGGCGAAACGCATGGGCGGGCTCCTGTCTGACAATCGCGCCGCTTATAGAAAGCTGTGCGGCGCAAGGCAACCTAAGGTTCCGTGCCCTCTGGCAGTTTTTCGCAGCCACCCTCGGGCAGGCATTGTTCACCCGGTTTGCACCATTTGCCATAGCCGCAGTCGATGGCCTTGATCGGGACGCAGCCCTGATGGGCCGAGCATTTGAAACCGGGGCGGCATTGTGATCCGGTTTCCTCACACAAATACCATCCCGGGCGCGAACAACCCCCGCCGGGCAGGCAGGACGAGCCACGCGCGCAGGTTCTACCATCATCGCATGTGGTTGGTGGCGTTGTGTCCAATTCGGGCGCGATCCGTTCACACTCGCCGCGCCCGTTGCAGAAACTGCCGCCCGGGCAATCCAGACGCGAAGCGCATTTGTTCAGGCCTGCGGGTGCACATCTGATTCCACCTGCCACGCAGCGTTCGAACGGACCGCAACTACGCCCCCCGCCGCAATAGGTGCCGCCCAGCGGAATGCAGTGGCCATCAAAACTGCATCTTTGCCCGCCCGAGCAACAGGTGCTGCCGCATTTGAACTGACCCGCACGGCACTGTCCGTGTTTGTCATGAAATGTGGCCAATGCCGGATCACCAGTGGCGGTCAGCACTAATCCTATGAGAAGGAATCGCAGAAATCTGAGCATCGCGCCGTGATGGTCGGCGCGACAGAGAGACCGATCAAGCCCTATTCGCTTTCCCTCAGCCCTCAGGCAGGTAAATTATCCGTATGGAATCGGGTTTGGACTATTACTCTGCGCGGGCGCTGCTGGAATGGCAGATCGAACTGGGCGCGACCGAGGCAATCGGTGATGTGCCGGTTGACCGGTACGCGTTGCCCGACACCACGACCAAACCCAGGAAACCAGAAACGCCCCCCGCCGCCCCGGCGAAACCCAAGGATGTAGACCCCGTTGCAATAGCGGGATCGGCAGCGCAGGGGGCGGGATCGCTGGATCAGTTGCGCGCCGCGATGGACGCGTTCGAACATTGCGAGCTCAAGCGCGGGGCGCGGCAGTTGGTCTTTGCCGATGGGACTCCCGGCGCGCGTGTGATGATCATTGGCGAGGCACCGGGCCGCGATGAAGACCGCGAAGGCAAGCCTTTTGTCGGTCGTGCCGGTCAATTGCTGGATCGGATGCTGGCGGCAATTGATCTGGATCGCCGCGAGAACGTCTATATCACCAATGTGCTGCCATGGCGGCCCCCGCAGAACCGCGACC
Source organism: Ruegeria sp. AB9 (assembly GCF_056542585.1). Taxonomy (NCBI): domain Bacteria; kingdom Pseudomonadati; phylum Pseudomonadota; class Alphaproteobacteria; order Rhodobacterales; family Roseobacteraceae; genus Ruegeria; species Ruegeria sp. AB9. Next base: position 193,502 of record NZ_JBQGAA010000004.1, on the reverse strand, counting down.
CCAAGCCCGAAGAGATCGGAATGATGAAGCCGTTCCTGGAACGTCACGTGGCACTGGCCAGGCCCGAAGTTCTGGTTGCGATGGGGAATATCAGCTGTCAGGCGGTGCTGGGCAAACGCGGCATCACCCGTCTGCGCGGCAATTGGGATCAGGCGATGGGCCTGCCGGTGATTCCGATGTTCCACCCGGCTTACCTGCTGCGACAACCGCAGATGAAACGGCAGGCTTGGGCGGATCTGCTGGAACTGAAAGCGCGACTGCGAGGTGCAACATGAAGGTTCTGGCATTCTCTGATATACACATGGCGCGCAATCGTGCAGCCGATCTGGTTGCCGCCAGTGCCGAGGCTGATCTGGTCATCGGCGCCGGTGACTATTGCAACATGAGACAAGGGCTGAATGAGGCGATGCAGATGCTGTCCGGCATTTCGGCACCGTTGGTCCTGATCCCAGGCAATGCCGAAAGCGCCGGTGAACTGACCGAGGCAGCGCCCGAAGGCGTGCATGTTCTGCACGGGACCGGCATGAGTGTAGATGGCCTCCGCCTGTTTGGTCTGGGCTATGGCGTCCCACCGACGCCATTCGGCGACTGGTCCTGCGACCTGACCGAGGGCGGAGCTGCCGAGATGCTCGATCGGTGTGACGCAGCGGATATCCTGATCGTCCATTCGCCGCCAAAAGGGCACGGCGATCAGACATCGCAAGGTCTGTCGGTCGGATCGACCGCTGTGCGAGATGCGATTGAACGTCTCCAGCCCGGATTTGCGTTCTTCGGTCATGTGCATGAAAGCTGGGGCTATCGCGGGTCACTGGGCCGTACGCATTTGGCCAATCTGGGCCCAACACCGAGTTGGTTTGAGGTGGATACGTGATCGAATTGCAGACCTTGCTGGTCTTTATTCCGGCAGCGTTGGCACTGAACCTGACACCCGGTGCCGATATGATGTTTTGCTTCGGCCAGGGTCTGCGGTCAGGTGCCTGGCCCTCTGTTTCGGCGAGTGCCGGGGTGTCATTGGGCTCTATGATTCATGTCCTTCTTGCTGGCCTGGGACTGGGTGCTGCGGTATCGGCGCTGCCCTGGCTGTTTGAGGTGATCCGCTGGCTGGGTGCCGCTTATCTGACGTATCTGGCTTGGTGTGCTATCCGAAACGGCGCTTCGACAGGGGGTGCGCCTGTACGGTCTACCCGTATGGCTTTTCGTGACGGGATGTTGGTCAACCTGACGAATCCCAAAGTCATTCTGTTTGTTTTGGCCTTCATTCCGCAATTTGTCGATCCGACTGCAGGTTCGGTTCTGCTGCAGTTCCTGATCTTTGGCCTGATCATCGCGTTTGGTGGTTTTCTGGTGAATGGACTGGTCGGTATCTTCGCCGGGCGCGCGGGCAGAGTGCTGGTCGGGAATCCGCGCGCTTCACATATTCTCGGTTGGATCACGGGCGGAATATTTTCTGCTCTTGCGATTCGGCTTGTCATGATGGAAAGGGCCTGACGCAGGATGTCACGCATTGACGATACAATGGAATTTATACCGGTCAAAATTGCCGTTCTGACCGTTTCCGATACCAGATCGATGGACGAGGACCGCTCGGGGCAGACATTGGTGGACCGGATCGAAAAAGCGGGCCATATGGTTGCTGATCGCAAGATCATCCGGGACGAACGCGATCAGATCGCCGACCAGTTGCGCGCATGGGTAGCCGACGATCAGGTCGATGTCGTGATCTCGACCGGCGGAACAGGCCTGACCGGGCGGGACGTGACAGTCGAGGCGCATCGGGACGTGTACGAGAAAGAAATCGAGGCTTTCGGCACCGTCTTCACCATCATTTCGATGGAGAAAATCGGCACCTCGGCGGTCCAGTCCCGCGCGACAGGGGGCGTTGCAGGCGGCACGTACCTGTTTGCGCTGCCCGGCAGCCCGGGGGCCTGCAAGGATGCGTGGGATGGGATTTTGGAAAAACAGTTCGATTACCGGCATCGCCCCTGCAATTTTGTGGAAATAATGCCCAGATTGGACGAACATCTGCGACGGAAGTAGACTGGTCGTACGTTCAATTCCGTATAACCGCTTTGTGGCTTGGCATAATTCGTGATCCGGCTACATGTTGTGGACGGCAGCTTGGTGCAACCGGGGTAACTGATCGATGCGATTTTTGCGGCAGAGTCTTGTCGGTATCTTTCTGGCGTTCCTGACGCTGGCTTTGCTGTTTGTAGCTGCGCAGATCATTGTGGGTGCAGTACAAGAGGTTCTGACACGCGAGGACGCCTCGCCCACCGCGCGCGAACGAGTCTTTGCGGTTGCGGTACGTCAAGCCGAGGCGGAAACTGTTACTCCCTATCTCGAAGCGTTCGGAGAGGTCCAGAGCCGACGCAGGCTGGAATTGCGCGCGGCACTGGGTGGCCGTGTTATCGCGCTGGCGGAGGATTTCGAAGATGGCGGAACGGTAACCGCTGATGAGATTCTGGTTGAACTGGATCCGGCAGATGCCCAATCAGCGCTGGATCGGGCCAAGTCCGATCTTTTGGACGCACAATTCGAAGAACGTGATGCCGAACGGTCTCTGCTGCTGGCGCAGGACGAATTGAAATCGGCCGAGGCGCAAGCCGAACTGCGGGAACGGGCGCTGCAACGGCAACGCGATCTGGAGGCCCGAGGGGTAGGAGCGGCGGCCAGCGTGGAAGAGGCAGAACTGGCAGCTACTTCGGCTCATCAGGCTGTTCTGGCGCGGCGAGTCTCGCTTGCGCAGGCTGAATCTCGTGTCGATCAGGCGACGACATTACAGGCCCGGGCAATGATTGCTCTGGAAGCGGCAGAACGCGATCTTGATGACATGACCATTCGGGCCGGGTTCAGCGGTACACTGACCGATGTGACGCTTGTGGAAGGGCGGCTGGTGTCGGCGAATGAAAAACTGGCTGAACTTGTTGATCCAAACGCTCTTGAAGTGGCGTTCCGGGTGTCAACGGCACAATATGTGCGCCTGCTGGACGAGAATGACCGGCTGATTAATGCGCCGGTCACGATATCGCTTGAGGTGACCGGCGCTGATCTGACCGCGACGGGTCATATCAGTCGCGACAGTGGGTCTGCGGGCGAGGGCCAGACCGGGCGCTTGATTTATGCCCGCCTGCAAGAGGCATCGGGTTTCAAGCCCGAAGATTTTGTTACGGTATCCGTTCAGGAACAACCGCTTGCCGATGTTTTCCGTTTGCCGTCCTCGGCTTTGGACGCATCGGGAACGGTTTTGGTGCTTGGTATAGACGACCGCCTGGAAAGCCTGCCTGTGCAGCTTGTTCGAAGGCAGGGGGACGAGGTTTTGCTGCGGGGCGACGGGTTAGAAGGGCGAGAGGTTGTCATCGGGCGCACGCCTTTGCTTGGGTCCGGCGTGCGGGTACGCCCACTAAGGCTTGAGGCGGGGGCAGACCCGGGCATGGTCGAGCTGTCCGATGCGAAACGCGCCGAGCTTGTGGCCCGGGTTGAGGCCAACGACGCCATGCCTCAGGACGAAAAAACGCAGGTTCTGGGGCAGTTGCGGGAAGCGCGCGTTCCATCGTCTCTGGTGCGCCGCATTGAGACCAAGGCCGGGGGCTGAGCGCCATGATGCGCGAGATACCTGGCGCGGCGGGTGGTCTGCTCAGTTACTTCACCCGGCATAGGACAGTCGCCAATCTACTGTTGCTGGTGATGCTGGTTCTGGGTGCAACAGCTATTCCGAACATGCGGGCGCAGTTCTTTCCGGACGTCATTCTGGAACGCGTAGATGTGACCGTCACCTGGGAAGGTGCCGGGCCGGAGGACATGGATGCCGGTTTAGTGCAGTTGCTGGAACCTGCACTGTTGGCTGTTGACGGGGTGGCGAGTACCGAGGCCAGCTCCCATCCTGCGTGGGCCCGTGTCAGACTGGAGTTCGAGCCAAACTGGGACATGTCCCGCGCGGTCGAGGACGTTCGAACCGCGATAGACGGTGTAACGGATCTGCCGGAGGGGTCCGAAGAACCTGTAATTCGACGCGGCGCGTGGCGAGATCGGGTAACGGATGTCGTTGTCAGCGGCCCGACGGATACCAACCAACTGGCGAAGCTGACGGATGAGTTTATCAACCGCTTGTTCGCCGAGGGCGTCACGCGTACAGAAATTCGGGGTATTGCAGCGCCTCAGATCGTTGTTGAGATCACCACCGCGCAATTGATCGCAAATGACATCACTATGGAAGAGATTGCTTCGGCGATTGCCGCTGAGGTCAGCACTGATCCCGCGGGTGAGGTGGAAGGCGCAGGTGCGCGCATCCGAGCCGGAACCGAAAAGCGGACACCTGAACAGATAGAAAGCATTGCACTGCGGACATTTGCCAATGGGTCGAAACTGACAGTTGACGATATCGCCAAGATTCGTGTCGAAGGTGTTACGCGGTATCACAGTTATTTTGTGGGCGATGATCCGGCCATGTCCATCAGGGTCGACCGGTCAAATCTGGGCGATGCGATTGACATTCAGCGCGCGGTTGAGGATGTAGCCCGCGAAATGCAGGCCAGCTTGCCCGAAGGTGTGAAAATCGAACTGATCCGCACCCGCGCCCAGGCCATTACTGACCGTTTGAACATCCTTGTCGACAACGGGTTGATGGGCCTTGGCCTTGTCGTCTGCTTGCTGTTCCTGTTTCTCAACGCGCGCATCGCCTTCTGGGTTGCGGCAGGTATCCCGGTGGCGATGTCGGCGGCAATTGCGTTGATGTATCTGGGCGGAGTGTCTCTGAACATGGTCTCGCTGTTCGGCTTGATCATCACCTTGGGAATCGTGGTCGATGACGCCATCGTGGTGGGCGAACATGCCGATTTCCGGGCCCGCAGACTGGGCGAACCGCCTGTGGTGGCAGCGGAACGCGCGGCCCGACGTATGGCGATGCCCGTTCTCGCGGCGACTGTAACGACGGTAATTGCGTTCTTTGGTCTGACTCTGGTGGGCGGGCGTTTCGGAGAACTGATCCGCGACATTCCCTTCACAGTGATCGCGGTTCTGATTGCATCGCTGGTCGAATGCTTCCTGATCCTTCCCAATCACATGGCACATGCCATCGCGCATTCGGCCAAGGAACACTGGTACGATCTGCCCAACCGTGTCGTCAATCGTGGTTTCCGTTGGGTTCGCGACCACCTGTTCCGCCCCTTGATCTCATGGGTGATACAGGCACGCTACGTGGTTGTAGCGCTTATGATCGCGATATTGGCCAGCCAAGTCGCGCTGTTCATTCGCGGAGACGTGAATTGGCGTTTTTTCAATGCACCCGAACGTAGCTCAGTGACTGGTGGCTTTATCATGCGCGAAGGCTCGACGCGATCTGATACGCTTGAAATGATGCGCCTTCTGCAGGAATCGGTCGTTGAGCTGGGCCAGATCTACGAAGAGCGTCATGGTCGCAATCCGATTGACTATGTCCTTGCCGAGGTCGGCGGCAACGCAGGGCGACGACTGGCGGCAGCGGAAGGTAAGGATGGCAGTTTGTTGGGCGGTATCTCGATCGAGCTTATCGATGCTGATCTGCGCCCTTATTCCAGTTTCGAATTTGTGGGTGAGTTGCAGGAATACGCGCCGCGCCACCCCAAACTCGAAGTGATCAGCTTCCGGGGTTGGCGCTCCGGTCCAGGCGGCGATGCCATTGATGTGCAGTTTTACGGTTCTGATATAAGCGTTCTGAAGGCTGCGTCGGAAGACCTGCAGGCCGAGCTTTCCAAATTTCCCGAAGTTTCGGCGCTTGAAGACAATCTGGCTTATGACAAGGAAGAGTTCATTCTGGACCTGACCGCGCAGGGACAGGCGCTGGGCTTCCGGATAGAAACATTGGGGCGCGCCCTGCGCAATCGCCTGAACGGGATCGAAGCGGCAACATTCCCGGACGGACCACGGAGTGCCGAGATCCGTGTGGAACTGCCCGAAGGTGAACTGACGGCAGATTTCCTCGAGCGCACGCTCATGCGTTCTCCTGATGGGGTTTACGTACCGCTGGCCGACATCGTTTCGGTCGAGCGCAAATCCGGTTTTTCGACGGTTCGGCGCGAAAATGGCCTGAGGGTCGTTTCGGTCTATGGCGATATCTCTGAAGATGATCCGGCGCGCGCGGCAGAAATCGAACGGGCGATGCAGGAAGAGATTTTGCCAGACATCGCTGCGGAGCGGCAGGTCGAGTGGCGCATGTCGGGGCTGAGTGAACAGGAAAACGAATTCCTGGCCGAAGCGCGCACCGGTTTGATCCTGTGTCTGACCGGTATCTACCTTGTACTGGCCTGGGTGTTCGCCAGCTGGACACGACCAGTGGTGGTTATGGCAATTATCCCCTTCGGCCTCGTTGGCGCGATTTGGGGTCACTACATCTGGGACGTGCCGCTCAGCATGTTCACTGTGGTAGGATTGCTGGGCATGACCGGGATCATCATCAACGACTCGATCGTTCTGGTGACCACGATAGATGCGTACCAAAAGGATCGTGGGTTGGTTCCGTCCATTGTCGAAGGTACGGCAGACAGGTTGCGGCCTGTGATGCTGACCACTTTGACCACGGTTCTTGGACTTGCGCCGTTGCTTTATGAAGGCTCGCAACAAGCGCAGTTCCTGAAACCGACTGTTATCACGCTTGTCTACGGGCTTGGGTTTGGGATGTTGCTGGTTCTGATCCTAGTGCCTGCTCTGCTGGCGATCCTCAATGACGTGGCGCGCCCGATGACGGCCATGCGCCGAGCTGCGCGGGCACCCGATCGGGTGGTTCGGGGGGCGTTGGCGACAACCGGGGTCGCGTTGGCGGTCTGGTTTGGCTTGACGATGATATGGCCGGCCGTTACCGGCGCGCCGCTTGGCGTATTGCAAGGCCTCTATCCGAGGGTGGATGGCGTTGCGGTGCTGCAAATGGGGCTGGGTGCGTTTCTGGCCGGGGCGATTCTGATCGTGGTTCTGAGTGTGGTGCTGTCAGGGTTGCTCTATGGACGGCTCACAAGATCGGCTGATGCCTGATCCGCGCGCAATGCGTAGTCCATAAGGTCGATGACTCGCGCGCTCATCGGCAGGTTGCCCTGGCGTATCAGCTCAATGGGAAACCAGCGAGCATCCGACGCGTCGTCGCCAGCCTGTGGTGTGCCAGACCGATAATGACAGGCGACGCCAACCAGCAGATAATGGGACAGCACTTGCCCATCCTCATCGTGCCGCAGCAAATCCAGATTGTTCAGATAATGTGACGGCTCAGCGTCAATCGAGGTCTCTTCCAGCAACTCGCGCTGTGCCGCCTGCAAAACGGTTTCGCCCCATTCAACGTGGCCGCCCGGGAATCCCCACAGCCCCTTATCCGGCTGTTTGCTTCGCTGAACCAGAAGAACCTTACCCTGATGCAGAACAACGGCCAACGCACCGATCTTGGGTAATTGGCTCATGCATTCAGCCCGCGCTGCAGCCCTGAATATCGACCGCGTGATTGGAACCCAGAACAGTGATCCGAATCTCGGATCGATCCAGTGCAAAAGGTGCACCCGATGCGTTTATGATCTCCGCTTCGGCCACCAGTGTATCCCCTTGCCGCTGCGAAACTGGTTGCGAGGCCCAGAGAGCCGGATTACCGGGCTCGATCACAGCGACTTCACGACCACCCGCTGACGGCATCGTCATCCGCGCCTCAATCCTCATTCCATCTTTCGTTGGTGTCAGATTGCAGATGGATTTGGTGACACGTGCTTCGCGCGCGGAATAGGGCCTTTGCGCCAACGCCGCGGCTATTGCCGGGTTGCGATCTGCTTCGGCGTCGAGCGTGTGGTCAAAACCCAGACGTTCCGGGATGCAAACGTCCTTGCAGACCCCCAGATCCATCTTGCCTTGCAGGCGGACCGGTTTGGCTGGATTGCTAGGTGTAATCTCGATGGGCAGGACCAGCTGGTTTTCATAGCCGATCGACTGCAGGCCGTTCTGATTAAAGATTTCGGGCGCGGGCCAGGTGATTTCCACCTGACCGACATTGCTGGATCGCTTCCAGTCGAATTCGGGCGGGATGCCCGCATCTCCGGGCGCGCGCCAGTAGGTTTTCCAGCCATCTTTGAGCGTCAGTTTCAAAGCAGTCATGTAAGTGCCGTTTGCTGTCCGCCCTCCATCCAGAACATCCAGCTGAACCACGTCGCCCAAGCCTTGGGCGGCGACAGGAACGGACAGGCTCAGACACGCGAGTGCGGCGACAGTGGTGGATTTCATCGACTTCTTCATACCCCATAAATGCGCGGCGTTGGCGCAGATTCCAAGTCACGATCCGGTCACTGCACTGAAATCTGTCAAAATGCCCGTTGTTCTCTTGCAAACTTGGGTGCGGCAGGGCCATTGTTGAAGTGAACTGAGAAAGAGATTGCGGCCCATGGACCTGACCGGAAAACTGTTGATTGCGATGCCCGGCATGGGCGATCCGCGATTCGACCATTCGGTAGTGTATATGTGCAGTCATGGCGACGACGGGGCCATGGGGTTGATCGTGAACAAGCCTTCGGACCTGCGAATCAAGACATTGCTGGGGCAACTGAACATCGCCTGTCGTATTCCGGTCGTCGGAGAGCGCCTCGTGCATTTTGGCGGCCCGGTCGAGATGTCGCGCGGATTTGTCCTGCACGGCGCCGATTATGAGGCCAACCTGCATTCGATGCATATATCCGAGGATTTCAGCATGACGGCGACGCTGGATGTGCTCGAAGATCTCGCTTCTGGCAGCGGACCACTGAATTCGATGCTGACGCTGGGTTATTCCGGCTGGGGGCCGGGACAGCTTGAGGATGAAATTGCCATGAACGGCTGGCTAACCACCGAAGCAACAACAAAACTGGTTTTCGACGTGCCTGATGGCGAAAAATGGGAAGCCGCGTTGGCGACATTGGGCGTGGACCCTCTGACATTGTCCGCCAGCGCAGGTCGCGCGTGATCAGCTGTCGCGCGGCGCGGCGGCGCGGCGCAACCGGTCATTGATTGCGGCCCCCAACCCGGTGTTGGGGATCGGGGAAACGGCAATCGGTCTCCCTGTTTCATTCAGCTGGTGAAGAGAGGCAAACAGATTCGCGGCCGCCTCGGTCAGGTTTCCGTTCACTGACAGGTTCAGGTCGCACTCTACCAGCCCAAAGCCCAGCAAAACCTCATCCCCCTGACGCGCCGTGGCGCTCAGACGGACCGGCGCATCCGGCGCATAATGCGACTGCAACTGTCCCGGAGCAGTCAAAAGGTCACCGGATTGATGCAGGTGCAGGCGTGTGTTCAGCTCGCTTTCGATCTGTTCCAATGCGACGCCGCCCGGGCGCAGTAATGTGGGTTCTCCGGCAAGACCCACGATTGTGGATTCCAAGCCAACGCCGCAAGGCCCATCATCCAGAACGCCCGCAATCTTGCCGCCGAGGCCCGACCATACATGGTCTGCGGTTGTGGGGCTGATCTGACCTGAAGGATTTGCCGAAGGCGCCGCGACGGGCCCGTCAAATTCTGTCAGCAGCGCACGCGCCGCCGGATGCGCGGGCACTCGCACAGCCAGAGTGTCCAGCCCGGCGGTCACCAATGATGAAATTCCATGCCCGTCGCGCAGGGGCAGAACCAAGGTCAGGGGACCGGGCCAGAAGGCCTGCGCCAGCTGCTCGGCCTGATCCGACCATTGTACGAAACGCTGTGCCGCGCTGACTGAAGGGACATGGGCGATCAGCGGATTGAAACTGGGCCGTCCCTTGGCCTCGTAAATGGACGCAACGGCCTGTCCGTTTCGGGCGTCACCGCCAAGGCCATAGACCGTTTCGGTCGGAAAGGCGACCAGAAGGCCCTGACGCAGCATATCGGCAGCGCGGGCAATGCCGCCGGGATCTGCCGTAAATTCCTGTGTGCCGGTTGAGATCATATCTGATGACGCCGCGTTTTGGTTGCCTGAAACATGTGGAAGAGTACGTAATCGGTTCAGGCCCACACGCTTACCGGCGCTTGCATATGATTCCAAGCCCGCCGATGTATTATGATCCGTTAGACCCCGAGAGTAGCCATGCCATATCGCGCCCCAATCTCAGATTATCAATTTCTGCTGGACCATGTCGTCGGGTTCGATCAGGTCGCCGCCACCGAGACTTTCGCAGATGCCAGCGCTGATGTGGTCAGTGCCATCCTGTCTGAAGCGGGCAAGATGTGCGAAGAGGTACTGGCCCCGTTGCAGCGTGCCGGTGACCTGGAACCTGCGCGGCTTGAGAATGGCGTGCTGCGCAGCTCTCCGGGTTATGCCGATGGCTGGAAGGCGATTGCCGAAGGCGGGTGGATCGGGATCAGCGCTGATCCCCAATATGGCGGAATGGGCCTGCCGATGACCGTCACCACCGCCGTGAACGAGATGATGAGTGCCGCTTGCCTTTCGCTGCAGCTTGCACCGCTGATGGCGCAGGGCCAGATCGAGGCGCTGGAGCATCACGCCAGCGACGAACTGAAAGCGTTGTACCTGCCCAAGATGATTTCCGGCGAATGGTCGGCCACCATGAACCTGACCGAAGCACAGGCCGGATCGGATGTGGGTGCGCTGACCTCCAAGGCTGAACCGAATGGCGATGGCACCTATTCGGTAACCGGGCAGAAGATTTTTATTTCCTGGGGCGACAACGACTTTGCCGAGAATGTATGCCATCTGGTGCTGGCCCGTCTGCCGGACGGTGTGCCCGGCACCAAGGGCATTTCCTTGTTTTTGGTGCCGAAATACATCCCTGATGCGGATGGCAATCCCGGCATGGCCAACGACCTGAAGGTGGTTTCGGTTGAACACAAGATGGGGCTGCATGGTTCACCCACCTGCGTGATGCAATATAGCGGGGCCAAAGGATGGCTTGTTGGCAAAGAGCATGGTGGTATGGCGGCCATGTTTACCATGATGAACAATGCGCGTCTTGGTGTGGGCGGTCAGGGTGTAGGCGTTGCGGAAGGCGCCTATCAGCACGCCTTGGCTTATGCTCTGGAGCGCAAGCAGGGCAGGACGCCCTCGGGTACGATCATCGACCATGCGGATGTGCGCCGTATGATCATGGATATGCGCGCTGACGTCTTCGCAGCGCGTGCGATCCTGTTGGCCAATGCGACCGCAATTGACATGGCGAAAGCCACCGGCGACGCCGATTGGGCCGCGCGGGCCGCGCTGTTGACCCCCATCGGCAAGTCTTTTGGGGCCCGGACGGGGATACGCGTGGCTGAAACCGGGGTGCAGGTGCATGGCGGCATGGGGTTCGTGGAAGAAACCGGCGCGGCGCAATTCTCCCGCGATGTTCGCGTCACAGCGATTTACGAAGGAACCGATGGCATTCAGGCCATGGACCTTGTCGCACGCAAGATGATGGACGGGGGCGAGGCGGCATCGAACCTGTTGGATGAGATCGAAGATCAGGCCGAGCGCGCCCGTGCCACGATGCCTGATCTGGCCGGCCCGGTGTGGGAAGCCACCGAAACCCTGCGCGAAGCAACCGAATGGCTGGTCGCGCAGGACGACATGAACGACCGCTTTGCAGGTGCAACCGCTTATTTGCAGGCGTTTGCCCGGGTGCTGGGCGGGCATTACCACCTGACCGCCGCACTGGCCGATCCGGAAGGACCACGGGCCAAACTGGCGCGATACTACATCAACGCTCTGTTGCCTGAGCATTCTGGGCTTCTGGCGCGGGTTCAAAGCGGGGCGGACGGCCTCTTTGCGCTCAGCCCCGACGAGTTGGCGGCCTGATGGACGGGGATTGCGTTTTGGGGATCAGATATCCGTGGGCTGAACCGCCCGCGCCGGGTGAAGCCATTGAGGTTGCCGAAGGTGTTCTGTGGATGCGCCTGCCTCTGCCGATGGCGCTGGATCACGTCAATATCTATGCTCTGGACGATGGCGACGGCTGGACGGTGATCGACACCGGGCTGTCCTCGAACAAGACGCGGCGCATCTGGGAAACTCTGATGGATGGCCCCTTGGCGGGGAAACCGATCAAACGGGTTGTTGTGACTCATCACCATCCCGATCACGTTGGCAATGCCGGGTGGTTTCAGTCGGTACACGGCGCCGAGCTGATCACAAGTCGCACCTCATGGCTGTTTGCGCGGATGCTGACGCTGGATGTGCAGGAGGCGTGGCCGCAGGAAACGCTTGATTTCTATCGCAGCGCCGGAATGGCGTCCGAGGTTTTGAATGCGCGGATGAAGGATCGTCCGTTCAACTTTGCCGATACAGTCTACCCCATGCCACTGGGCTTTACCCGGATCAAACAGGGCGATGTGATCCGCATGGGCGGGCGTGACTGGGATGTGCATATGGGCAATGGCCACGCGCCGGAACACGCAACCTTCTGGAGCCGTGATGACAATCTGGTGTTGAGCGGGGACCAGATCCTCAGCTCGATCAGTCCCAATCTGGGCGTCTACGCAACCGAACCCATGGCCGATCCTGTTTCGGCCTGGATGGAAGCTTGCGAGCGATTGCAGACGCTTGCCCGGTCCGATCATCTGGTTCTGGGAGGGCACAAGCTGCCCTTTACCGGTCTGCCGCTGAGGATGAAGCAATTGATCGACAACCACCACGGCGCATTGAATCGCCTGCTGGATCATCTGGATCAGCCCAAAGCTGCCGCCGATTGTTTTCTGCCCCTGTTCAAACGAACGATCCGCGAAGGCGAATATGGGCTCGCGCTGGTCGAGGCGGTTGCACATGTGAATCATCTTTACCACATTGGTGCAGTAACCCGGACGCAACGCGCGGACGGGGCATGGCTGTATCAGCGCAAAGGGTAGAAGAATGCAGGACCAGATCGAAACCTCCGCCGAGGCCGCCGAAGCCGCCGCTTTGCCGCGGTGTTACGAGGTGCACGCCGATCCTAAGGCCGAATCCGGGACCAAAAACCTGCCTGAGACGCTGAAGAAGCCGGTTGATACCAAGAGCCCCGCGCAATGGGCTTACGAGCGCCTGATCATGTACATTCAGAACTTTGAAAAGACGCTGGACGGCGATCACGAAGTCGCCATGGGCTTTACCGGCGGCGATGCTGGTGTGATGCGGATCGAAGGAATGGGGTATTTCGACCCCGATATGATTACCTTTTACGGGTCGGACGGCACCGGAGCCCGCACGCAATTGGTGCAGCATGTCAGTCAGTTGAATGTAATGCTGCGCGCCCTGCCCAAATCGGTCGAGGATAAACCCGCCAACCGCATCGGGTTCCGTCTGGCAGCAGATCTGGAAGACAGCTGACTTGCAATTCACGTCTGCGCGCCTTTGAATGACTGCATCAGTCCGGAGGCCGCCGCGTGACCAGATTTTTCCAAGCAGTAACACATGCCTACGCGGGAGCTTGGGCTCGGCGCTGGGTTTTTGTTCCAATCTATATCGCCGTGCGTTTGCTGCTGGTGGCGCTGATCGCACCGGGGGTGGCTATGGCTGTCAATCTGGCGGTCTCTCTGTCAGATCAGACGGCACTGACCGATCAGGATATTGCGATGTTCCTGCTGTCTCCGGCGGGGTTTATCGCAGGTATCGCGGTACTCAGCCTGTTTTTGCTGGCCGAGGTCTTTGTGTTCTCGGTCATGGCTGGCTCCTTGCGCATGGGCGAACGCGACCCCTGGCGCGCGGGTAGTGCAGCTCTGGCGCTGAATCTGTCCCGCTTTCCGGCTTTGTTCGGGTTTGCTGTGCGGTTCATTCTGCGCGTCCTGCTGCTTGCCCTGCCGTTTGTGGCCGTCGCGGGCCTGATCGCTTGGTGGACGCTGACAGAATATGACATCAACTATTACCTGACCTTCCATCCTCCTGCGTTCCAGTTGGCGGTTCTTTTGATCGGACTGGTCATACTTGTACTGGCGTGGGTCTTGATCCGTCGTCTGTCCGGTTGGGCGCTGGCCTTGCACTTGGTCCTGTTTGAAGGTGCGTCGCCACGCGGAGCATTTGCCAAGAGCGAACAGTTGATGGAAGGCAAGCGTGGGCGATTGAAGATTGAACTTGCCCTTTGGCTGGGAATGCGCCTTGTGATTGCGGCATTGATAGCTGCGATTGCCGGCATGTTGTTTGCGCTTGTGCCGGTGCAGGGCGGCGGTAGCCTCAGGTTTGCGCTGATCTATAGTTTGATCATTGCGGGGCTATGGTCTTTGGCGGGATTGATTCTGGCGGCAACGGCGCTGGGCGCGTTGGCGGTTTTGCTGGACGGGTTTTTTGAAGCTGAGACAAATGAAGTTCCCCATCCCGAGCCCCGAAGGATTCGTGCACCTGTCCTTGTGACGGTCGGGGCGGCTCTGGCCGCACTGGGCATTGGTCTTTGGTTCGGCCAAAGCCTGCTGGAACGTGTGCAAGCGCCGGATCATGCCGAGGTCATCGGCCACCGCGGTGCTGCGGCCATACGGCCGGAAAACACCATGGCCGCCGTTCTGAAAGCGATCGAGGATGGCGCGGATTGGGTCGAGATAGATGTTCAGGAAACAGCCGATGATGTGGTCATCGTGGCCCATGACAGCGATTTCATGAAGCTGGCCGGTGTGAACCTTAAGGTCTGGGATGCGACGATGGAAGATGTGGCCGACATCGACATTGGCAGCTGGTTCGATCCGGAATACGCCTCAGAGCGCACACCCACCCTGCGCGAGGTTCTGGAAGCGGCCAAGGGCAAGTCCAAAGTCCTGATTGAACTGAAATATTATGGACACGACGTTGATCTGGAAAACCGGGTGATCAATCTGGTGGAAGAACTGGGGATGCAGGGCGACATTGCCACCATGTCGCTGAAATACCCGGCGGTGCAAAAGATGAAAAAGCTGCGCCCAGACTGGCGCTCCGGTGTGTTGGCGGCCACTGCCGTCGGCGATTTGTCGGGGCTGGAAGGCGAATTCGTCGCAGTAAATGCAGGGATGGTGACGCCGGGGCTGATCCGCAAGGTGCAGGACGCGGGCAAAGATATCTACGTCTGGACGGTGAATGACCCGTTGCAGATGTCCAGAATGGCCTCAATGGGTGTGGATGGTCTGATCACTGACCGTCCGGCCATGGCCAAAGAGGTTTTGCGCATACGCGCTGAAATGGGGCCGGGTGAGCGGTTGTTGCTGTGGCTGGCCACGACGTTTGGATTGCAGGTCGACACCGAGGCGATGCGCGATGAAAGCCCTTAGACTGACATTGCTTCTATGTTTGCTGCCATTGCCCACATTGGCTCAGGATCTGATGCGCGGGTTTGAAATGCCGGGCCACCGCGCACTGATCGAGAAAAGCGAAGGTGCCGAACTGACGCCGTTTGAAACCGACGGCTGTTCAGGCGGGTTGTCAGCCAGTTGGCGCTGGGTGGCAAAGCAATTCCCACAAGTCGGCGAGCTGTATGAAGAACACCCGCCATGGGAATACTGCTGCGTGACCCATGACCGGGCTTATCATAATTCTGGCGGTGCGGAGTCGGCCAAGGAAAGCTATGACGCGCGTCTGGCAGCGGATGATGCCCTGCACGCCTGTGTGGTAGAGCACGGAGGCCGTCATGCAGAAGAGTATGCCATCCGATACAACATGACACCGGAACAGATTCGCACCGTGCACGCGATCACTGCGGATGCGATGTACGGGGCGGTGCGTTTCGGTGGCGGGCCGTGCAGCGGTCTGCCCTGGCGCTGGGGGTTCGGGTATCCCGGCTGCTCGGTGCTCAAGTAAGCACATCCTGCGCGCGAATGACGTGGTGACAGACGTTTTTTTTTCTACTATCCAACAGATCAAACACGCGAACTGGGAATCTGAGACTCATGGCTGAACACAAGCACGGCGAAATGGACATCACGGTCCAAACCAAAACTTTCAACGGTTTCATCAAGGCCACCACGTGGTGCGTGGTCGCCATAGCCTTCCTGTGCCTGTTCCTGGCGGTTTTCGCCTCCTAAAATTTTCGGGGGCTACCTTGTTCAGGATATTGATTGCCTGCTTGCTGGCAGCAACGGTAGCAGGTTGTGCCAATTCGAGCCGCCCGCAGGCGGATCAGAGTGAAGTCGTTTCGCGGTCCTACCGTGATCCGGGGCCATCGACGCTGACGCTGTATACGATGATCAACACACGCACCGGATCGGGGGCGCATACGTCGTTGATGATCTCGGGCAGTGAGCGGGTGATCTTTGACCCTGCCGGTTCGTTCCGGGCGGATGTAGTGCCGGTGAAGGACGATGTGCTTTACGGCATTACCCCGGCGGTCGAACAGGCTTATCGCAGCTCACACGCGCGCGAGACGCATTACGCCCGCATCCAGACTATTCAGGTAACCCCGCAGCAGGCTGAAATCGCCCTGCAGCTGGCCAAGCAATCTGGCCCGGTCGCCGGCGCGTTCTGCACCAATTCAACCTCGCAACTGTTGAAGCAGGTGCCGGGGTTCGAGCAGATCGATGTGACTTTCTACCCGGTGAAATTGTCGGAACAGTTCGCGCAGATTCCGGGCGTCGTGACCGAGGAATACCGTGAAAATGACGATGCGGATCTGCAAAAAGGGTTGGCGGCAAACAATGCGCGACTCAACCAACTGGACGTCGTCTCAACTCAGTAAATACAGCAGACCATAGAGCGTGGCGGCCCCGGAAAAGATGGCCGCCAGAACGTTTTTGCTGATCACTCCCACCACCAAAGCAACGGCTGCCGCTGACATACGGGGCAGGTCCGGCTGCCCTTCGGTCGCCGAGGGCCAGACCACTAACGGCGCTATCAATGCAGGCAGGATGGCCACGGCGGTATAACGCAGATGGCGCAGCAGCCAGGGTGGCATCGGGCGATCACCCACAAGGCCGATAAAGACAAAGCGCAAGGCGTAGCTGCCAATGGCAAGCCCGATGATGATGGCCCAGATGGTGACGGGGTCGGTCTGCGTCATGGTCGCATCTTTCTACGCTCAAGGATCAGTTCCGCCTGCGCCCCAGCGATCATTCCGGCACATCCGGCAATCAAAAGGCCCAGATTGAACGGGATTAGGACTGTCAACAACGACACCGTGATGGCCACCATGGCAGCAACCACATGGGCAAAGGTTCGCATCATCGGCCCGATCATGGCCAGAAAGGTAATAGGCAGGGCAAAATCCAGCGCCCAGCTTTCTGGTATCTGTGCGCCCAAAACTGCGCCCAGGTAGGTAGCGAGAATCCAAAGCGGCGTGATCGGCGTGACGGAACCTACGAAATAGGCCATGCGTTGTGGCACTGACAGGTCAGGCTCCTTCTCGAACCGTACTATGGAGCAGGCATAAGATTGATCCACGGTCAGATATGCCGCAAAGGCGCGCTGCCACATGGGCGCAGAACCCAGGTAGGGCGTCAGCGATGCGGAATACATCGCCATACGCAGATTCACCGCCAAAGCCGAGATTACGATGATCACCGTCGGCGTGTTGTCCTGCAGCAGTTGCAGCGCCGCGAATTGCGCAGCTCCGGCAAAAACTGTCGACGTAAAGGCCATCGTCTGAACAATGGTCAGCCCGGCTTCGGTCGCGAAAACACCGAACAGCAGGCCAAAGGGCACGGCGACGAAGATAAACGGCGTTCCGTCCCGAAAACCTTTCCAGAAGTATGACTTGGATGTGGCAGAGGCCATGGCTAAATCCTATGGTGACGCGTGCAGCAGTAACTGTCTTGGGAAGGGGTTGCAATTGGCCACGGAATTCGACCTGTCGGACTATCTTATCGCCCCCGATCCGGGCGCGACACGCCTGACCCGAGCGGTTGAAGGTACGGACCAGAACGGCGAGGCCAGCCAGATATCGGTAGTTGAAGAGCGTCCGCTGACGATCTTCCTCAATTCTCAGGAAATCGTGACGGCGATGACCATTGGCGACTATCCCGAATATCTTGCGCTGGGCTTTCTGCGCAATCAGGGGATGCTGCTGACAGATGACGAAATCACGCGCGTGGAATATGACGACGATCTTGAAACCGTGATCGTTCGCACCGCGCACCAGACATCGTATGAGGATAAGCTGAAGAAAAAGACCCGCACCAGCGGCTGCGCCGTCGGAACGGTGTTCGGCGACATGATGGAAGGTCTTGAAGACGTGAAATTGCCGCAGGTACACGTACGTACGTCGTGGCTGTACGATCTGGCCTCCAAAATCAACCGCACTCCGTCGCTTTATCTTGAGGCGGGCGCAATCCATGGCACGGTCCTGTGCTGCGAAAACCGCCCTCTGGTGTACATGGAGGACGTGGGCCGCCATAACGCCGTCGACAAGATTGCGGGCTGGATGCTGTCCGAGGATGAGACGGCGGAGGACAAGATTCTCTACACTACCGGTCGCCTGACATCCGAGATGGTGATCAAAACGGCAATGATGGGAATTCCGGTTCTGGCTTCCCGTTCTGGCTTCACCGCCTGGGGTGTCGAGATCGCGCGCGAGGTTGGGTTGACGCTGATCGGCCGGATGCGCGGGCAGCGCTTCGTCTGCCTGTCGGGCGAGGACCGTCTGCTGCGTGACGTAGACCCGGCGACTGTGGCAGTCGAGGACAAAAAACATAGACGGAAGAGTGCGGGATAATGTTCGTAGCTTATCTCCTCGTGTTCGTATTAATCGCGCCAGCAATAGCGCTGATGTTTGTTGCATTTAGAAGCTACGAAAGAAGTAAACGGTCCGTCGTAGAGGGAATAGCGAAACTCGATCAAGGCCACCTTGATAAACTGGGATGGACACCAAGAACTTATATTAGCGCATGGGATTTTCGCAGCTCTTTCAAACAGGGATGGCAGTCTTGGGGGCTGTTGGCGCAGCAACAGAACGTTGCCCTTCAACGGGTTTTACTTCACGGTTTGCCCAACTCTTTGGAGTTTTCTGAAGAGACACGGAAATCGGCGCGCAGATTCCGGCGTTACTTTTGCGCCTTTTTTGTTGTTGGGGCCGTGGTTGTTTTTCTGCCTGCCTATTATCGCCTAAGCCGTGTTCTGGCCGAATTTACAGGGGTGTCCACAAGCATATGGTACATTCTGTTCGGGCTTTGCATCGGTTTTTTGGTTTTTCTTCCGCTGGAGAAGTTCAAGAAATGGCCTGTAATTGAGGGTACACTATGACCAAACCTCTCGGAGTGATCCTCGCAGGGGGTCTGGCCACCCGGATGGGTGGTGGCGACAAGGGCCTGCTGCAGATCGGTGGGCAGAGCCTGCTAACCCACGTCATCAAACGGCTGACCCCTCAGGTGAACGGGTTGGCGCTGAACGCCAATGGTGATCCCGAGCGGTTCACCGATCTGAACCTGCCCATCCTGCCCGACACGATCGAAGGTTTCGCCGGGCCTTTGGCCGGTGTGCTGGCCGGGCTCGACTGGGCGGCGGAACAAGGGGCGGACAGTATTGTGACGGCTGCCGCTGATACACCGTTCTTTCCGCGCGACTTGGTGGCGCGACTACAAGAGGCCGCGGAAGGGCAGACGTATCCCCTGGTCTTGGCCACGACTCCACGCACGGGTGACGAGGCGCTGAAATCCGGTGGAGGCAAGCGGGTCAACCGGCACCCGACCTTTGGGCTCTGGCCCGTGGCGCTGCGCGACGATCTGCGGGCGGCGCTGACAGATGGGCTGCGCAAGGTGGTGCTGTGGACTGACAAACATGACGGGCGCGAAGCTTTGTTTGGCGCCGATCCGTTTGATCCATTCTTCAACGTCAACACGCCAGAAGATCTGGACCGCGCCCGAACGTTGTTGGAGCAGGCATGAGGGTCTTTGGCGTTACCGGCTGGAAGAATGCTGGCAAAACAGGATTGATGGAACGCTTGGTGACCGAAATCACCGCCCGGGGTTTCACGGTCTCTACGGTCAAACACGCGCATCACAGCGTCGATGTGGATCAGCCGGGCACGGACAGTCACCGGCACCGCGTTGCGGGGGCCAGCGAGGTACTTCTAGCCTCAGGGCAGCGCATTGCTTTGATGCAGGAATTGCGGGGCGCGCCTGAGCCGCCTTTGGACGATCTGCTGGCGCGACTTTCGCCGGTTGATCTGGTGTTGATCGAAGGATTCAAGCGCGAAAGCCATCCCAAGATCGAAGCGTTCCGCGCCGAGGCGGGCCATGCGTTGATGGTTTTGGAAAACAAAACCATCCGGGCTGTGGCAAGCGATACGGCGCTAGAACTGGATCGCCCGGTTTTAAACCTGAACGATACCGCCGGGATTGCGGATTTCATACTGAAAGAGGTCGGTTTGTGAGCGTGTTCCAGACCTTTGCCATGGTGGATTGGTCTGGGGGAAATGACACCGGGCCGACCCCGCGCAAGGATGCAATCTGGGTCTGCATTGCCCGGGACGGGCAGGCGCTGGAACCTGAATACCTGCGCAACAGGGCTATCGCCGAACAGTGGCTGGGCGCTCTGATCCACAGCGAATTAAAGGCCGGTCGCCGCCTGCTTCTGGGGTTCGATTTCCCTTTTGGTTATCCGGCAGGGTTTGCTCGGGCGATAACCGGCACAGATGACCCGCTGGCTATGTGGGACTGGTTCGGGAGACATATCGAAGACTCTCCCAAGGCCAACAATCGCTTTGATCTTGCGGGCCGGATTAACCGGAATTTCGGAGGAAAAGGCCCATTTTGGATGAACGGTCTACGTCGTGATATCGATGGGTTGCCACGCACCAAAACGGGCTATGCTAACCTATTCCCGGACCGTCGTGTCGTGGAGACCCTGGCAAAGGGCAGTTTCACCTGTTGGCAGATGGCGGGGGCAGGTGCAGTGGGCGGGCAGGTGATGATGGGCCTTCCAGTTTTGAACCGGCTGCGTCATCGCTTTGCCGGACAAGTCGCGGTCTGGCCATTTGAGCAGCTAGATAAACCCGTCGCCTTTGTGGAAATCTGGCCGTCGCTCACCTTGGGGGGGCCACCGGATGGGCGGATCAAGGACGCTTGGCAGGTCGAACAGGTCGCCTTGACTCTGTCGGGTTTGACTGAGCAGGAGTTGAACGCACAATTGAATGTTTCAGCGGCAGAGGAAGGTTGGATATTGGGTGTACCTCAGGATAAGCCGAACATAGCCCCGCCCCCCTTGCGCAACGATTGTTTTGCGCTGCCTGCCGGGGTGGAGTGGACCCCAGTGGATGACGCGCTGGCCTATTTGCGGGAGAGGTTGCACCCGATCACCTCGGCTGAGACCGTGGCGCTGACGCAGGCAAGCGGGCGCATTCTGGCCGAGGATGTGGTGGCCCGACGCTCCAACCCGCCACAGCCGAATACGGCGGTGGATGGGTACGGATTTGCAGGCCCGGTTCCCGATGGTGCGCAAGTCATGCCGCTCGTCGAAGGGCGCGCAGCAGCAGGTATTCCGTTTGACGGCGACGTGCCTGAAGGCCGGGCTTTGCGTGTACTGACGGGCGCGGCGCTGCCTGCCGGGGTGGATACTGTTATTCTGGAAGAGGATGTCACGGTCAAAGACGGGCATATTGCCTTCCATGGCCCGCTGAAAAAGGGGGCCAATACACGGTGCGCGGGCGAGGATGTGGCCGCAGGCGATATGGCTCTGCCCGCCGGGCGCCGATTGACGCCCGCCGATCTTGCGCTGCTGTCTGCCGTGGGGATTGCCAAAGTGAACGTGCGTAAATCGCTGCGCGTGGCTGTGGTATCCACAGGTGATGAACTGGTCGAAGCCGGAGAGCAGGCCGATCCAGGTCAGATATTCGATGCCAACCGCCCGATGTTGCTGTCCTTGATCGATCGTGCGGGGTTTGTGCCCGTGGATATGGGGCGTGTTTCGGATGATCGGGACGCCTTGCGGGATCGATTGGACCAGGCCGCAGAACAGGCGGACGTGATTTTGACCAGTGGTGGCGCGTCAGCAGGTGACGAGGACCACGTCTCGGCCTTGTTGCGTCAGGCCGGGGCAATGCAGCACTGGCGCATTGCGTTAAAGCCCGGGCGACCGTTGGCTTTGGGTCTTTGGTCTGGCGTACCGGTGTTTGGCCTGCCGGGAAACCCGGTTGCCGCCATGGTCTGTACTTTGATTTTCGCGCGCCCGGCTTTGGGGTTGATGTCCGGCGAAGGTTGGGCTGAACCGCAGGGTTTCGAGGTACCCGCGGCCTTTGAAAAACGCAAAAAACCCGGCCGTCGCGAATATCTGCGTGCAAGGATGCGGAATGGGCAGGCCGAAGTTTTTCACTCGGAAGGGTCAGGCCGGATTAGTGGCCTCAGCTGGGCGGAAGGGTTGGTCGAAATCGAGGATGGCGCGCGGCATATCAAGCCAGGCGATATGGTCCGTTTCCTGCCTTACGGGAGTTTCGGGGTGTGACCGTCAGGATTTCGCGCGGGTTTTCTGATGAAGAACGCACCGAGGCGGCGGCCCTGTTCTGGCAGGCGTTTGCGGCCAAGCTCAACAAGGTCATGGGCCCGGATGAAAAAGGTCTGGCCTTCTTTGAAATTGCATTGAACCCGGAATTTGCGCTGGTCGCGCGGGACGAAACAGGCCGGATGCTGGGCCTGGCGGGGTTCAAGACCCGCGATGGAGCCTTGGCTGGAGGCAGTATGCCAGACTTGGCGGGGGTCTATGGCTGGTTCGGGGCGATATGGCGCGCGCTCATTCTGAGCGTGCTGGAGCGTGAACTGAAACCGGGTGTGTTCCAGATGGATGGCATATTTGTCGCTGCCGAGGCACGCGGCAAAGGGGTGGGCACGGCATTACTTGATGCCATCAAGCGTGAGGCCCTCAACCAAAACATGTCAGAGGTTCAGCTTGACGTTATCGACACAAACCCCCGAGCCCGCACCTTGTACGAGCGCGAAGGGTTCCGGCCTTTAGGTCAAGAAAAGACCGGACCTCTGAAGTACCTGTTCGGTTTCAGCAGCGCGACCAAGATGTCTTGGGTTGTGAGACCGGATTAATCGAACGTTCCGGCCACGCGTCCCAGCAACATGAATGCCCGTGCCGTGCGGGTTTCGCCCAAAGCACTTAGTTCCGCATCGCTTGCTGTGGGTTCGAATTCGGCCATCATCTTGTCAAACCGACGCAGAAAGTGGTGGGCTGCGTCGCGGAATATCGGATCCTGTTTCATCCGAGCTGCTGTAAGTGCCAGTGAGGATCTGTCGCGCACGCCACCCAGAGCTGCCACAGAACGTCCGCGTGTTCCTTGGGCGAATTGGCGCCATATTTCGGGCCGGGCCATGTCGGGACGCAGATCATCCATGTAGATGCCTTCCTGGCTGAGCAGCGTCAGAACATCTTGCGAAGCTTGTACAAGTTTTGCCGTCTTTCGATCCCTCAACGCGACGCGCAGCGCATTGAACCCCTCGGCGTCGTCTTGCGTTTCCGGAAAATTCAGGGCGCGGATGAAGATTTCGGTACTCAACGGTGGTGTGATCTCTTCCGCGGGTGTGCCCAGTTCCAATGAGGTCTGGTCGCCCTGAGCAGGGGGTTGCGCCGGGACAGAAGAATGCGCCGTGCGCTTGGTCGAGAATGTCGCCAGTGTATCTTCGGTTTTCCGTGTGGCCGCTGCGATTTCATCCAGCTTTTTCGTTACCGCAGGCTCATAGGTGCTGGAGGCGCGCTGCTGCTGAGCCACATACGCCTGCCGGATCGCGTCAATCGCTGTTTGCAGGCGTTCACTTTCCTCTCGCATCACCCGGCTGGCACGCATGGCGGTGGCAGCAACCCAGATCATCGCGACGGGCATGAACACAGCCAGAAAAGTGACGATAAAGCCGCCGTTTTGCCCCTGGTCCGGCAGCACCAGAAAGACGACCGACACCACCAGCCAGATCAGGCTGAGCACCAGTGCGGCAATCTCGATTTCGGTGACAGACGGAGACTTTGGGCGATCATAGATGCCCAGCGACGTCGGTTTTTCTGTTTCCGGGTCAGGTTGTGGCCCCGACATTACATGCGCTCCGGTCAGGCGTACTCGATACTCAGGATTTCGTAAGAGCGCACGCCGCCGGGTGTACGCACTTCGACACTGTCCCCTTCGTCTTTGCCGATCAGGGCGCGGGCGATAGGAGATTTGATGTTCAGCAGGCCATTTTCGATATTGGCCTCGTATTCCCCAACGATCTGCCAGGTTTTTTCTTCATCGGTGTCTTCGTCGACCAATGTAACCTTTGCGCCAAACTTGACTGCGCCGGTCAATTTGGCCGGGTCTATGACGTCGGCCAGCGAAAGGATACCTTCCAGTTCCTTGATGCGCCCTTCGATGAAGCCCTGTTTTTCGCGGGCAGAGTGATACTCGGCGTTTTCCTTCAGATCGCCCAGTTCCCGAGCCGACGCGATGGCTTCGATGATCGCCGGGCGCTCAACGGATTTGAGGTTCTTCAGTTCTGCCCCGAGCGCAGCATTGCCCGCAGGCGTCATTGGGATCTTTTCCATACTCTCTACGTCCACGCATAAATTGAGTCGCCCCGCCGCACAGGAGCGTCGGGGCGAATGTTGGGTTGGCAATTACCTGACCCAAATGCCACGTGAATTGCAAGAGGCGACAGCGTCAGCAGCGATCAATTCGCGACTTCGCGCCGTTTTGATTTAGGATGGGGCCTGTGCCGATGATCGGGATGTCCGGACCTGCGCCAACGCTGCGATGGGGTGCAAAGCCAAATCATCTCAATCATATTGTACAACTTCGAACTCGATACCGTTGTCATCCCTGAAATAGAACCGACGTCCTGGTTCGTAGTCAGCATGGTTGTGGGGCTCGAATCCCGCTTCGCGCACTTTGGCTTCGGTGGCATCAATGTCTTCGACCAGTACTCCCACATGGTTCAGACCGCCGATGACATCATAGCTGCTTTCACCGGATGGTTTCGGCTCATCAGGTTTGTAAAGCGCCAGATATGTATGGGCTGAGCCGACATGAACAGTGTATCCGCCCGCAATTGCCGGACCTTCCCACCGGGTTTTCCAGCCAAAGACCTTTTGCATCCAGGCAGCCGAAGCTTGCGGGTCGCGGACAGTGAAATTTGTGTGTTCAAGCGTCGCCATCATGGGAATCTCCTGTTTTTTGGCTTGTCCCGACTCACCGTAATTTCTAAACCTAACTTTAGGTCAAGATATTTTTTTGAGGATGTGATGGCTGTTTCAGAAGGGCTGGCAATTGGTGCATTGGCCCGGCGCACCGGGTTGGCGGTATCGGCCATCCGGTACTATGAGGCGCAGGGTCTGATCTCGCCCTGGCGCAATGCAGGTGGGCAGCGGCGCTATCAACGCGCCGACATCAGAAGGTTGAGTTTTGTTATGATCGCGCAGCAGTTTGGCCTGACCTTGCCAGAAATCCGTGAAGTGTTGTCGGGCCTGCCGGGAAATCGAACGCCAACGCCGCAGGACTGGAAGGCGATTAGTGTTCAGCTTCGGGCCCATCTGGATCAGCGAATCGATACTCTGACGCGGCTGCGCGACAATCTGGATGGTTGCATCGGGTGCGGGTGCCTGAGCCTGCCGAAATGCGCGCTCTACAACCCCGATGACTGCGCAAAATCCAATGGTAGCGGTCCCAGATATCTGATGGGGGACACACCAGAAGGTTGATGTGTCGAATAGCGCCCTTGTTACGCCGTGTTTCGATTGACCAATGTCTTTCTGAACATGTAATCAGCCGTGAAACAAAATTGCGCAGATCATGCGGTGACGGCGCCAATTCGGAAAGTTAGCTAGGGAGCCCGCGATGGCCGAAATTGAACGCGAAGCGATGGAATACGATGTGGTGATCGTCGGTGCAGGCCCCGCAGGCCTGTCGGCGGCCATCCGTCTGAAACAGCTGGATGCCGACCTGAACGTTGTCGTTCTGGAAAAGGGTTCCGAGGTAGGCGCACATATCCTGTCGGGTGCGGTTCTCGATCCTTGTGGTCTGGATGCGCTGATCCCGGACTGGAAAGAAAAAGGCGCTCCTCTGAACGTACCGGTCAAGGACGACAAGTTCTACATGCTGGGTGAGGCAGGTAAGGTCCGCATCCCGAACTTCCCGATGCCACCGCTGATGCACAACCACGGCAATTACATCGTTTCGATGGGCAATGTCTGTCGCTGGATGGCTGAACAGGCCGAAGAGCTGGGTGTCGAAATCTTCCCGGGCATGGCGTGCTCGGAAATGGTCTATGGCGACAATGGCGAAGTCAAAGGCGTGGTTGCAGGTGTCTTCGGTCTGGAAGCGGACGGTTCCTATGGCCCGAACACCGAACCGGGCATGGAACTGCACGGCAAATACGTTTTCCTGTCAGAAGGTGTACGCGGCTCGCTGTCGAAAGAAGTCATCGCCAAATACGACCTGTCTGCCGGTAAAGAGCCGCAGAAATACGGCGTCGGCATGAAAGAGATCTGGGAGATCGATCCGGCCAAACACAAGGAAGGTAGCGTCACGCACACCATGGGCTGGCCGCTGGGCAGCAACGCAGGTGGCGGGTCGTTCATCTATCACTTGGAAAACAATCAGGTCTATGTCGGTTTCGTGGTTCACCTGAACTACAAGAACCCGCATCTGTACCCCTATATGGAATTCCAACGCTTCAAGCATCACCCGATGGTGGCCGATCTGCTGAAAGGCGGCAAACGTGTGGCCTACGGCGCCCGTGCGATTACCGAAGGCGGCTATCAGTCGATGCCGAAACTGGTTGCTCCGGGCGTGGCCCTGCTGGGCTGTTCCGCTGGCATGGTCAACGTTCCGCGTATCAAAGGCAACCACAACGCGATGCTGTCCGGCAAAGCTGCCGCAGAAGCCGCTTATGACGCCATCAAGGCTGACCGTTCGGGCGATGAACTGACCGCCTATGAATCTGATGTTCGCGATGGTGCAATTGGCTCAGACCTGAAAAAAGTTCGCAACGTCAAGCCAATGTGGTCGAAATGGGGCCTGACCGCCAGCCTGATGTTGGGTGGTCTTGACATGTGGACAAACACGTTTGGCTTTTCACTGTTCGGTACGCTGGGTCATGGCAAGAACGACGCGGAATCGACCGAGGATGCCAGCAAACACGCGCCCATCGACTATCCAAAGCCGGATGGAACGCTGTCTTTCGACCGTTTGACCAATGTTTCGTTCGCAGCGACCAACCACGAGGAAAGCCAGCCTTGTCACCTGCGTCTGGCAGATCCGGATATCCCCGTGAAGGTCAACTTGCCCAAGTTCGACGAACCGGCGCAGCGCTATTGCCCGGCTGGTGTGTATGAAATGGTCGAAGATGAAGACGGTCCGCGATTCGTGATCAACTTCCAGAACTGCGTTCACTGCAAAACCTGCGACATCAAGGATCCCAGCCAGAACATCACCTGGACCACACCGCAGGGCGGCGACGGACCAAACTATCCGAACATGTAAGCAAAAAACGGGCAATGGCAGGGTCGTGAAGGCTCTGCCATTGCCTCTTGCCGACCGAAGCCCTAGCTTAACCGTCAGTCAACGATAGTAAGGCAGGATTTCGGTGGTTTCCCTGGTTCGTCGCGCGGCTTTGTCCGTGCTTCTCATGTCGTCGGTCGCAGTCCCGGCCTTTTCGGAATCGGGCGCCGGGTCATATCTGGCCGGGCGACAGGCGATTTACGAAAGCGACTATTCCGCTGCTGAACGATATTACGCGCAAGCGCTGAAATTCGATCCCCAAAATCCGCTGCTTCTGGAAAGCGTCGTTGTCGCCCGCATCGCACTTGGGGAAATCGCGCGTGCTTTACCCATCGCCGCGCAGATCGAAGAAGCCAACTTGCCCAGCCAGGCCGCGCGCATGGCGATTTCAGCCAATTTGATCGCTGAGGGTAAGCTTGACGAGCTTCTGGCCCGTGACCCTGAAACACAGGGTATCGGTCCGCTGGTGGATGGCCTGATGATCGCCTGGGCCTATCTTGGACAGGGTGAGATGACGAAGGCGATGGAACAGTTTGATTCTGTCGCCACGCAGGAAGGCCTCAAGGAATTCGCGCTTTACCACAAGGCGATGGCATTGGCTTCCATTGGCGATTTCGAAGGTGCGGAGGCGATTCTTGCGGATAACGATGGCACGGTTGCCCGGTTCTCGCGGCGGGCTGCTTTGGCCCGCACCGAGATTTTGTCGCAGCTGGACCGCAACGAAGACGCCATTCAGTTTCTGGGCGATGTGTTTGTGGCAGGCAGCGACCCGACCATCGAAACCTACATGAGCCAATTGGTGGCCGGAGACACTTTGCCGTTCACTCATGCCCGGTCCGCTCAGGATGGCATGGCCGAAATATTCTTCACCGTCGGCGCTGCATTGAACACCGAGGCTTCGGCTGACTATGTCCTGTTGTACACGCGCCTGGCCAGTTTCCTGCGCCCCGATCATGTTGATGCCATTCTGCTAAGTGCGGATCTGCTGGACAACTTGCAGCAATATGACTTGGCGGTAGCGGCCTACCGTATGGTCCCTGCGGACAGCAATGATCACCACGCGGCCGAATTGGGTCGGGCCGAAGTTCTGGATCGGTCAGGAAAAACCGACGCGGCCGTCGAAGTTTTGCAGAACCTGGCTGCGCGAGACCCCGATTTACCCGGTGTGCATGTCGCGCTGGCGGATCTGCAGCGGCGACAGGAAAACTATGCGGCTGCGGTAGCCTCGTATGACACTGCGATTGCTTTGACGGATAGTGCTGCAGGAGGGAATTGGTTCCTGCACTACGCGCGCGGTATTAGCCATGAAAGGCTGAAGCAGTGGGATCAGGCCGAAGCTGATTTCCGCCGGGCGCTGGAACTGAACCCGGATCAACCTCAGGTTCTGAATTATCTGGGTTACTCGCTGGTTGAGCGCAAAGAAAAGCTGGATGAAGCATTGGACATGATCGAGCGCGCCGTTGCTGCGCGTCCGGACAGTGGCTACATCGTGGACAGTCTGGGTTGGGTTCTGTTCCGTCTGGGGCGTTACGACGAGGCGGTTGAACACATGGAGCGCGCGGTTGAGCTGATGCCCGTCGATCCGGTGGTCAATGATCATCTGGGTGACGTTTATTGGGCGGTTGGGCGCGCACGCGAGGCCGAGTTTCAGTGGAGCCGCGCCTTGTCTTTCATCGACCCGGCGGATGCTGATGGCGAAGCAGATCCGGATCGCATTCGGCGCAAGATCGAAGTCGGGCTGGATACCGTTCTGGCCGAAGAAGGCGCGGAACCTTTGAAAGTTGCCAATGGAAATTAAGGCGTTTGCGCCCGCCAAGATCAATCTGACCCTGCATGTGACCGGCCGTCGAGACGACCGCTATCATCTTCTGGATTCGCTGGTGGTTTTTGCCGATCTGGGCGATCAGCTGACATTCAGGCGTGATCCTGAACTTTCCATGGACGTGCATGGCGAGTTCGCTGATGGTGTACCTACAGACAGCCGCAATCTGGTCTGGAAAGCGGCAGAGGGTGTCGGATGGACCGGGCATATCGATCTGACCAAATCTCTGCCCCACGGGGCTGGTATCGGTGGCGGGTCGTCGGATGCTGCTGCCACGCTTTGGGCTTTGGCAGGGCAGGGTTGCGACGTCCCGCCGGGCCTGCCGTTGGCGCTGGGGGCAGATGTGCCGGTCTGCCTGAAGGGCCGGGCGATCAGAATGCAGGGCATTGGCGATCGATTGACTGCGGTGAACCTTCCGCACCTGCCGGCCCTTCTGGTCAACCCGAATGTGCCGGTGCCGACAGGAGCCGTTTTCAACGCGCTGGCGTCCCGGGACAATCGGCCGATGCCTGAAAGTATCCCGGAATTTGAAAGCGCTGACGACTGCGCCCAATGGCTGTGTGATCAGCGCAATGACCTGCAGATGCCTGCCATGGGCGTCGCGCGCGAGATTGAGCAGGTGCTGGACGAACTGAACATGACCAGTCGTTCTCTTGTGACGCGCATGTCGGGGTCAGGTTCAACCTGCTTTGCACTTTACCCGACGATGAAACACGCGCATTTCGCGGCCTATGAGATCGGCGCAGCCCACCCCGATTGGTGGTGCCGCGCCACTCAGCTTAACTGAGGCGCGAAACCACGTAATCGGCCAGATCGCGCAACAGGTCCCGAATCTCATGATCCGGCAGCACGTCCAGCGATGCCTTGGCTTTGTTGGCCCAGCCCAACGCATCTTGTCGGGTTTCTTCCAGCGTTGCGTACTTGTTCATCAGACCAAGCGCATGATCCAGATCACCGTCCTGCTGGCGGCCTTTTTCGATTGTGCGTTCCCAGAAGGCGCGTTCTTCAGCCGTGGATTGCGCGACGGCCTTGATGACGGGCAGGGTCAGCTTGCGTTCACGGAAATCATCCCCGACGTTCTTGCCAGTCGCTTTGCTATCGCCCTGATAGTCCAGCAGGTCGTCCGCAATCTGGAACGCGATCCCCAACGAGTCGCCATAGTTGAACAAGGCTTTGACTTGCTCTTCCGAGGCACCGGCGATCACGCCGCCCACTTCGGTTGCGGCCGAGAACAAGGCGGCCGTCTTGCCCCGCACGACCTGCAGATAAACGCTTTCATCCGTACGCAGATCGGTTGCCGCGGTCATTTGCAGCACCTCGCCTTCGGCTATGGTGGCAGAGGCATTGGCAAGGATGTCCAGAACCCGCAGCGAACCCGTTTCGACCATCAGCTGGAAGCTGCGGGAAAACAGGTAATCACCGACCAGAACGCTGGATTTGTTGTCCCACAGCAGATTTGCGGTCGGGCGACCACGTCGCTGTGCACTCTCATCCACAACGTCGTCATGTAGCAGTGTGGCGGTGTGAATAAACTCGACCGTCGCTGCAAGGCGCACGTGGTGGTCGCCTGAATAGTCAAACAGACGTGCTGCGGCCAATGTCAGCATCGGGCGCAGGCGTTTTCCGCCCGCTTCGACCAGATGCCGAGTCACTTCCGGGATGCGCGGCGCATGTTCCGACGCCATCCGCGTGCGGATCAACGTGTTTACGGCCTCCATCTCACCCGCCAGAATATCAGCGAGGCGCTCATGCGGTTTTGAGATCATGTCGACGGTCATCACACTCCTGATACAAGGCTCGACTTCCGCCTTGCCTTGCCCTTACATCCATCCCCATGAAAGAACTTCTGCGCAGCACCGATCCCACCATTCTGGCCTTTGCATCCGCTCTTCTTAAGGGCGAGGATATAGACTGCTTTCAGATGGACGTAAATATGAGCATCCTCGAAGGCGGTATCGGAATCTTCCCCCGTCGCCTGATGGTTAGGGCCGAGGACCTGACCCGGGCCGAGCGTGTGATGCGCGATAACGAGATTCCACTGGGCCGATGACCGGTTTTGATGACAGTGAATTGACGTGCAACGAATTCCTTGGCGGTCGGGTTCAGTTGTTGCAACCTGCGTCAGGTTACCGCGCCGGGGTAGATCCGGTTTTGCTGGCTGCATCGGTTTCGGCCAAGGCTGGACAGTCGGTGCTGGAGTTAGGATGCGGTGCTGGGGCCGCCATTCTGTGCCTGTCTGCGCGGGTGCTGGGCCTGCAAATCGTTGGGGTCGAGTTGCAGCCTGCTTATGCAGATTTGGCCCGCCGAAATTCGGATATCAACAATTCTGAGTTGGACGTCATTGAGGCAGACCTGAACGCTTTGCCCGACGAAGTCCGGCAGCGCCAGTTCGATCACGTAATTGCGAACCCGCCTTATTACCGTGCCGGGGCGCATAGTCCCGCCAGTGACACCGGGCGAAGCATTGCACTGGGTGAAGATACGCCGCTGAGTGACTGGATCACCGTTGCGGCCAAACGTCTCGCCCCGCGCGGGTATCTGCATATGATCCAGAAAGCTGATCGTCTTCCCGATATCCTGTCGGCATGTCAGGGAAAGCTGGGTTCAATCGAGGTGCTACCCATAAGCGCGCGCGTAGGTCGCGAGGCCGAACTGGTCATATTGAGCGCCCGCAAAGGGGGACGTGCGGCATTTCGCCTTCGCGCGCCTTTAATTCTGCATACTGGCGAGCGCCACGAAACAGACGCCGAAAGTTATACAGAGGCTGTCTCAGCTGTGCTTCGACAGGGCGCCCCGTTACCTCGGATCTGACGCCCATCGGCAATGACCAGCCGAATTTGTCGGATTTATTACAGATTCTGTGCGTCTGCAGCGTGACAGGGTGGAAACGATGTGGTCAAATTCTTACGTGACATACAGACACATAAACAAGGAGGATCGCAATGAGCGTGAGCGCACATCTGACGGAACTGAAGAAAAAGCACGAATCTCTCGGTCTAGAAGTGGAACAAGCCCAACGCTCGCCAGGTATCGATGATCTCCATATTGCTCAGCTGAAAAAACAGAAACTCAAGCTGAAAGAAGAGATCGAACGCCTGTCTGCTTAAGTTTTCAGGCTGGCACGGGCCGCTATCAAGGCCCCGCCGGTGATCAGGAAGGTCGCGATCGCAAGTCCCCAGGACGGGGCAGCGATCCCGGCCACCACCAAAGCAAGGGTCGACAATAACGGGGCCGCATAGGATGAGGTTCCGAGGATTTGTATGTCGCCTTGTTTGACACCAATATCCCAGACGTAAAAGGCCAGGCCGACTGGCCCGAGTCCGAGAGCCAGTACCGACGCCCAGCCCAGTATCGTTTCGGGCAGTACAGTTTCTTCCACAGCCAGATGCAGAAGGCCCGACGCCAGTGCAGCTGCCAGGCAGAACACTGCGACGGAACTGGTCGGCGTGTTTCCCAGTTTGCGCGAAAGAACGGAATAGCCCGACCATGTCAGCGCGCACAGCAGGGCCAGTGCATATCCGGGCAGGTATTGCACCTGAAATCCGGCGCTACCGCCGCCGGCGATGATCACCGCGGCCCCTGCAAAGCCAAGGCAGGCACCAATCAGGTGACCGATACGCAGGTGTTCACCCGGCAGCAGCCCCGACAGAAGCACAATGAGCAGAGGCCAGAGGTAAGCGATCAGCCCGGCCTCGGCTGCCGGGGCCATGCGTAGGGCCGAAAAATACAGTGCGTGATAACCGAACAGGCCCAACGCGCCAAAAAGGTATGTTGTCCAGGGAACCTGCTTCAATCCGCCTAACCCGCCTGTTGCGGCCGCCCAGATCAGCCCTAGCGTGCCGCCAATCGAAAAGCAGATCGTGTTCAGCAATAATGGCGGGGTGGGCGCAGACCCGACCGTGAACAACGCCAGCAAAGCCCACAGCAGGACGGCCACAAAGCCGATGGCCGTCGCACGCATCTTGGTCATGGGGAGGAAACCTCTTCAATCGGTACGATTTTGAACTCATCCGATATATGCGCGGTTTTTTCAATCTCGGTCAGGAACCAATCGCGAAACGCCGCGATCTGAGGTTTTTTCTCGGCCCCCGGAAGGCAAAGAAACCGGAACCGACCTTGTGTTTCCAAGGCCACTTTGAACGGTGCAACCAAGCGGCCTTCGGTCAGGTCTTTGAGAATCATCGCGCGCCGCCCAAGTGCGACGCCAACACCGGCGACAGCGGCATCAATCGCGTGATCGGCATTGGAAAAGTGCGCGCCATGCGTAGGGGTGAAGTCTATGCCTACCGCTCGGAACCACGCAGGCCAATCGCAGGGCGGGGTCAGGAAACTGATGGAATCATCATGGATCAATGGTGCTTGTTGCAGGCTTTCAGGGTTTGGAAACTGCTCGGCCAGTTCAGGTGTCATGACCGGGGCCAACCATTCCTTTCTAACCGGAACCGAATAAAGGCCTTCATCTTCGGAATTGCCAAATCGAATGGCGACGTCCACGTCATCCCGCTCCAGATCCATATTGCGCAACGTGGCCGAGAATTTCAGGTCGATCTCGGGATGCGCTCGAGCAAATTCGTAGAGCCGCGGAGCCAGCCACTTGGCTGTCAAAGCAGGGCCCGCGGTGACGGTCAGGCTGGTGTCATTTTCTTGCCTGCGTACAGCACGCCACGCGGACTGCAATGTTGCAAACCCTTCTGCCGCACCGGGCGCAAGGGTGCGACCCGCCTCGGTCAATTCCACAGCGCGGTTCAAGCGGCGAAACAGCGGCCGCCCGAGGTGTTCTTCGAGCGATTTGATCTGAAAGGACAGGGCGGCTGGCGTCACGTGCAGCTCTTCTGCTGCCTTCGCGAAAGACATGTGCCGGGCTGCAGCGTCAAACGCGCGTAGCGCGGTAAGCGGAGGAAGATAGTCGCTCATAGTGAAACAAATCTTAACTGAAGATCCAAAAAAGCTCGTTTGTCAGCTTCTTTCGTAACCTTCATATTCGCATCAGGTCAAATAAAACTGATTTGAAAAGGAGACTGCCATGATCGAGATGACGACAAATCCCGCCGCCCAGATGGCGATCCTGCGCGCCCATCAAGAGCGTAGCCGGGTGGTCTGGCAGTTTTGGGGATGGATTTTCGGTTCCCGCTGATCGCAGCGCGCGCGATCTTACGGGATAAGAAAGGGCCGGTCCAAAAGGACCGGCCCGCTTAATTCTTCTGAAGCTTGGATCAGACGAAGAACTGCGCACCATTGGCCGAGATGGTCGAGCCGTTGATGAACTGCGAGTCGTCCGAAGCCAGGAAAGCCACACAACGCGCGATTTCCTCGGGCTCACCCAGACGGCCGGCCGGAATCTGGCCGATGATGGACTCGCGCACCTTCTCAGGCACGGCCATAACCATCTCGGTTGCGATGTAGCCGGGGCAGATTGCGTTGGCAGTGATGCCTGCACGCGCGCCTTCCTGCGCCAATGACTTCACAATGCCCAGATCGCCCGCCTTGGTCGCAGCATAGTTCACCTGAGCGAACTGACCCTTCTGACCGTTGATCGAGCTGATGACGATGACACGACCGAACTTGCGTTCGCGCATGCCGGGCCAGACAGGGTGCACCGTGTTGAACACGCCGGTCAGGTTGGTGTCGATCACGTCTTTCCACTGATCAGGTGTCATTTTGTGGAATGGTGCATCGCGGGTGATGCCGGCGTTGGCGACGACGATGTCGATGGGGCCGACCTCTGCCTCGACCTTTTCGATGCCTGCTTTGGATTCGTCATAATCGGCGACGTTCCACTTGTAGGTCTTGATACCGGTCTCTTCGGTGAATTTAGCGGCGGCTTCGTCATTCCCTGCATAGGTGGCCGCAACATTGTACCCTTCGGCCTTGAGCGCCTTGGAAATTGCTGCGCCGATGCCGCGGGAACCGCCGGTAACGAGTGCTGTACGTGCCATTTAGGAATCCTCCAATTTTAGTCGTCTTGGTAATGCTGTTACTTTGAGAGGTGGTCGTGCGCAATATTGTTTCGTCATGAAATTCAGTTTTCCAGGTGGCAATATCGTCGCATCTAAGGGGTAGAACCCCAATGTAACAAAAAAGGCGCCCACTGGGCGCCTTTTTCTATCTAGTTGTCAGAGCACTTAGTCGCGCTCCACACACAGGGCAACGCCCATGCCGCCACCGATGCACAAGGTCGCCAGACCCTTCTTGGCATCGCGACGCTTCATTTCGAACAGCAGGGTGTTCAGAACACGGCAGCCAGACGCGCCGATCGGGTGACCGATGGCAATAGCGCCGCCGTTGACGTTCACGATCGACGGATCCCAGCCCATGTCCTTGTTCACGGCACAAGCCTGCGCGGCAAAGGCTTCGTTTGCTTCGACCAGGTCCAGATCGTCAACCGACCAGCCAGCTTTTTCCAGTGCTTTGCGCGATGCATAGATCGGGCCGACGCCCATGATCGACGGGTCCAGACCGGCAGTCGCGTAGGATGCGATGCGGGCCAGAGGCTCGATGCCGCGCTTTTCGGCGTTCTCAGCCGACATCAGCAGGGTCGCAGCGGCACCGTCATTCAGCCCCGACGCGTTGGCCGCAGTGACCGAACCGTCCTTGGTGAAGGCCGGGCGCAGTTTGGCCATCGCTTCCATCGTTGCGCCGTGACGGATGTATTCGTCCTTGTCCATCACGATGTCGCCCTTGCGAGTCTTGATGGTGAAGGGCACGATTTCATCCGCGAACTTACCGGCGTTCTGGGCAGCTTCGGCCTTGTTCTGGCTGGCGACAGCGAATTCGTCCTGCATATCGCGGCTGATCTGCCATTTCTCGGCCACGTTCTCGGCGGTTTGACCCATGTGATAGCCGTTGAAGGCATCCCACAGACCGTCACGGATCATGGTGTCGATGTATTTCATGTCGCCCATCTTGTGACCGGCGCGCAGGGCGGCGGCGTGGGGTGACAGGGTCATGTTTTCCTGACCACCAGCAGCAACGATTTCGGCGTCACCCAGCTGAATGTGCTGAGCGCCCAGAGCAACGGCGCGCAGGCCCGAGCCGCAGACCTGATTGATGCCCCATGCCGCGCTTTCCTGCGGCAGGCCGGCATTGATGTGCGCCTGTCGTGCGGGGTTCTGGCCTTGGGCGGCCGTCAGAACCTGCCCCATGATGGTTTCGCTAACCTCGCCTTTGTCCACTCCGGCGCGCTCGACAACTGCTTCCAGGACGGCAGCGCCCAGATCATGTGCAGGGGTGTTCGCAAACGAACCACTGAAGCTGCCGACACCTGTTCGTGCGGCGGATGCGATTACTACGTTGGTCATATGATCAGTCCTTTACCGTCATGGGCCAGCGGAATTTCTGACGGCGCAGGTCGAGAGGTGCCCCCTCGAAACAAGAGCGCCCCGTGATCCCCCGCTCAAGTACTCTTGCAATAGCGTAATGCTGCACATGCAGCAACGGGCAGCTTGTCTCAGTGTTTGAAAAGGCAAGAAAACGTCGTCCATTAGACGTTCAACTTCCTGTTTTTGATCTGTTTTCCTGCTTCCATGGTTCCGTGACGCTGGGTGCGCCATATAAGAACCCTTGCAGGCAATCCACGCCGCTTGCGACCAAAAACGCGGCATCCTCCTGCGTTTCGACCGATTCGGCCGTGACCAGAATTTCAAATTCACGTGCCACTGCGATCAGGGCGCGCACCAATGTCTGGTTGTCGGGACTGTTGCTGATACCCCGCACAAATTGGCCATCGATCTTGGCTGCGTCGAACAAAAACTCGCGAAAATGGCGAAACGAAAAATTGCTGGCACCAAAATCATCCAACGCAAAAGCGATACCGCGATCTTGCAATCGATCCATGAAATCGACAACCAACTCAGGCACCTGCATGGCCGAGCTTTCGGAAATCTCAAGTATCAATCGTTCGCCCAATCCGGCATCTCGTTTCAGAAACCTGTCCAGTACTCCGGACCAGTTGGAATACCCGATCGAGCGAGCTGACATGTTGATCGACAGACGAATTTCAGGGTTCTTTATCAAGGTGCGCAGCCCGAGTTCCAACGCGACACAATCCAGATCGCGGCCAATGGGAGTGTTTTCAACCTGAGGCATGAATTCGCGTGCTGGGATGACGCGGCCGGTTTCATCCAGAACGCGTATGAACCCTTCGTAGAACGCGACGCCATGAGGGGCGTTTGCTTGTATCACAGGCTGAAAGGCCAACTTGCATTGCTTATGCTTCACCGCATCAGTTGCCATCTGCACAACTGAACGATCCCGCGTCGAAACTGCCGCATTCAACGGGCTGTCCGACCCTTCAGGCAGGTTTGCCAACTTCTTGTTTCCCATAAGCGCGGTTTCCCATGTGTCCGGGACATGTGTTTGGACACAATCTCAGGGCAAAGAGATGAATCTGCGGTTAAGGTGTCAGAAGAATTTACAAGGCTGGGGATTAGCGGGCGGACTGCCATGCACGGGCTAATGAAGCCGCAGCGCCGAGTATCGCGCCCATCGCGCCAAGAGCCATCATTGCAAAACCCAGCGCAATCAGCGCTGCTACAGCGCCGCCGAGGGCCGCGAACATAGCAAGCAACAATCCAAACAAGCCAATAAAGATTGAAATGGTTCCCATACGGTTCATGCCGACCCTCGCTCACTCTTACGCTACGCCTGTCGTCCGATATGGCGTGCAAGGATCGAATTTCAAGGCGCAGGCAGGCTTTGGCCGGCTGTTTCAGGCCTGTTCTGCCTGTCCGTTGGGCAGGTTTTGGTCCAGATGTTCAAAACCGGGCGTTCCGCGATCTTCAGGGTGGCGCGCCAGATGCTTGGCCTTGATCTGTTCCGAATTGTCCCGGCTGCCATCGTGGCTGTACCCCGGTGGGGCAAAGCAATAAGCCAGCCGCTGGCGCAGGGTGAGTCCGGGCTGCGTGGCGTCGTGCCAGATGCCAACCCATTCGTGAAACGCCACGCGCAGCGGGTTGAACGTGCCGATATTGTGAACCAACCCGTAATCGACCCGGTCATTTTCCTGTTCTGGCACGAAAGTACCGAACATCTTGTCCCAGATGATGAAGACACCCGCATAATTACAGTCCAGATATCGGGCATTTCGACCATGATGGACGCGATGATGGCTGGGGGTGTTCATCACCGCCTCGAACCAGCGGGGCATTTTGCCAATGGCTTCGGTATGGATCCAGAACTGATAGATGAGATTGAGGCCACCGACGAACAGAACCATGGCAGGGTGAAACCCCAACAGGATCAGAGGCGCGCGGACGACCATCATAAAAGTGAACGTATAGGTCCATGTTTGCCGCAGGGCTGTGGTCAGGTTGTAATGCTGTGAACTGTGATGGTTCACATGGCTGGCCCAGACCCAACGGATGCGGTGGCCAAACCGGTGCACCCAGTAATAGCGGAGATCATCCAGCACAAAACACAGGATGATAACAGGAATTGACGTGCCCAGGTTCAGCGGCGTGATTTGCCACAGCCACATGAAAAACGCATAGGCAAAAAAGCCTAGTAGAAAACCAGAAGCGATGTTTCCGGCCCCCATGATCAATGAGGTCACCGCATCGCGCGTTTCATACCGTCCGCCTTTGCCTTTGACTGCGATCCACAGGAATTCAGCCAGAATCGCAGCGATGAAAAAGGGCACGGCCCATTGCACCGCGTCGGGGAAGCTTATGTGGTCTGTCATGCGGGCTCCATGAGGTCGCGCCAGTGGCGGCGCTCGAGTTCGTCCAGGCGGATGAGCGTTTTGGGCACCGAGAATTCGTGAAACAGAACCTCAAATCCGTCCGGGTGATCCAGAAGGTCAAAATCCAGCAGATGGCGGGCAACGGTGTCAGCCCCGAAAGACCAGAGCAACCCATTGCCCGTGCCGGTGCGCACAACCGCAGCATGCCCGTCATGAGCAACCGTCACGTCGAATACATCGTCATCCGGAAAGTGGCGCGCCCATTGCTCACGTGCAAAGTCCGGCGTCAGGATCAACTGCCGCGATCTGCCGGACAGATGCAACAACAGGGTGATGCCGGCTATCCCGCCGACCACCAGCACCAATAGAATTTCGAGTGGCATTCCATCCTCCTGAGCGCAGAGTGCAAAGGAGTTGAAACTCTGTCAAAGGTGGCGTGACGTCAGCTGTTTTCCAGCCGCTCCAGAATCTCGTGTTGCACCACGCGTTTGACGAAGGGTACCAGCCCGTCGGGGCCAGATGCGCGGTCCTTGAGGTGGATACAGATATCCGGGCGGCGGGCCGCAATAATGCCCACCATTTCGCCGCGGATCGTGTCATCAAGGCCCGCCCCTAAAATGGCGCAGGCGATTCGCGGTTCGGCATCCAACTGCTTTCGGACCTCGTCCGTGTCATGTGCGCCCAGCCATTGGATCGGCAGGTGATCCAGTTGACGTGCCACATCGCCAATCACATTTGGCAGCCGCCCGATCAGCAGTACGACGGGTTTCATCATTGCCTCCATTTCAACTACAATACCGGCCCTGCCCGGCAGGGCAGAGACAGTATATCACGAGATTGAAATGGACTGATGCCTTTAGTTGTTGATCGAATAAACGGTTGTCTTGCCCTTGCCTTTTTCACGGGTCATTCGGGCTGAGGTCCCGTCAATTTCCCAAAGCTGACAATCGGTGCCCAGTGCTTTGCCTTCGAGCACGCCGTTCCGGCACCAGAATTTTTTGTTCCAAACCCAGGTTCCACTGAATTTCTTGCCACTTTTCAGTTTGGCTGAAATCGTGCCATCCGCATTTGCAACAAACACATTGCCTTGTTCGTCGACCAGCTTCTTGCCAACCAACTCGGCATTGAACTGTTTGGCTGTTTTGATCCGCTTGTAATCGGCGTGTGCGGTGCCAGCCATGGCCAGCGCGCCTGCAACTGCGACGAAGAAAAAAACATGCTTCATTTTGAACCTCCCACTCATAACGCGTGGGAGGGTAACATGATTTCGCGTTTTTTACTAAACGCGTTAACTTTCGGCGCCGACAAGAGTCGAGATGATCGCTTTGGCGCTGTCCGAGTTCCATTCGGCGTCACCGATCAGGCGGGCAATTTCCTGCCCTTCCGGGTTCAGAATCACCGTAATCGGCAGCGCAATCACTCCAAACTCGCGCGCGGCGGCTGAGCTGGGGTCTTGATGGCGGGGCAGGTTGGCAATTCCATTCTCTTCAAAGAATTTCTTGATGCCGGCAGGTGAGTTGCGGCCCGTGGCCAGCGTCAAAACCTGAAACTTGTCGCCGCCGAATTCTTCCTGCAACTCCGCAATCTGAGGCATTTCCTTGCGGCAGGGTGCACACCATGTGGCCCAGAAATTCAGCAGCACATACTTGCCCTCGTAATCCACAAGAGTTCCGACACCGCCTTCATCTTCCAGCTGGAATTCGATCAAATTTGCGGGTTTGGGTTCCTTGTGCAGGATCAGGCGTTTCAGGCTGTCTTCGCGCAAAGGGGCGAGCGTCTCGGCATCGGTCGCCAAAGCGGCGTTTGCACCCAGCGCAAGGGCCATATAAAGGGGGATCAGACGAAATAGGCGCATATCAACTCCGGGTTTTCTTACATGACCGATCAATCCTCGAACCAGATGTGGGGCGGCCGCTTTGCCGCCGGTCCAGACGCGATCATGGAGGCGATCAATGCCTCGATCGGGTTCGATCAGCGGATGGCAGCCCAGGACATCGCAGGCTCGCGCGCCCATGCCGCCATGCTGGCTGCCACAGGCGTTATTAGTGATAGTGATGCGCAGGCTATTCGGGAAGGGCTGCTCACCGTTTTGTCAGAAATCCAGAACGGAGAGTTTCAGTTCTCGACCGCGCTGGAAGACATCCACATGAATGTCGAGGCGCGCCTGAAGGAAGTGATTGGCGAACCCGCAGGCCGTCTGCACACAGGGCGTTCGCGTAACGATCAGGTGGCGACTGATTTCAAACTCTGGGTCCGCGATCAACTGGATGCAGCAGAAACCGGCCTGCTGGCCCTGATCCGCGCGCTTTTGGCGCAGGCCGAGGCCGGGGCCGATTGGGTCATGCCCGGCTTCACCCACCTGCAAACCGCGCAGCCGGTGACATGGGGCCACCACATGATGGCCTATGTCGAGATGTTTGGCCGTGATTTGTCCCGTGTCCGCGATGCGCGTGCCCGGATGAACGAATCCCCTCTGGGTGCTGCTGCGCTGGCCGGGACATCTTTCCCCATCGACCGTCACATGACCGCCGAGGCGCTGGGCTTTGACCGCCCCGCCGCCAACTCTTTGGATGCCGTCAGCGATCGTGACTTCGCGCTGGAATTCCTGTCGACCGCCTCGATCTGTGCCGTCCATCTGTCGCGGTTTGCCGAAGAACTGGTGATCTGGTCTTCGGCCCAGTTCCGCTTTGTAACCTTGTCGGATCGCTTCTCGACCGGCTCGTCGATTATGCCGCAGAAAAAAAACCCCGACGCTGCGGAGCTGATCCGTGCCAAGGTGGGGCGCATATATGGTGCCAACACAGCGCTGATGATGGTGATGAAGGGCTTACCACTGGCCTATTCCAAGGACATGCAGGAAGACAAGGAACAGGTCTTTGACGCAGCCGACAACTGGATGCTGGCGCTGGCGGCGATGGAAGGCATGGTCAAGGACATGACCGCCAACCGCGAAAGCCTTGCTGCGGCGGCGGGCTCGGGTTTCTCTACCGCGACTGATCTGGCCGACTGGTTGGTGCGTGTGCTGGGCCTGCCGTTCCGCGATGCCCACCATGTTACCGGGTCGTTGGTTGCAATAGCTGAAAGCAAAGGTTGCGATCTGCCCGATCTGACGTTGGAAGACATGCAATCGGTTCATGCCGACATCATCGATGATGTCTATTCTGTCCTAACCGTGCAAAATTCGGTAAACTCGCGCCAGTCTTATGGTGGCACAGCTCCTGATCAGGTGCGTGCCCAGGTTGAGAGATGGAAGGCAATGGTGTGATGACCGCGCTGCGTGCGATCCTAATTATGGTGTCCGGCCTGATGCTGGTCGGGTGCGGCGCCGATGGTGAGCCCGTTCAACCCGCGCCTGCCCAGCCGACGGTCAGTGCGACCGTTGGAGTAGGTTCCAGCGGAGCGTATGTTGGCGGGGGCGTCGGTCTCAGCCGTGGACCGCTGGGCATTTACCTGGGATTCTGATCCGTCTTCACATTGCGCATCGGATCCTTATGTCCCAACGTGAAGTGGCGTATCGACGCGCCTGCCGTCCAAAGAAAAGATACTGAAATGAGAACAATTGGATTGATTTTGGCGTTTGCGGCTCTGGCGGCGTGCGAACCTACCTCGGCAAGGCGTCCGGAACCTGCGGCAGAACCCAAGCAATCGGGCACCGGCGTTTCCATCTCGGGCTATGGCCGGGTCGGAGTTTCCACCCGAAATTAAACCGGGCGATGGGTTCGGAATCCATTGATCCGAAGCCATCTTCTGGTCTAAGCGCGCAGGTATGGATCATTTTCTTTACCGCGACGGCGCGCTTTTCGCCGAAGATGTCCCTGTCTCCGAAATCGCTGCTGCGGTCGGAACGCCGTTCTATGTCTATTCCACGGCAACCTTGCTGCGGCATTTCCAGCTGTTCGATGATGCGCTTGAAGGTACAGATCACCTCGTTTGCTATGCGATGAAAGCGGCCAGCAATCAGGCGATCCTGAAGACGCTGGCGCAGGCAGGCGCAGGGATGGACGTTGTTTCGGGCGGGGAATACCTGCGGGCCAAGGCGGCGGGCGTTCCGGGCGACAAGATCGTCTTCTCCGGCGTTGGCAAAACGGCGGATGAGATTCGGACGGCGCTGACCGGTGGCATTCGCCAGTTCAACGTCGAATCCGAGCCTGAGATGGAGGTGATCAACGCCGTCGCACTGGAACTGGGTGTCGTCGCGCCGATTACGGTTCGGGTGAACCCGGATGTAGACGCCAAGACCCACGCCAAAATCGCGACGGGTAAGT
This sequence comes from Ruegeria sp. AB9, assembly GCF_056542585.1. Lineage (NCBI taxonomy): Bacteria > Pseudomonadati > Pseudomonadota > Alphaproteobacteria > Rhodobacterales > Roseobacteraceae > Ruegeria > Ruegeria sp. AB9. The sequence goes on along the minus strand of NZ_JBQGAA010000004.1, from coordinate 150,497 downwards.
CCGAAAACAAATTCGGCATCCCGATTGCGCGTGCCTCGGATGTCTATGCTCATGCGGCCAGCCTGCCGGGCTTGGAGGTCATCGGGATTGATGTCCATATCGGTTCGCAACTGACCGAGCTTGAACCGTTCGAGCTGGCCTATACCAAGGTTGCCGAACTGACTGAACAGTTGCGGGCCGAAGGTCACAACATTCGCCGCCTTGATCTGGGCGGAGGTCTGGGCATTCCTTACACCCGTTCAAATGACGCGCCGCCGTTGCCGGTGGAATATGGTGCTTTGATCAAGAAAACGCTGGGTCATCTGGGCTGTGAGATCGAGATCGAGCCAGGCCGCCTGATCGCGGGCAATGCCGGGCTTATGGTCAGCAAAGTTATTTATGTGAAATCGGGCGAAGGCCGTGATTTCCTGATTGTCGACGGGGCCATGAATGACCTGATCCGCCCGGCGATGTACGAAGCCCATCACGATATCGTTGCAGTGCAGGAACCCGCGGCAGGCGTGGAACAGCAAGCTTATGATATCGTAGGCCCGGTTTGCGAATCCGGTGACACCTTTGCCAAACAGCGCAACATGCCACCGTTGAAATCAGGTAACCTGATCGCCTTCCGCAGCGCGGGTGCCTATGGCGCGGTGATGGCCAGCGAATACAATACCCGCCCGCTGATCCCCGAAGTTCTGGTCAATGGCGATCAATTTGCAGTCATTCGTGAACGCCCAAGCTTTGACGAAATCATAAACCGCGATACCATACCTTCGTGGCTTTGACGCGATAATCGCGCGGGCCCAACCCGGAGGCCCGCCTTGACCGACCGTTCAAACCTGCCCATTCCGCGCCTGTCCCTGTGGCTGACCCATGTCGGCATGGTGGCTGAACAGGTTCTACGCGCGTTCTGGCCAGTGTTCTCGATTGTTCTGGTTTTGCTTGCGGCATTGATGCTGGGGCTTCAGGATCACGTTTCCGTGGAAATTGTCTGGGGTATTGGCGCGCTGTCCTTGGTGTCGCTTGTGGTGGCGGTTGTTCTCGGTCTGAGGAAATTCCAACTGCCTTCGCGCGCGGACGCCCTGGTGCGACTGGATGAGACCCTGCCGGGGCGCCCAATTCAGGCCTTGATGGACGACCAGGCCATCGGCGCCACAGATCGGGACTCGGTTGCCTTGTGGCAAGCGCACAAAGCCCGGATGGCGCAACGTGCCGCGGCGGCCGAGGCTGTCAAACCTGACCTTCGGTTGGCTTCACGAGATCCTTATGCGCTGCGCTATGCGGCGTTGCTGGCATTTGCTGTGGCGCTGGTCTTCGGCTCTTTGTGGCACGTGGGATCAGTTGCGGATATGACCCCGGGTACTGCGGCCGCCGGACAGGGGCCGACTTGGGAGGGATGGGTTGAACCACCCCGTTACACGGGCCTTCCGACGCTGTATCTCGCGGATCAAACGGATGCGGAACTTTCCGTTCCGAAGGGCAGCCGCATCACCTTGCGGCTTTACGGTGAAGTTGGTGCACATAGCCTGACCGAAAACAGCTCAGTCCAGGGGGTCGAGGCGGCGACCGACCCGGATCAGGAATTTGTGGCCGAACGTTCTGGCCAACTGCGCATCGACGGGCCGGCAGGGCGCGAATGGGCGCTGCAGATCATTGACGACACGGCACCTCAGATAGCGGTTGCCGGAACGGCCGAGGCCGAGGCTGGTGGGCAGATGAAGCTGCCCTTCGTCGCAAGTGATGATTATGGTGTGGTTTCAGGCTCAGCCCGGATCGAACTGAATCTGGCAGCGGTTGATCGCCGCTATGGACTGGCGGCAGAGCCAGAACCGCGCGAAGCGATTGAGATTGAACTGCCGATGCCGATCACCGGTGATCGGGCGGATTTCGCCGAGGATTTGATAGAGGATTTCTCGCAACATCCCTGGGCGCATCTGCCGGTCCGGATCACATTGATGGCTATGGATGCGGCGGATCAGCAATCGTCGTCTGAACCATATATGACCGAACTGCCAGCGCGTCGGTTTTTTGATCCTCTAGCAGCTGCTGTGATCGAACAACGGCGTGATCTGCTCTGGTCGCTATCCAATGCGCCGCGCATCGCGCAGTTGCTGCGGGCTGTATCGCATCTGCCTGAGGATCTGTTTCGTTCGGATACGGCGTACTTGCGTCTGAGGGTCGTACTGCGGCGGCTTGAGACGTTTGATCGATACGGGTTGAAACCGGAACAACAAGCAGAGATCGCCCAGGCCCTGTGGGATATTGCTGTGTTGATCGAGGACGGCACATTGGCGGATGCGCTGGAACGGATGCGGCGCGCGCAAGAGCGTCTGACCGAAGCAATGCAGAACGGGGCCAGCGACGAGGAAATTGCGGAGCTCATGCAGGAATTGCGCGAAGCGACACAGGATTATCTTCAGCAGCTGCAACGGCTTGCTCAGCAAAACGGAGAGGATGGTGAGCGTCAGTCCGGCCAGAATGGTGAATCCCTGCAAATGACGCAGGATGATTTGCAACGCATGATGGACCGTATTCAGGAACTGATGGAGCAAGGCCGCATGGCCGAGGCCCAGCAGGCGTTGGAAGAGTTCCAGCAGATGATGGAAAACATGCGGGTGACTCAGGGCCAGGGTCAAGGTCAGCAGTCCGAGGGGCAGCAGGCCATGGAAGGTCTGGCGGAAACTCTGCGGGAACAACAAGGTCTGAGTGATCAGGCATTCCGCGATTTGCAGGAACAGTTCAACCCGGGGGCTCAAACCGGTGAAAGCCAGGGCAACGAGGGCCGCAGCGGTGGGCTGGGCCGGGGGCAAAGCCACGAAGGACAGGGCGGTCAGGGTGAAGGTTCGGATCAGGCTGGAGAAGGCCAGCAGGGTCAGGGCTCGCTTGCGGATCGTCAACAGGCGCTGAGAGAAGAGTTGGGCCGTCAGCAACAGGGATTGCCCGGCGCCGGTACGCCAGAAGGCGACGCCGCGCGCGAGGCGCTGGATCGGGCCGGGCGCGCCATGGACGAGGCGGAACAGGCCCTGCGCGGAGATGATCTGGCTGAAGCCATCGATCGCCAGTCAGAAGCCATGGAAGCGTTGCGTGAAGGGATGCGGTCATTGGGCGAGGCCATGGCGCAGAACCAGCAGAACCAGCCCGGGCAGGGAACGCAGGACGGCGATATGCAAGCAAACAACCGCGACCCACTGGGCAGAAATCCCGGTGCTGTCGGTTCGATTTCAACGGATGAGAATCTGTTACAAGGCGAAGACGTGTATCGCCGCGCGAGGGAGCTTCTGGACGAAATCCGTCGCAGAACCGGAGAATCGGACCGCCCCCAGATCGAACTGGAATACCTCAAACGATTGTTGGAGCGGTTCTAGACCTCAGTTCTGGGCACCAGATCCAGCCTGTGCTTCAAGCCAGATACGTGCCTGATCCACCAGTGACACATATGAACTGAGCAACGGATCGGCCTGAGGTACAGCCTCGCTGATTTGCTGGGCGTTTCCGTAGATCAGATATAGCACCACACCGATGATCAGCATCAAAGCAAAACCGCGCACAAATCCACCCGATTTGCGGGGTGCCTGCGCGGCCTCGTCCGACTCATCTGATCGCATCGTGGAATTGATCGCCTCGACATCCGGTAACGCGTCCTTCTGCCCGGCATCGACAGCGGTTTCCGAAGCCGAAGGCCGTTTGGGCTGTACCTTGGGTTCTGGCGGCGTATCAAGTCCCAGATCGGGCTGGCTCTCGAGGCTACTACCTTCCTGCGCCCGCAGTTCCGCTTCGCGGGCGGCTTCCTCTTTCAGAATGCTGGCGACGGAAGGATCGACATTTCCTGTGGATGCCGCGGGTTTTTCGACCTCAGGTTCGTCCTCCGATGCTGCATCTTCTAACGGCTCCGGTTCGGCATCCTGCTGAACTTCGGCGACGTCGGAAGATGCGTCGTCCTGTGCAGGAGTTTCTGCCTCTTCGGTTGGGGCGGCAGCAGGTTCTTCAGGGTGTTTGGCCTGAAACCAGGTCTGATCGCAGTTGGAACACTGCACGTCGCGGCCTTCCTCGGGGATGACCTCGTCAGGAACCTCGTACTGCGCACTGCAATTTGGACATGTAAGACGCATGCTGCCTCCTCGGTCGGGCGAAGGACCGATAATAGTTTTTTCAGGAATGATATTCCGTTAAGACCCAACAGCAAAGGGCGTTTTCGGTTTCACGGGGCAAGTGTCACCAATTGGACTCGGTAGAACCATTGAAACCATCACCATGCTCGGGCAAGAAGAGCGGAAAAATAAATGGGGACACGTGTGATCGAGCTGGAAAATGTCAGCTACACCTACGGTGGCGGCGAGTTGCTGAGCGATGTTTCGGTGCAGTTGCAGCCGGGTTCGTTCCATTTTCTGACCGGGCCATCCGGGGCGGGCAAAACGACATTGCTCAAGCTGTGCTATGGGGCTTTGCTGCCGACCTCGGGGCGGTTGAGCGTGTTTGATCAGGATGTTTCAGCCCTTGATCGCGATCAGCTGGCGGTACTTCGGCGTCGCGTAGGTGTTGTGCATCAGGATTGCCAGTTTCTTGACCATATGACGCTGGCCGAAAACGTCGCCTTGCCACTGATGGTGTCCGGACGCGCGGAATCGTCCGAGCAGGACAACTTGACCGAGCTGCTCAGCTGGGTTGGATTGGGCGCAAGGCTGGAAGCGCATCCGCCTGAACTGTCCGGCGGCGAACGCCAAAGGGCTGCTCTGGCCCGCGCCGTCATCCTGTCGCCTGATGTGGTTCTGGCAGATGAGCCGACGGGCAACGTTGATTGGGAAATGTCGCAACGGCTGCTGCGCCTGCTGGTCGAGCTGAACCGGATGGGCAAAACCGTTCTGATCGCCACCCATGACCTGAGCCTGATCAGAGCGGCCAAAAGTCATGTACAGGCGCGCGTATTGCGCATTTCGCAGCGCAAACTGCAACTGGCGGGAGCGGATCTATGACCAGCCCCGACCTGCGAAATCTGTTGCGTGGCGACAAACGTGCAGACCGGGTGGTTCCGCCCACCGGATACACGGCCCACCTGACCCTGTTTGTCGCCGGTGCCATGGCGTTTCTGGCAGTGTTCGCCTTGGCCCTTTCTCTAGCCTCGGGACGCATTGCGGATCGCTGGGCCTCGGAACTGGCCGGTGCCGCAACCCTGCGCATCAACGCGCCTGCGGAACAGCGCGCGGCCCAGACTGAGGCCGCACTGACCGTTCTGCGCCAGACGCCCGGTGTTGCCTCGGCCCGTGCTTTGACACAGGAAGAGCAGGCGGCGTTGCTTTCCCCTTGGTTCGGGCCTGATCTGCCGCTCGATACGCTGCCTGTGCCGCAACTTGTCGAGATCATTGAAACCGAACCCGGCATCGATGTGGCGGGGCTGCGTTTGCGGCTGGGGGCCGAGGTGCCGGGTGCTGTGCTGGACGATCACACGCGATGGCGGGAGCCACTGGTTGATGCGGCGATGTCCTTGCGCCGTCTGGGATGGATTTCGATTCTGCTGATCGGAGGCGCAACCGCAGCGATGATCACCCTTGCGGCCAATGCCTCGCTTGCCGCCAACGCACAGATCATCGAAGTGCTGCGCCTGGTCGGCGCGCGCGACGGGTTCATCGCCGGGGCATTCGTTAGACGGTTCACCTATCGCGCCATTTTCGGGGCCTCAGTGGGTACATTGCTGGGAATGACAGGCGTTTTGTTGTTGCCAGAAGCTTCAGATGCAGGCGGCTTTCTGACCGGTGTCGGTTTTCAGGGTAAAGACTGGGTTTTACCGGTTCTTATTCCAGTCCTCGGTGCCACCGTCGCCTTTTTCGCCACCTGGGCCGCGGCCCGACGCAAATTGAAGGAGCTTTCCTGATGTCGATGGCTTTTCAATGGGTCCGGTCTCTGATCTTCATGATCGTGATCTACGCCTGGATGCTGATCCTTGGCATCGTTTTCCTACCTTACGCCCTGTTTTCCAAGACAGGTGCCCTGAAGGCGTGCAAGAGCTATGCACGCAGCACCATGTGGCTTGCCCGATGGATGGTTGGCATCCGGTGCGAAGTGCGGGGCACCCCCCCTACGAATGAGGTGGTCGTAGGCGCAAAACACCAGTCATTCCTTGATATCATCATGATTTTTGATGCTATTCCGCACGGCAAATTCATCATGAAGCGCGAGCTGTTGTTTACACCCGTCATTGGAATGTATGCACGCCGTCTTGGCTGTATTCCCGTCAATCGAGGCAAGCGCGGGGCAGCGGTGGCCAAGATGGTCAAGGATGTCGCGAAGGAGTTTTCCGAACCCGGTCAGCTTGTGATCTACCCACAAGGGACACGCGTGGCGCCAGGGGCGAAGAAACCTTACAAGGTTGGAACAGCTGTCCTGTACGAAGGCCTTGGCTTTCCCTGCGTGCCTGTCGCGACAAATGCAGGCGTGTTCTGGCCCAGAACAGGAGTTATGCGCAAACCGGGTCTTGCGATTGTGGATTTCCTGGACCCAATCGAGCCAGGTGTTGAACGCGACGACTTTCTTGGCCGGCTGGAAGATGTGATTGAAACACGCTCGAACGAGCTGATGCGCGAAGTGGGGTTTGATCCGGATGGAGTACATTGACGACATAGCCGCGCTGGAAGCACTGTATGCCACGCCCGGCGCGCCATCTTTGCGAAAGGTCGTTCATCACCTGACGCCGCTTTACCGCCAGTGGATTCTCGCCTCGCGCCTCTGCGTGCTCAGCAGTGTTGGCCCGGAAGGTGTGGATGGCAGCCCTCGGGGTGACGATGGCCCGGTCGTAACCGAACTGGACGCTAAGACGCTGGCCCTGCCGGACTGGCGCGGTAACAACCGTCTGGACAGTCTTCGCAATATTGTGCGCGACCCGCGTATCTCGCTGATGTTCTTTGTCCCGGGTTCCAACAACGTCGTCCGGGTGAATGGGTTGGCCCGTGTAACGGCGGATGAAGGTTTGCGGCATCAATTTGAGAAGGGCGGCAAACTCCCGGCGACTGTTATGGTCATAGAAATTGCCGAGATTTACAGCCAATGCGCCCGAGCTCTGATACGAGCCAGTACATGGACATGTGGCGATGATAGTAATGATCTACCGACTGTTGGTCAGCTTCTTGCTGAGGCTTCAGAAGGTGAAGAAGGCGGCGCGCAATATGACAATGAATGGTCTGCACGCGCCGCAAAAACGATGTGGTAAATGTGCGCGGCAGACGCGGTTCAAACCGCAGCGGCTCCGATCTTGGTTATCTTTTTGATCCAGCGGTCAACGCTGCCCGGCATGGGGTAACTTGCGCCTGCAAAATAGGTGAAGCGGGTTGGTTTGAAGCCGACAAACCCTAGGATCTGGTCCCGAACCTGACGGATAAGGGCTTGCCGATAGACCAGCCGCATGAACCATCCAGGGGTGTCTGAGGTCAGGATGACACGTGCGGTGCGTCCCGTCAGCATGGGCGCCGGGAACCCGATCTTTGTGGTGTTCCGGGTGTCAAAGGTCCGTCCGGGGATGAATGTTCGGTCGATCAGTCCTTTGAGTTTTGCGGGCAGGCCGCCCCACCACATCGGCGTGGTCAGAACCAGATGATCGCTCCATTCAAAGTCTTGCAGCACTTGTTCCAGAACCGGCTCTAGCGGTTTGAAGTCGTGATAATTGCCCTGACCGAAATCGAAATCAAACTGCAGTTCGCTCAGATGGACCATCCGGACGTCGTGCCCGTTTTTGCGGGCCGCGTCCCGATACGTTTCGGCGAATACACGTGACAGGCTGCTTTCCGCGGGATGCCCGTCAAGGATGAGGATTTTCTTGGGTTGCATCATGATTCTCCTAAAAATGACCACGGTCAATTATTGGGATCAAAAAATGACCACAGTCAATATCAAATTTGACCACGGTCAAAAACTGTGCGATTGAGCATTATGCAAAAGACTGTTCAGAAACGTACAATCAAGACACGCGCTAAACTTCTCTCGGCTGCCGAAAAGGTTATCCGAAATGGCAGCTATGGGGCTTTGCGGGTGGAAGAAGTTGTGAAGGCGGCAGGCGTAGCGAAAGGCACCTTCTTTGCGCACTTCCACGACAAGGATGCGCTTATGGAAATTCTGATCGCTGACAAGCTGAACGCCTGTCTGGATCAGGCCGAGGTCGGAAAATCCCCCAAAACTGTTCCTGAGATCATCGCGGCGCTCGAACCGGTTCACAGCTTCATGACGTCCGAGCGATATGTGTTCGATCTGTTGATCAGGTATTCAGGTGCGACGGCCATCGCGGAAATAGGGCCAATCGCCTATTGTTTTGAACGATACTTCCGTATCGTGATGCTGTGGTTAGAATCTGCGGAAGTGCGCAAGGATGTGTCATCCGAGCTTTTGGCCGAAGGCGTACAGGCCTTTGCTATTCAGGCCATGTCCTTAAGGTTTTGCGCGCTGCATTCAGCGACAACATTTACCGATAGGCTGGAGACCTATCTGGATGCATGGTTGACCCCGCCGGGTTGATCGCCGCCAGGGTCAAGGTTGTTAACTGTGGATCGGTCCGTCGCCACAGGCCAGCGCTGCCTCGCGCACCGCTTCGGAATAGGTCGGGTGCGCGTGGCAGGTCAGTGCCAGATCCTCGGCTGATGCGCCGAATTCCATTGCGACGCAAACCTCATGGATCAGATCGCCCGCCGCCGGGCCAATGATATGGGCGCCGAGGATGCGGTCAGTTTCTTTGTCCGCCAAAATCTTGACGAATCCGTCGCTGGCAAAGTTCGCTTTGGCGCGGCCGTTGCCCATAAACATGAATTTGCCAACTTTGTAGGCGCGACCCTGTTCCTTGAGCGTGGCCTCGGTCTCGCCAACATTGGCAACCTCGGGCCAAGTGTAAATCACGCCCGGAATCACGCCGTAATTCACATGCCCATGCTTGCCAGCGACCTGTTCGGCTGCGGCCATGCCCTCGTCTTCGGCTTTGTGGGCCAGCATCGGACCTTCGGTTACGTCGCCAATGGCATAAATGCCCGGCACGTTGGTTTGCCAGTCAGCACCCACCTTGATCTGGCCACGCGGTGTCATCTCGACGCCCAATGCTTCCAATCCCAGACCATCGGAATACGGTTTGCGACCCGTGGCCACCAGCACGGTGTCGGCGTCGATTACATGCTCGCTGTCGTCCTTGAGCAGCTTGTAGGTCACCTTGGCCTTGGTCTTGGTTGCTTCGGTTTTCTGCACCGCTGCGCCCATGACGAACTTGAGTCCCTGCTTCTTGAGAATGCGCTGGAACGTCTTCTGCACCTCTGGGTCCATGCCCGGAGTGATCTCTTTGAGGAATTCGATCACCGTCACCTCAGCGCCCAAGCGGCTATAGACCGAGCCCAGCTCCAACCCGATCACGCCAGCGCCGATGACAACCATCTTCTTCGGGATCTTGCCCAAAGACAGCGCACCGGTCGAGGTCACGACAACCTTCTCGTCCACTTCGACCCCGGGCAGCGAAGACGGCTCGGACCCTGACGCGATGATTATGTTCTTGGTCTCGTGCACCTCATCGCCCACTTTGACCTGACCAGCAGCAGGGATTGATCCCCAGCCCTTCAGCCAGTCGATTTTGTTCTTCTTGAACAGGAACTCGATGCCCTTGGTGTTGCCGTCGATGACCTCGTCCTTGTAGGCCTGCATCTGTTTCCAATCGACCGAGGGGCTTTTGCCCTTCAGGCCCATCTTGGCAAAGTTATGCTCGGCTTCATGGAGCTGATGCGATGCATGAAGCAATGCCTTAGAGGGGATACATCCCACATTCAGGCAGGTGCCGCCCAAAGTTTCGCGCCCTTCGACCACGGCGGTTTTCAAGCCGAGTTGGGCGCAGCGGATAGCGCAGACATAGCCGCCAGGGCCAGCGCCGATTACGATGACGTCATAGTTTGCCATGGTTTTTTCCTTTGTTGGTCACACTCCTCACGGGAGAGCGGTCACACGAGGTCACACTCAAAAAGACTGTGCTCCGATAATTAGTGAAGCCACGCCAAAGACAAAAATCCCGAGCGAAGCAATGCCGAGAACGCTGTTCGTAGCTACGATATGCTTATCCCAAAACTCATGGTAGCGGGTAACGGGTGCCGATGCAGTGAACGAGTACGAGATCAAAAGCGCGAGCAGAATGGCAGATACTCCGCTTAAGAAACTCACCATCGCTATCTTGATCGCACTTAGAGAAATTGAAACCGTAGTCTGAGCAGAAGCGTTCCCCAAAAACGTCAGAAGAGCGAGAATCCCGCCTGCATTCAGTAGAATTATGGACCTGACATAGGCAAGTCCAAGTACGTTAGCCTGCTCCAGACGGGAAATTTCACCAGCTTCGTTTCGAACGTTGGTCATCGACAGAGTTACACCGGTTCAAGTAGCTTGATCGAGATATGCGCGATACCGCCCCGTTCATGATGCATCGCCAGTTCTTCGGACCCGAAAAAGGCATTGGCCTTCTCTAAATCCAGAACTTCGAACATCGCAATAGCATGGTCTTTCTGATCGGGATCGCGCCAGATGTGGAGGTCGCGGATGCCCGCGGCCTTGCGCATTGGTTTGTCCTCGCGGAACACTTTCAGCCAAACGTCGAAATCGGCCACATCGGCCTGCCAGAGTACATGTGTCGCCATTTTTACAGATCCATCAGCAGGCGGCGTGGATCTTCCAGCGCCTCTTTCACTCGAACAAGGAACGTCACCGCGCCTTTGCCGTCAACGATACGATGGTCATAGGACAGCGCCAGATACATCATCGGGCGAATCTTGATCTCACCATTGATGACCATCGGGCGGTCCTGAATTTTGTGCATGCCAAGGATACCAGATTGCGGGGGGTTCAGGATTGGCGACGACATCAGCGAGCCGTAAACACCGCCGTTCGAGATGGTGAAGGTGCCGCCCTGCATCTCGGCCATGCTCAGTTTGCCGTCCCGGGCGCGCTTGCCCTTTTCAGCGATGGCTTTTTCGATCGCGGCAAAGGACATGCTGTCGGCATCGCGGATCACCGGAACCACCAAACCCTGAGGCGTACCTGCGGCGACGCCCATATGCACAAAGTTCTTGTAGACGATGTCGGTGCCGTCGATTTCCGCGTTCACCTCGGGCACTTCTCTCAGGGCATGACAGCAGGCCTTGGTAAAGAAGGACATGAAGCCCAAACGTACGCCATGTTTCTTCTCGAATTGGTCCTTGTACTGGTTGCGCAGGGCCATCACCTCGGTCATGTCCACCTCGTTGAAGGTGGTCAGGATCGCGGCGGTGTTCTGTGCATCCTTCAGGCGCTTGGCGATGGTCTGACGCAGGCGGGTCATCCGCACGCGTTCTTCGCGGGCTTCATCTTCGGCAGCAACCGGTGCGCGTGGGGTCTGAGCCGCAGGTGCGGGCGCGGAGGGCGCCGGAGCCGAGGCCGTCGCAACCGCCTTGGCAACGTCTTCTTTCATGATACGGCCATCGCGACCGGTGCCGGTGACCTGATCGGCTGACAATCCGGCTTCTGCCATCGCTTTTTCGGCAGACGGCGCATTTGCAACGTCTTTGCCGGTGCTTGCCGCAGTGGGAGCTGCCGCTGCAGGAGCTGGCGCGGGAGCTGCGCCTGCGGCCCCGCCAGAGATGACCGCCAGCTTTGCGGTTGCGTCTACAGTTGCACCTTCCGGCGCGACGATCTCTGCCAGAACACCTGAAGCAGGGGCCGGTACTTCAACCGAGACTTTGTCGGTTTCCAGCTCACACAACATCTCGTCCTGCGCAACGCTGTCGCCGACCTGTTTGAACCAGGTCGAAACAGTCGCTTCCGTCACGGATTCGCCAAGTGTCGGTACCATCACGTCAACCGACCCGCCTGTCGCGGCGGGCGCAGGTGCAGTTGCAGCAACGGCCGCCGGAGCCGGAGCGGCGCCTTCGCCAGCGGTAATTGTCGCCAGCAGAGCATCGACACCAACGGTATCGCCTTCGCCGGCTACAATCTCACCCATCACACCAGCAGAGGGAGAGGGCACTTCGACCGTGACCTTGTCAGTCTCCAGCTCACACAGCATTTCATCCACTGCGACCGCATCACCGGGTTTTTTGAACCATGTTGCTACAGTGGCTTCGGTGACCGACTCGCCAAGCGTGGGAACACGAACTTCAATCGTCATCGCTTACTTTCCTTCGATGCTCAGCGCTTCGTTAACCAGCGCTTCTTGTTGGGCTTTGTGTTGGCTGGCCAGGCCCGTCGCGGGCGAGGCCGAGGTTGCGCGACCGGCATAAACCGGACGAGTGTGTTTTGCGCCGATACGAGACAGAACCCATTCGATATTGGGTTCGATAAAGGTCCACGCGCCCTGGTTCTTGGGTTCTTCCTGACACCAGACCATTTCAGCATTCTTGAACCGCTCGAGCTCGTTGATCAGCGAATGTGCCGGGAAGGGATAGAACTGTTCGATCCGCATCAGGTAGATGTCGTCGATGCCACGTGCATCGCGTTCTTCCAGCAGGTCAAAATAGACCTTGCCGGAACACATCACGACGCGCTTGATCTTCTCATCTGCCACCAGCTTGGTGTCAGAGTTGCCCTTCTGCGCATCATCCCACAGCACCCGGTGGAAGCTTGATCCGGTTGTGAAATCCTCGGCTGTGCTGACCGCCAGCTTATGGCGCAACAGCGATTTTGGCGTCACCAGGATCAGTGGTTTCCGGAAGGTCCGGTGCAACTGTCGGCGCAGAATGTGGAAATAGTTCGCGGGCGTCGTACAGTTCGCCACGATCCAGTTGTCCTGACCGCACATCTGCAGGAACCGCTCCAGCCGCGCCGACGAGTGTTCAGGGCCTTGCCCTTCGAAGCCATGCGGCAGCAGCGTGACAAGACCGGACATCCGCAGCCATTTCGACTCACCCGAGCTGATAAACTGGTCGAACATGATCTGCGCGCCGTTGGCGAAGTCCCCGAACTGGGCTTCCCACAGAACCAACGCGTTGGGTTCGGCCAGCGAGTAGCCGTATTCAAATCCCAGAACCGCGTATTCGGACAGCATTGAGTCGATCACTTCGTAATGTGACTGACCTGCGCGAATGTTGTTCAGCGGGTAATACCGCTCTTCGGTTTCCTGATGGATGAACCCCGAATGGCGTTGGCTGAAGGTACCGCGCGTGGCGTCCTGACCGGCAAGGCGTACCGGGTACCCTTCGGTCAGCAATGATCCGAAGGCCAGCGCCTCACCGGTGGCCCAGTCAAAGCCTGTACCGGTTTCAAACATCTGCTTTTTGTGTTCAAGCAGACGACCGACTGTCTTGTGCATGGCGAATCCGCCCGGTGTACGGGTCAGAGCTCCGCCAATGTCGGCCAGAGTGTCCGGTGTGATCGCGGTCTCGCCGCGCATGTATTCGTCTTTGTTCTTGTCCAGATGTGACCAGCGCCCATCCAGCCAGTCGGCCTTGTTGGGTTTGTAGTCTTTGCCGGCCTCGAACTCGTCGTTCAGATGAGCTTGGAAGGCTGCCTTCATGTCCTCGATCTCACCTTCGGGGATCAGGCCATCCTTGACGAGGCGTTCGGTATACAGAGACAGCGTGGTCTTATGCGTCTTGATCTTCTTGTACATGATCGGGTTGGTAAACATGGGCTCGTCGCCCTCGTTGTGACCAAACCGGCGGTAGCAGAAGATGTCCAGAACCACGTCCTTTTGGAACTTCTGACGGAACTCGGTCGCGACCTTGGCTGCATGAACCACGGCCTCCGGGTCATCACCGTTCACATGGAAGATCGGCGCCTCGACCATCAGCGCGATATCTGTCGGGTAAGGGCTGGAGCGTGAGAAGTGCGGCGCAGTGGTGAAACCGATCTGGTTGTTCACCACGATGTGCATTGTTCCACCCGTGCGATGTCCGCGCAGACCACTCAGGCCAAAGCCTTCGGCCACAACCCCCTGACCAGCAAAGGCCGCATCCCCATGCAGCAGAACGGCCATGACCTTGGTGCGATCGGTGTCGCCCAACTGATCCTGCTTGGCACGAACTTTGCCTAGAACCACAGGGTTCACCGCCTCAAGATGCGAAGGGTTGGCAGTCAGCGACAGGTGCACGCTATTACCATCAAATTCGCGGTCGCTGGATGCGCCAAGGTGGTATTTCACATCACCCGAACCATCGACATCCTCGGGCTTGAAACTGCCGCCCTGGAATTCGTTGAAGATGGCGCGGTAAGGTTTGCCCATCACATTGGCCAGAATGTTCAGACGGCCCCGGTGCGGCATCCCGATAACTATATCGCTCAGGCCCAACGCACCACCGCGTTTGATGATCTGCTCCATTGCCGGGATCAGTGCCTCGCCACCGTCCAGACCAAAGCGCTTGGTGCCCATGTATTTGACGTGCAGAAACTTCTCGAAGCCTTCCGCCTCGACCATCTTGTTCAGGATCGCCTTGCGGCCTTCCTTGGTGAACGCGATTTCCTTGCCGTAGCCCTCGATCCGTTCTTTCAGCCACGCGGCCTCTTCCGGGTTTGAGATATGCATGTATTGCAGCGCGAAGGTGCCACAATATGTCCGTTTCACGATCTCGACGATCTGCCGCATCGAGGCAACCTGCAGCCCCAGCACGTTGTCGATGAAGATCGGGCGATCCATGTCGGCATCGGTGAACCCATATGTCTTTGGGTCCAGTTCGGGGTGCATGCTGGCGGCGCGCATTCCCAGAGGATCCAGATCTGCGGCCAGATGGCCCCGGATACGGTAGGCCCGGATCAGCATCAGCGCCCGCAAGCTGTCCAGCACGGCGCGTTTGATCTGATCGTCACTGACCTCGACGCCCTTATCGACGGCTTTGTCCTTGATCTTCTTGCCCGCCGCCTTGGCGTCAATCTCGGCCCATTCACCAGTCAGAGCGCCTGTCAGATCGTCCGCAGGCATCGGAGGCCAATCGGTGCGCGCCCATGATGGCCCTTCCGCTTCGCGCTGCACATCCGGTGCGGCGTCGCCCATGGCCCTGAAGAACTCGACCCAGGCAGCATCCACCGCACCGGGGTTCTTGGTGTATTGGGCATAGAGCTGCTCAAGGTATTCGGCATTATGCCCCTGCATGAAGCTTGAGGCATGAAAGGCAGAGTTGGGCGAGTGTTCGGTCATTGGGCTACCTCATGTGGGTTGGGACCGTATTGATTGGCACCTGGCTGGCTGGGGCGGGTCAGCCACCACAGAACCAGCAGGGGCGACACAAACAGAACGATAAGTGTCGGAATGACGATCAGCAATGTTGCGCGGGTAAACAATATGTCGAGCGTTCCGCCATGGAACTGGCTGGCAAGGCCGATGCCAAAGATCAGAACGGCAAAGGCCCCGACAATCAGCAGGATCGGCAACAGAGCATACAGCCCACTGCGCCCGGTATCATGCATCCGCCGGAATGCGACGGTCAGATGCGGGAAGAACACTATCAGGCCGACAATGCTTTGCACCGGTTGGCGGGACGTAGCAGCGACGGACTTGACCTCACCGCTTTCTGTGATCGCGACCTGCGTGAAGAACTGCCAGTCGATGATCCCGGCAATGATGCTCCAGATTACGATGAACAGGAAAAAGAACCAGTATTCGGGGCGCGAGGCACGCCCCGAAAAGGTGAGGAACTTGGAGAAACAGGTGCGGATGGCGTCGGAGAAGGTCATGCTACTATTCACCTTCTGAACCGTCTTGTCGGATAGGAGACACCAAAATGTTTGTTGGCATAAGTACGTCCGGCAATGACCCAATCATCTCTTCGCGCTTTGCCTTATCTGTTTCTGTAGCCGAGTAGGCCTCGATAAATGCGTCAACATCCAACAAAGCCAGTGCTGACATCGCTTTTTTTGAGGCGCTGAGTTTAAGTGTGACCAATCCTGTCTTGGCACTGACTCCGCCGTCTAGCCCATTGGTCAGGGCGGTTCGAAGTAACCAGTCAGGCCCGACGAGCGCACACCAAGAAACTCCTTCCTCAATTCCAATCAACGCAAGGCGCACGTTTGAGTGTTCAAATGCTAGTTGATTGGGGCCGAGCGCCGAGTTTCCAAAAAGCGAAAGCGTCATAAAGGATGCATTACTGATTGTGTACAGAAGGTCCGTCTCGTCGATAGAAAATGCAATCCGGTTGGACAATACAATCGGCCCCGGGCCTTCATCAAAGTCGACCCAATCTGCCTCTTCCAATACAGCACGCGCCGCATCCAAAGTTTCGATCGGTTCCGAGCACAATTCCAGCGCGACAATAACCGCTTTTTCACCTTGTTCAGGCGCTTGTGCCGTTGCGAGGGAAGCCGTGGACAAAAAACAAATTATCCAAAGGGAAATCCCGGAACGGACGATGCGTTCCGGGAGAATTCGTAGCCTGCAAAAAGCAGCAAATATGAGTTTTGCAGGCAGCACGTTACTTTCCAATCGCTTCCAGCACAGCCTCACCCAGCTGCGCCGGGCTTTCGGCCACGACGATACCGGCACTGCGCATGGCTTCGATCTTGTCCTCGGCACCGCCCTTGCCGCCAGCGACGATGGCGCCCGCGTGGCCCATGCGGCGGCCCGGAGGGGCTGTGCGGCCTGCGATGAAACCGGCGGTCGGCTTCTTGCGGCCCTTCTTGGCCTCATCCGCCAGGAACTGCGCGGCTTCTTCCTCGGCTGAACCACCGATTTCACCGATCATGATGATCGACTCGGTTTCGTCATCCGCCAGGAACCATTCCAGCACGTCGATATGCTCGGTGCCTTTGATCGGGTCGCCGCCGATGCCCACGCAGGTGGACTGGCCCAGACCCACATCGGTGGTCTGCTTGACGGCCTCATACGTCAGCGTGCCTGAACGCGACACAACGCCAACAGAGCCGCGTTTGTGGATGTGGCCAGGCATGATGCCGATCTTGCAGGCGTCAGGCGTGATGACACCGGGGCAGTTCGGGCCGATCAGGCGGGATTTGCTGCCTTCCAGCGCGCGCTTCACCTTCATCATGTCCAGAACCGGGATACCTTCGGTGATGCAGACGATCACTTCCATCTCGGCATCAATCGCTTCGAGGATCGAGTCTGCCGCGAAAGGCGGCGGAACATAGATCACCGAGGCATTGGCTTCGGTCACGTGCTTGGCCTCGTGGACCGAGTTGAACACGGGCAGGTCAAGATGGGTCATCCCGCCCTTGCCGGGGGTCACGCCGCCGACCATCTTGGTGCCATAGGCGATGGCCTGTTCAGAGTGGAATGTGCCCTGCGAGCCGGTAAAGCCCTGACAGATCACTTTGGTATTTTCGTCGATGAGGACTGCCATTTTAGGAGTCTCCTTTGATTATCGTAGGATGGGCTTTGAGCCCATCATCTCAATTCAAGATGGGTGAAATCACCCATCCTACGTTTCAACGTTTCGCAGCCTGAGTAGCAGTGTCGCCAGCACAGTGCCTACGGCTAGAGCCGCGAGAAAGGCCCCGCCAGCAAAACCAAGCAAAATCATCATGAAGTCTCCCGCACCTTCGCAGGCGTGAAATTCAGACGAAGTTTCAGCTCTCCTGAAACAGTTTTGCTGTGAGCCGTATGCAACCATGCTTAGTAAGACCGCCAGTGCAGGAATGACACTCAGACCGCCGACGGTAACCTTCATGAACCCTGAGCCAGCAAATTGCGCAACAATTGGCGCGATAGCTGCAAACAAAAGTAATAGAACGAAACCAGTCGGCACAGAGCTTATCCCTTAACCGCCTTTACGATCTTCTCGGCACCGTCTTTCAGGTTGTCCGCTGCAATCACGTCCAGGCCAGAGGTGTTGATAATTTCTTTGCCTTTCTCGACATTCGTGCCTTCCAGACGCACGACCAGCGGAACCTGCAGGCCGACCTCTTTCACCGCGGCGACAACGCCCTCGGCGATAACGTCACAGCGCATGATGCCGCCGAAGATGTTGACCAGAATGCCTTTGACCTGCGGGTCGCTGGTGATGATCTTGAACGCCTCGGTCACTTTCTCTTTGGTCGCACCGCCGCCCACGTCGAGGAAGTTGGCAGGCTCGGCGCCATACAGCTTGATGATGTCCATGGTGGCCATCGCCAGACCGGCACCGTTGACCATGCAGCCGATTTCACCATCCAGCGCGATGTAGTTCAGATCGTATTTCGAGGCTTCCAGTTCCTTGGGGTCTTCCTCGGTCGTGTCGCGTAACTCGGCGATATCGGGGTGGCGGTAAACTGCGTTGCCGTCGAAACCGACCTTGGCGTCCAGCACCTTGAGGTCGCCGCTGTCGGATACGATCAGCGGGTTGATCTCCAGCATCTCCATATCCTTCTCGACGAAGGCGTTGTAGAGCTGGTTCATCAGCTTGACGCATTGCTTGACCTGCGCGCCTTCCAGACCCAGCGAGAACGCGATGCGGCGACCGTGATACGGCTGATAGCCGGTGGCCGGATCGACCGAGAAGGACAGGATTTTCTCGGGCGTTGCCGCCGCCACTTCTTCGATGTCCATGCCGCCTTCGGTCGAGCAGACGAACGAGATGCGGCTGGTCTGGCGGTCGACCAGCAAGGCCAGGTAAAGTTCGCGTTCGATGCCGGAGCCAGCCTCGATATAGATGCGGTTGACCTGCTTGCCTGCCGGGCCGGTCTGGTGCGTGACCAGGGTGCGGCCCAACATCTTCTTGGCTTCCTCAGCCGCTTCTTCCACCGACTTGGTCAGACGGACACCGCCCTTTTCACCTGCATCGGCCTCTTTGAAGGAACCCTTGCCGCGTCCGCCTGCGTGGATTTGGGCTTTGACAACCCACAGAGGGCCATCCAGTTCACCGGCTGCGGTTTTGGCTTCCTCGGCGCGCAGAACCGCGCGACCATCGGAGACCGGAGCGCCATAGCTGCGAAGAAGAGCCTTGGCTTGATATTCGTGAATGTTCATCGAAATTATCCCGTCTGACTGCGATTACACCGTTATAGGGGGGGGCAGGGCACAAGGTTAAAGGGTTTTTTGACAGGAAAGCAGATTTTCACGAAGATTTTCAGCATTTGTGATCACAGGTTTTTCGGGTGTGATCACATATTGTGATTGAGAATACTGAAGGTGTGTCAAGACAGATATCGATTCTGCCAATTCCACATCCACCACGAAACGCCGCCCGCTAGAAGAAACGGCGCACTTCTTAATGATGCGGCAAGAAAAAAAGCCCAACCACTTGGGTTCCCTCCAGAAACTCCATACGCAAAGTAACCTATCGGGATAAGTGCAATTCCAATCAAAATACAAAAGCTGGCGTATAGCTGAAGGCCGACGCTCGCAATACGCAGAGTCCAAATGCCGGAAGACCGGCTTCTGATGATTGCGCACAGAACGGGAATGACAAGTAAAACCAGCAGAAGTGCTGCTAGTGTTATTATGAATGAAGTTATCGCAGCCAACATAACCTGAACCTTAAGGTGCCAAAAGAAAATGCGCGCCCGAAGACGCGCATTCAATCCCTTGGTCCGGAATTCCCGACCTTATGCCAGCGAGCTGTCGATACCCTTGCAGGCGTCGATCAAGCCCTTCACGGCGTTGACCGAGTTGTCGAAACCGGCTTGCTCGTCTTCGTTCAGTTTGATGTCAACGATACGCTCAACACCACCGGCACCGATGACGGTCGGAACACCGACATAAAGGCCATCCACGCCCAGTTCGCCGTTGCAATACGCCGCGCAAGGCAGAACGCGTTTCTGGTCTTTCAGGTAAGCTTCGGCCATTTCAATCGCCGATGTGGCAGGCGCATAATAGGCCGAGCCGGTTTTCAGGAGGCCAACAATCTCGGCGCCACCGTCACGGGTGCGCTGAACGATGGCGTCCAGTTTCTCTTGTGTGGTCCAGCCCATCTCGACCAGATCAGGCAGCGGAATGCCGGCAACGGTGGAATAACGCACCGACGGGACCATGGTATCGCCGTGACCGCCCAGCACAAATGCGGTGACGTCGCGCATCGAGACGTTGAACTCTTCCGACAGGAAATGTGCAAAGCGGGCCGAATCCAGCACACCTGCCATGCCGCACACTTTGTTGTGGGGCAGACCCGAGAATTCGCGCAGCGCCCAGACCATCGCGTCCAGCGGGTTGGTGATGCAGATCACAAACGCGTCGGGCGCGTGAGCTGCAATGCCTTCGCCGACCGATTTCATGACTTTCAGGTTGATGCCCAGCAGGTCATCGCGGCTCATACCCGGCTTGCGGGCGACGCCGGCGGTCACGATGCATACATCTGCACCGGCGATATCGGCATAGTCGCTGGTGCCTTTCATCGAGGCGTCGAACCCTTCCGAAGGGCCGGATTCAGCGATGTCGAGGGCCTTGCCCTGCGGCAGCCCGTCTGCGATGTCAAACAGGACAACGTCACCCAGTTCTTTGACAGCTGCAAGATGCGCAAGCGTGCCGCCGATGTTCCCCGCGCCGATCAGCGCAATCTTGGGTCTGGCCATTTGGAATATCTCCGGTCGGTTTTGAAATCGCGGTTGTGCTAGTCGCTAAAACGGCAATAAGCAAGAGTTCTGCGGCGTGGCATACAACCGCATACCGTTTGCAAGCCTCTTTGTGGTTGCGCTAAACGGCCTTTGGGACAAGCCAAATACGGGACCGCCGCATGTTCGAACTGAACCTCATGTTTTTTGCTGTGGCAATCCCTGCGGTGATCTTCGCCGGTATATCAAAGGGCGGTTTCGGATCTGGCGTGGCCTTTGCATCCTCGTCGATTCTGGCCTTGATCTTAACGCCCGGGCAGGCCTTGGCCTTGATGCTTCCGATTCTAATGGTGATCGATGTGGCCACGTTGGGCCCTTATTGGAAACGGTGGAGCTGGTCGGATTCACGTCTGCTGATCCTTGGTGCTGTGCCAGGCGTGGCGATGGGTGCTTGGCTTTATCGTGCAACGGACGATGATCTGTTGCGTCTGCTGATCGGCGGCATTTCTGTTGGGTTCGTGATTTGGCACATCGCTCAGTCAAGCGGCTGGGTGCGCGGGTTTGCCAGACGATTGCCCCCGTCAGCTGGGCTGTTTGCCGGGTTGGTCGCGGGTTTCACAAGCTTCGTCAGCCACGCCGGAGGTCCTCCGGCTGCCGTCTATCTGTTGTCACAACGGCTGACGAAGACCGAGTTTCAGGCCAGTACGGTACTGGTTTTCTGGGTTATCAACATCGCGAAGTTTCTACCCTACGCTTATCTGGGCATGTTCACATGGCATACGGCGTGGGCCGATCTGCTGTTAGCACCCTTTGCTATTCTCGGGGCGTGGCTGGGCGTGCGGGCGCATTTCATGTTGTCCGAACGCCTGTTCTTTGGAATTGCCTATGTGTTGCTGACGCTCACTGGCAGCAGACTGATCTGGGATGCGCTCACCTGATCAGGCATTGGGAGGCAATGCTACGACCACATCCTCATAGGCCTGACCCGAGGCCACGAGGCAAGTGATCCCGTTGGGCATGGTCACTGTGATGGTCCAGCTGCCGCTTTGGTTTGAAGTGAAAAGCTCCATAACAGCGCCTTTCCGAGCCAAACCTAAACCTCTGCGCGTTTCACCATAGGCCTCTTGCAGCCGCTCCAACACATCCTCTCGTGGTGCACAACTTTGACTCTGGGCTTGTACGTGTTGTGCAGCCAGAATCATGATTCCAAGGCCCATCGTCATCTTGAACACTGTCTTTTGCATTCCGAACCCCTTTCGATTTCATCCGTCGATCAGGGTGGGTGGCAAGGGACGAAATTCAGTTAAAGGAAAGCACGTTGCGTCGGGTTTGCTGCAGTGCGGCGATTTTATGCTTGAACTTTCCGGTAAAAAATGCCCCATTCCGCGCAACTTTATTTCAATGGGAGTGGTCCATGGATCCTCGTCAGCGCCCGTATCGTTCGGTTCTCTATATCCCGGGTTCGAAGGACCGGGCTTTGGACAAAGCCCGCACTTTGCCTGTGGATGCGATCATCTTCGATCTGGAGGATGCCGTTGCGGCTGACGAAAAGGACAACGCGCGCGAAACGCTCAAGGTGGCCTTGGCTACCGGTGGCTATGGTGCGCGGGTCAAGATCGTTCGGATCAACGGGTTGGACACCGAATGGGGTCGTGCGGATGCCGAGGCGGTGCGTGACATGGATGCTGACGTCGTTCTGTTGCCCAAGGTGAATTCGGCGGCCGATTTGGATGCACTGGCCGCGATCACCGGAGATTTGCCGATCTGGGCCATGATGGAAACGCCGCGGGGAATGCTCAATGCGCCCGAAATCGCTGCCCATCCTTTGATGGCCGGGTTTGTCATGGGCACCAACGATCTGGCGAAAGAGCTGCAAACACGCTTCCGCCCCGACCGCCTGCCACTGATGACTTCGCTGGGTTTGTGCCTTTTGGCCGCCAAGGCAGAAGGGCTGATCATCGTGGATGGCGTGTATAACGCATTCAAAGACGGAGAAGGTCTGGCGGCTGAGTGTGCACAAGGCCGTGACATGGGTTTTGATGGCAAAACTCTGATTCACCCCGCTCAGATTGAGATCACAAACGATGCGTATGCACCGTCCGAAGTCGAAATCGATCTGGCTCGCCGCCAGATCACTGCATTCGAGGAAGTTGAAGCGCAAGGGCAGGGTGTCGCTGTCGTAGATGGCAAAATTGTTGAAAACCTGCACGTTGCAACAGCCCGCGAAATTCTGGCAAAAGCAGAGGCGATTTCAGCTTTGCAAGCGGGGTAAGCCAGCATGGGCTTTGTTCTTCTAATTCTTGGTGTGGCGTTGTGGTGGGCGGCGCACCTGTTCAAACGCGTGGCGCCTGAACGCCGTGCCGCTATGGGAGACGGGGGCAAGGGCGCTGTTGCTCTAGCACTTGTCGCGTCGATTCTGCTGATGATCTTCGGCTATCGTATGACCGATTTCATCTATGTCTGGGCTCCGCCGACGTTTCTGATTCACGTCAATAACCTCTTGGTTCTCATCGCGATCTTCATGATGAGCCCTGCCGGCACCAAAGGCCGGTTGCTGAACAAATTTCGCCATCCGATGTTGGGTGGATTCAAGTTGTGGGCGTTTGCGCATTTGCTGGTGAACGGCGATCTGGCCTCAATTGTCCTGTTCGGCGGGTTGCTGGCCTGGGCCGTGGTCGAGGTGATTGTGATCAACAAATCCGAACCCGACTGGACGCCGGCTGAGCCAGGTACTTATGGCAAAGATGCGATGTTCTTTGTGGCCTCGATCATTCTGCTGGGGATTATCGGCTATGTCCATGGGCTGGTCGGCCCGTCTCCGTTCGGATCATAAGGAGCTGACCCTATGGCAAAACTCTATCGTTTGTTGACCGAGGAAGACACTTCGGCCTTCTGCCACAAGGTGTCTGATGCGCTGGCCAAAGGATGGGAGCTGTATGGCGACCCGTCTTATGCCTTTGACGTGGCAAGCAACGTGATGCGCTGTGCGCAGGCCGTGACCAAAGAGGTCGAGGCCGACTATTCCCCCGACATGAAACTGGGACAGCAGTAATGGCAAAAACAAATCCGGGCCGATTTTTCGAGGATTATTCTGTAGGGCAGGTGTTGCAGCACGCGGTGCCGCGCACGGTGACTGAGGGAGAGCGCGGTTTGTATCACGCGCTCTATCCGGCTCGCCATGCACTTTACTCCTCGGATGAATTTGCCCGCGATTGCGGTCTGCCGGAAAGCCCAATCGATGATCTGGCCGCATTCCATCTGGTGTTCGGCAAGACGGTACCGGATATCTCGCTAAACGCGGTTGCCAATCTTGGCTACGGCGAAGGACGTTGGCTGAAACCCGTCTACGCAGGGGATACATTGCGATCCGTGTCCGAGGTGATCGGGCTTAAGCAGAACTCCAACGGAAAAACCGGTGTCGTTTGGGTTCGTACCCGTGGATTGAACCAATTGGACGAAGTGGTCATCGAGTACGTCCGTTGGGTCATGGTGCGCAAAGCAAACGTGGATGCGCCAGCGCCCGAAACGGTGGTTCCCGATTTGAAGAAGGCGCTGACCCCTCAGGATCTGATCGTGCCCGAAGGTCTCGATTTCTCAAATTACGACTTTACGTTGGCTGGTGAGGCGCATCGTTGGGGCGACTATGAAATCGGCGAGAAAATCGACCACGTGGATGGTGTCACCGTGGAAGAGGCCGAGCATATGCTGGCCACCCGTCTGTGGCAGAACACAGCCAAGGTGCACTTCGACCTGACTTTCCGCCCGGAGGGCCGGTTGATCTATGGCGGACACGTCATCTCGATGGCTCGGACGCTGTCGTTCAATGGTCTGGCCAACGCGCAGATGATTGTTGGCCTGAACGGAGGTGCTCACGCAAATCCATGTTTTGCGGGCGACACGATCAAGGCTTGGTCCGAAGTTTTGGATAAGGCGGAAACCGGTGTTCCTGGCGTGGGCGCGATCCGTTTGCGTTTGGTGGCGACAAAAGGTGGTGCCCCGTTTGAGTTGAAGAATGATGAGGGCCGTTATTTGCCTGACGTGCTTCTGGACCTCGATTATTGGGCTCTGATGCCGCAATAGTCGAATTGACGGTTATGTGAACCAATCGCGGGCAAGCCGTGCTAGGTTTCTTCCATGCACCTTCTGCGCGCGATATTGGCCAGTGTTTGCCTGGCGCCGACGGCTCAGGCCTGCGATCTGGCTTTGGCATTGGCGGTGGATGTTTCCGGTTCGGTCGATAGCAGTGAGTATCGCATCCAGATGGACGGGCTGGCCGCAGGCCTGCGCGACCCGATCGTGTCCGAGGCATTAGTGCGCGGTCAGGCCCAGTTGATGCTGGTGCAATGGACCGGGTCGTCGCGCCAAAGGGTCACGATCCCTTGGACTCGTATCGACAGTTTCGCGGCGCTGGATCGGTTTGCTGATCAGGTTGCCGCAGATCCACGCATCTGGCGGAACTTCTCGACCGCGATTGGTGAGGCGCTGCATACCACTCTCAACGCTTTTGAGTCCGTTTCCGATTGCAAGCGGCGTCTGATCGATCTGTCGGGAGACGGCGTGTCCAATGAAGGGGTCGAACCGACACATGTTCATGCAGCTCTGCGCGACCGCGGCGTCGTCGTCAATGCATTGGCGATTGAAGAGAGCGAACCGGACCTGACGGCATATTTTTTTGAGAATGTCATTGTCGGTGAAGGTGCCTTTGTCGTTTCTGCCTCTGGCTTCGCTGACTACCCGGAAAGAATTCGCAAAAAACTGCTGCGCGAAGTGACGCAGCAAACGGCAGGCCTAAAATGACCGGTTAAGAGATTCGTGATCACATCCCTTTGGCCTTGAAATCGCTAACATTGATCAAGTGGAATGCAATATGTGATCACAAGAATATTTTGTGTGATCACATACTTGAATTATCCATCATTTTGCGTCGAATTTGGTGGTTTTTGCACCCGCAGCACGTGACAGTGTCGCAAAAAACAGTAAAACGTTCGGTAGCCAACCGAAAAGGAGCCGCCATGGCCGATGTAAATCGGGGCAACCGCCCACTTTCGCCGCATCTGTCGATCTATCGTCCTCAGTTGACGTCGGTCACGTCCATCCTGACACGCATCACCGGTAACGCCCTTCTGCTAGCGGCTTTGTTGATCGTCTGGTGGTTTCTGGCCGCAGCGACCTCGCCCGAGGCCTTTGCCGTGGCAAATGGCGTGATTACCTCGATGCTTGGTGATCTGGTGATGGCGTTGTCCGTTTGGGGCCTTTGGTATCACACGCTGGCGGGTGTGCGGCACCTGATCTGGGACAACGCGGTTGGTTTGGATCTTCCCACAGCAACAAAGCTGGGTTGGGCGGTCATCATCGGTTCGGTCGTGTTGACCCTTCTGACCCTTGTCATCGTCGCGTGATTGGAGGCCTGACATGCGTTATCTGACCGACCGTAAACGCGCCGCTGGCCTTGGCTCGGCGAAATCCGGCACCGCTCACTTCTGGGCGATGAAAGTCAGCTCGGTGGCACTGCTGATCCTTGTGCCGCTGTTTGTATTCACATTCGGCCCGGTTCTGGGTCAGCCGTTCGACGTGGTACTTGAATACTACTCGCGGCCCTTCCCAGCCATCGTGGCAGCACTGACGCTGGCGGTTGGCTTCAAACACTTCGCAGACGGTGCGCAGGTGATGCTTGAGGACTACGTTCACGGCACGCTTGAAAAGGTCCTGATCATTCTGGTGACCTGCCTGTCCTATGGCGCGGCAGCGGCTGGCATTTTCGCCATCGCACGCATTGCCCTTTAATTCCCGGAGCTGAAGAAAATGGCTGCATACGAATACGAAACGCATGAATATGACGTGGTCGTTGTCGGCGCCGGTGGGGCCGGTCTGCGGGCGACACTGGGTATGGCGGAACAAGGGTTGCGCACGGCTTGCGTGACCAAAGTTTTCCCGACCCGCTCACACACAGTTGCCGCGCAGGGTGGCATCGCTGCGTCGCTGTCGAATATGGGCCCCGACCATTGGCAGTGGCATATGTACGACACCGTCAAGGGCTCGGACTGGTTGGGCGACACGGATGCGATGGAATACCTGGCGCGGGAAGCGCCCAAAGCGGTTTATGAGTTGGAGCACTATGGCGTTCCGTTCAGCCGGACCGAAGAAGGTAAGATCTATCAGCGCCCCTTCGGTGGCCACACGACGGAATTCGGAGAAGGCCCGGCCGTGCAGCGCACCTGTGCTGCCGCTGACCGGACCGGACACGCGATTCTTCACACGCTGTACGGCCAGTCGCTGAAGAACAACGCTGAATTTTACATCGAGTATTTCGCCATCGACCTGATCATGTCCGATGATGGGCAGTGTCAGGGCGTCGTCTGCTGGAAGCTGGACGACGGCACGATGCATGTCTTTAACGCTAAGATGGTGGTGCTGGCGACTGGCGGTTATGGCCGCGCCTATTTCAGTGCGACCTCGGCCCATACCTGCACCGGAGACGGAGGCGGCATGGTGGCCCGTGCAGGTCTGGCGCTGCAGGATATGGAGTTTGTGCAGTTCCACCCGACCGGCATCTACGGTTCTGGCTGTCTGATCACGGAAGGCGCGCGGGGTGAGGGTGGATACCTGACAAACTCGGAAGGGGAACGGTTCATGGAGCGTTATGCGCCCCAGTATAAGGACCTCGCCCCACGCGACTATGTCTCGCGCTCAATGACTATGGAAATCCGCGAAGGGCGCGGTGTGGGTGGAGAAGGGGATCACATACACCTGAACCTGTCGCACTTGCCTGCCGAAGCTCTGGCCGAACGCCTGCCCGGCATCTCGGAAAGTGCAAAGATCTTCGCCGGTGTGGACGTCACTAAGGAACCGATCCCGGTTCTGCCAACCGTTCACTATAATATGGGTGGTATCCCGACGAACTATTGGGGTGAGGTTCTGAACCCAACTGCTGATGATCCGACCGCTGTGGTTCCGGGTTTGATGGCCGTGGGTGAAGCCGGATGTGCCTCGGTTCACGGGGCGAACCGACTGGGGTCGAACTCTCTGATCGACCTCGTGGTTTTTGGTCGCGCGGCGGCGATCAGGGCGGGCAAGGTTGTGGATGCCGAAGCTGCCAACCCGGTTCTGAACCAGGCGTCAGTCGATAAGGCGTTTGACCGTTTCGATGTGGCACGCAACGCCAGTGGTTCGATCCCTACCGCCGATCTGCGGCTTGAGATGCAAAAGACCATGCAGGCAGACGCGGCGGTATTCCGTACCGCCAAGACCATGGCGGAAGGCGTCGAGAAGATGACGGCGATCGCTGCCAAGATGGATGACCTGAAAGTCACCGACCGCTCGCTGGTCTGGAACAGTGACCTGATGGAAACGCTGGAACTGGCCAACCTGATGCCCAACGCGCTGGCTACAATTGTCGGTGCCGAAGCGCGTAAGGAAAGCAGGGGCGCTCACGCGCATGAGGATTTCAGCGAGCGTGATGATGAGAACTGGCGTGTACATACAGTTTCGCGTGTTGAGGGCAACAAGGTTGACCTCAGCTATCGTCCGGTCATTGTCGATCCGTTGAGCACCGAAGCCGAAGGCGGCATCAGCCTGAAGAAAATCGCGCCCAAGGCGCGGACTTTCTAGGGGGCTGGGAAATCAGGCAATGGTGTGCAAACGCCAAATACCCGCGGTCCTGACGCAGGCGAGCAGCCTGCGGTTGGAGTGTGTCTGGTGTTTGTCATGACGCTTGAGGTCCTGCAATCCGGATCCCACGATCCCAAGATCATCCTGATCGGGTTGAACCGCTGTGCGACGACCTCGTTTTACAAACTGTTTCTAAACAGTGGAATTCCGTCAGTGCATTGGGAAGATGAACAGGGCCAAAACCTTGCCCATTGCATGGTGACCAACATTGCCATGGGGCGCAAGCCCCTGGATGGGTTCGAGGCGGTCCGGGCCTTCACCGACATCGCCTTTGTCAACTCACGCTTCATGCTGGACGGCGCGCGGTTCTTTCGCGAACTGCACGCGGCTTACCCGGATTCCTATTTCCTGCTGAACACACGGGACCGGGAAGACTGGATTGCATCACGTGCCAACCACTCTAACGGGGGCTACCTTGCGCGATGCTGCAAAGCCAACGGCCAAACGGCCGAAGAGGTGAAACGGGGCTGGGCGCATATGTACGAAGTGCACCATGCCGAGGTCGAAGCTTTTTTTGACGGCAATCCGCGCTTTCTTCGCTTTGATATCGACCAGGATGACCCGCAATGCGTTGCAGATTGGCTCTCGCCGGATTTTGACGTGAACATTGCCCATTGGGGGCATTATAACCGAGGGGCGTCTGAACGCGCCCGGACAGGCTGAAAGGCGGCCTTGTGCTGAATGGAGAATTGACATGGTTCAACTGACCCTGCCCAAGAATTCACGGATTACGACCGGCAAGACCTGGCCCAAGCCAGAGGGCGCCAGCAACGTGCGCAAGTTCCAGATCTATCGCTGGAACCCGGATGACGGGCAGAACCCGCGCGTCGACACTTATTTCGTCGACATGGATACTTGCGGACCGATGGTTTTGGATGCTCTGATCAAGATCAAGAACGAGATCGACCCTACGCTTACGTTCCGTCGATCTTGCCGAGAAGGCATCTGCGGATCCTGTGCGATGAACATCGACGGGATCAACACGCTGGCCTGTATCTATGGCATGGATGAGATCAAGGGCGACGTGAAGATATATCCGCTGCCGCATATGCCAGTGGTCAAGGACTTGATCCCCGATCTGACGCATTTCTATGCGCAGCACGCCTCGATCATGCCCTGGTTGGAGACCAAGACCAACCGCCCGGCGAAAGAATGGAAGCAGTCCATCGAAGACCGCAAAAAGCTAGACGGTCTGTATGAATGTGTGATGTGCGCCAGTTGCTCGACCTCGTGCCCCAGCTATTGGTGGAACGGCGACCGCTATCTTGGCCCCGCAGCCCTTCTGCACGCCTATCGATGGATCATCGACAGCCGGGACGAAGCCACAGGTGAGCGTTTGGATGAGCTGGAAGATCCCTTCAAGCTCTACCGCTGCCACACCATCATGAACTGTGCCAAAACCTGCCCGAAGGGTCTGAACCCGGCCAAGGCAATTGCCGAAATCAAGAAGATGATGGTGGAACGCGCCGTCTAAGCGCAGCTGCGTTTTGCGGTAAGCGCATGTCCAACTTGCAAAATTAGGCGATGCGGTCCCGGCTGCATTGCCTTATTTTTTGGGCAGGGAGGAGTGATGAGCTTAAGTCAGGATCACTCCAGTGAGCAAAAACACATCCAAACAAAAAATCGACGCTCAAGAAGCGTTGGAACTGCTTGAACAGGCATGGGCCTATTATACGCCGGAACCCGCGAAAGCTGACAAAGAACCGGAGCTGTTCGAATACGCAAACGCGGCCTGATACGCGCGGCAAGGCTTGAAACCCGACGGTTTATCGGCAAAGCAGAGGGATGCCTGTTCTTCTGCTTCTTTTGGCGGCCGGGGTGTTCGCCTATTTTGTCTGGCGCTCGCGCCACTCAGCGCTGACGCGTGATTGTCGGTGGCGGCAAGACAAAAGCCATGGCGTCTGGCGGTGTAGCTTCTGCGGGGCGGAAGTTACCACTCAGGATCAGCCTCTTCGGTGTTTAAAGGAAAGTGATCTCTGAAAGTTATGACTTTTAGCGAGCAGAGTAATGCGCCACTCTGCTCCCTATGACCGGTTCTGAAATCACCACCTGCCCACCCGAAGATGCGGACGCCCGTCGTGCGGTTGCTCCTGTCATTTGTTACCCCAACGACGCATTGCCGCGACCCGATTTGACGAGGATGAAATCCCTGCGCGCACGAGCTGTCAAAACCGGCGAAGTGCTGATTCCACCGCGCGACGCGCGATGTTTTGAAGTCCCGGCAGGCCACTTCTTTCGCATCACCTCAATTGAGGGACCGCAGGTTGGCGATCTGAACTTGTGGAACCGCAATGACCTGTCCGAGCGGTTCTATTCCGGGAAAACCCGGGCGTTGCATGGCACGCACCTGACCGCCGGAGAAAGGATGTGGTCCAGTTTCCCTCACCTGCGCCCGATGGCCACGATTATTACGGATACGCTGGCTTGGTACGGAATCGATGCCTATGGTGGATCGGTTCATGACGTGATCGGCACGCGATGCGATCCCTATACGAGCAACCTGTTGTCAGGTTCGCAGTACCACCATTGCTGCCATTCCAACCTGACCCGCGCACTGGCTGATCATTTGAATATTCCTCTTACCGAGGCCGAATCCGCGGTGCATGATGTACTGAATGTCTTTATGTGCACAGGATTCACCCGCGACACAGGCCAATTTTTCATGAAAGCCTCACCTGTGCGACCTGGCGACTATCTGGAGTTCTTTGCCGAGATTGATCTGCTGGGTAATCTGAGTGCCTGCCCGGGTGGGGATTGCTCGTCCGAACACTCCTCGGATACCACCTATTGCCATCCGCTGCTGGTCGAAGTGTTCGCCCCGGTGGACGGAGATCTGGAGAGTTGGGAAAGCCCGGCGCGCAATGGTTACGACCGCACGCACGGGCGTTAGGACTGGCAGGCACCAGATGGTGCTTGCCTTTGTCAGCTGTTGGGGAATGCAGCCTGAAGCGCGATTTCCACCATCTCGCCAAAGCTGCTCTCTCGTTCAGACGAAGGCAGAGCCTCTCCGGTCAGCAAGTGATCGGAAACCGTAAGCACAGCCAAGGCCCTGCACTTGTGACGCGCGGCTAATATATAAAGCTCGGCCGCTTCCATCTCGACGCCCAGAATGCCGTGACGCACCATCTGCTCATTGAGATCCGGACGCTCATCATAAAAGACATCTGATGAGTAGATACCACCAACATGTGTCGGCGTTCCCTTTGCGGCAGCCGCGGCAGCCGCGGCTTGCAACAGCTGCCAATCGGCGCAGGGGGCAAAGTTGAGCTCTTTCATGATTCCGCGCGACGGTGTGCTCAGCGTGGTGGATGTCATGGCCAGAATAACGTCACGAATATTGACGCTGTCCTGCATGCCCCCGCACGAACCGATGCGGATCAGAGTTTTTGCATCGTAGTCGCGGATCAACTCGTTTACGTAAATGGAAAGAGAAGGCATTCCCATGCCACTTCCCTGTATCGTTACAGGATTTCCCTTCCAATTTCCGGTAAAGCCAAGCATTCCTCGAACGTTATTGACCTGTTTAACGTCGTCCAAAAATGTCTCGGCGGCCCATTTTGCCCGGTACGGATCACCAGGCAAAAGAACGGTTTCTGCTATTTCGCCTTTTTCGGCACCGATATGAATTGTCATTTTTCCGAAACGCTCTGATCAGATTTCCAAATCAGAAACATCTGCACCTGCCGTCAGCGCGTCATGTACCCATTGGGGCTTGCGACCGCGGCCAGTCCAGGTTTGCTCGGGATTTGCCGGATTACGATATTTTGCCTTTGTTTTTGTTGGCTTTACGCCGCGCGAAGCCTCTCCGGACAGTTCAGACAGCGAGAAGCCGAATTCTGCTGCGGCCTTTTCTGCCGCTTTCAAAGCTTCCTGACGTTCGCGCTTTTCGGCGCTTTTCAGAGCTTTGTCGACGTCGTCTCG
Source organism: Ruegeria sp. AB9 (assembly GCF_056542585.1). NCBI lineage: Bacteria > Pseudomonadati > Pseudomonadota > Alphaproteobacteria > Rhodobacterales > Roseobacteraceae > Ruegeria > Ruegeria sp. AB9. The sequence continues at coordinate 118,553 of NZ_JBQGAA010000004.1, read as the reverse complement.
TAATGCCAAAAGGTCTTTACGGGACATTTGCTCAAGATTGATCCCCATCATTCTTCTCCATTAGATGCAAATTACGGTGCACATGAGCGCGCACCGTAATTCTAAAAAGCAGCTTATTCCATCCCGAATTTTTAAAGGACATAAACAGGAAAAAAAGCGCTTTAAACCTCAGTTACTCCGCAGCGATGGTTTTGGGGTCTGCCAGAGTAATAATATCGCCCATTATCGCATTGAGTTCGAAGTTTTTCGGGGTATAGACCTTGGCCACGCCCATGGTTTTCAGTTTTTCGGCATCTTCATCCGGAATAATGCCGCCTACCACCACAGGAATATGAGTCAGCCCTGCGTACTGCAGACGTTCCAGAACGTCTTCGACCAGGGGCAGGTGGCTGCCGGACAGGATCGACAAGCCAATGACATGCGCGTCATCTTCACGGGCGGCTGCAACGATTTCCTCGGGCGTCAGGCGAATACCCTCATAGCTGATGTCCATACCGCAATCGCGCGCGCGGAAAGCAATCTGTTCTGCGCCGTTGGAATGGCCGTCCAACCCGGGTTTGCCCACCAGGAACTTCAGGCGGCGGCCCAGCTTGTCGCTGACAGCATCAACAGAGGCACGCAGATCATCCAGCCCTTCGGTCTTGTTGGAAACGGATCCCGAGACGCCGGTCGGACCGCGATATGTGCCATAGACCTTACGCATCTCCTCAGCCCATTCGCCTGTTGTCACACCTGCTTTGGCGGCTGCGATGGACGGTTCCATCACGTTTGCCCCAGTCTGCGCCGCTTCACGCAACGCAGCCAGTGTCGCTGTAACTGCAGCTTCGTCCCGCTCGGCGCGCCACGCGTTCAGGCGGTCGATCTGCTCCTGTTCCACTGCTGGATCGACGACCATGATGCCGCCATCGTCGGTCTGCAGGGGCGAGGCCTCGCCCTCCATCCATTTGTTCACACCGACAACAACGGTTTCGTTGCGCTCGATCCGGTTCAGGCGCTCGGCGTTGGAATCCACAAGACGGGATTTCATGTATTCAATTGAAGCGACCGCGCCACCCATCGAATCCAGATTGGCAAGTTCTGCCCGTGCGCCTGTCTTCAGTTCTTCTACTTTGGCATCAACAGCAGGGTTGCCATCGAACAAGTCATCAAATTCCAGAAGATCGGTTTCGTAGGCCAGAATCTGCTGCATCCGCATCGACCATTGCTGATCCCATGGGCGCGGCAGGCCAAGGGCCTCGTTCCAGGCGGGTAATTGCACGGCACGCGCGCGTGCGTTTTTCGAGAGGGTCACGGCCAGCATCTCGATCAGGATGCGGTAAACGTTGTTTTCTGGTTGCTGTTCAGTCAGGCCCAAAGAGTTCACCTGCACACCATAGCGGAATCGGCGGAATTTCGGGTTCTCAACGCCATAGCGCTGTAGCAAAATCTCATCCCAAAGATCCACAAAGGCGCGCATTTTGCACATTTCAGTAACAAAGCGGATGCCTGCATTCACAAAGAACGAAATTCGACCGCACAGGGCCGGGAAATCCTCGGCCGGAACACGTGGGCGCAACTCGTCCAGCACGGCGATGGCTGTGGCCAGCGCATAAGCGAGTTCCTGCTCTGGTGTCGCCCCCGCCTCCTGCAAGTGGTACGAGCACACGTTCATCGGGTTCCATTTTGGAACGTTGGTATAGCAATACTCGGCCACGTCCGCGATCATCTTCAGCGACGGTTTCGGCGGGCAAACATACGTGCCGCGGCTCAGGTATTCCTTGATCAGATCGTTCTGAACCGTGCCTTGCAGTTTCGAGACATCCGCGCCCTGTTCCTCGGCCACTGCGATGTAAAGGGCAAGCAACCAAGGCGCTGTCGCATTGATCGTCATCGATGTGTTCATCTGTTCCAGTGGAATCTGATCGAACAAAACCCGCATGTCGCCCAGATGACTGATCGGCACCCCCACTTTACCAACCTCGCCACGCGCCAGAGTATGGTCGCTATCATACCCTGTTTGCGTCGGCAGATCGAAGGCAACCGAAAGGCCGGTTTGGCCCTTGGCGAGGTTGCCGCGATATAGTGTGTTCGAGGCCTTGGCGGTGGAATGACCGGCATAGGTTCGGATGAGCCAGGGGCGATCTTTCTGCGTCTGCGTCATGAAGTGACCTCGCGTTTCGGTGGGCAATAAAATTACGTCTTGAGGTTCTAAAGCGCAATTTTCGGGACATGTCAATTCGCTGCGTTGCGGCATCCTTCAATTGTTCAGATTGTGAGTGGCTGCGATTGGTGGCAATGTGCGGCCATGACGCAAACCGTGGAACTTCCGCTTTGGCTTTTCGTGCTGATCGTGGTCTTTGCCATGGTCACTTTCGCATCGCATTTTCTGTTCCCGTCTGTCCGTTGGTTTTTCCGTCGGCGGCTGGAACGCGCGGTGGCACGCCTGAACCAGCGCCTTCAGCGCCCGATTCAACCCTTCAAGCTGGCGCGTCGACACGACATGATTCAGCGGCTGATTTATGATCCGCAGGTCGGTCAGGCCGTTCAGCAACATGCCAGTGAAACCGGAATGCCCGAGGCTGTCGCCTCTGAACGGGCGCGGCGCTATGCCCGTGAGATCGTGCCATCCTTTTCGGCCTTCGCCTATTTCAGCTTTGCGATTCGTCTGGCCCGGTTGCTGAGCAACACGTTTTACGAGGTGCGGCTTAGCTACCAAGACGAAGAATCCGTCAAGAATATCGACCCAGAAGCAACGGTTGTCTTTGTCATGAATCACCGGAGCAACATGGACTACGTGCTGGTTACGTATCTTGCGGCCCAACATTCTGCGTTGTCTTATGCAGTCGGAGAGTGGGCACGGGTCTGGCCGCTGAGCCGATTGATCCGGGCAATGGGGGCCTATTTTATCCGGCGAAAGTCCGGCAGTGAGCTCTATCGTCAGGTTCTGTCCACCTATGTGCGTCACGCAACTGAAGCCGGGGTGACCCAAGCCATGTTCCCTGAAGGTGGGCTGAGTCTGACCGGGGCCCTTGCCCGCCCAAAACTTGGACTGCTCAAGTATATAATGGACGGAACGTCGCCACAGGGACGTGATGTGGTGTTTGTTCCGGTCGCGTTGAATTATGACCGTGTGCTGGAAGACACCATCCTGACCCGGGCAGCGCTTGGCACAGAAAGGCGATTTCACGCGCGGATCGGTGTGATCACGCGCTGGATCCTGAAACAGCTTTGGCGGCGTCTGATCGGCCGATACAAGCGGTTTGGTCTGGCATCAGTCCGGTACGGAAGACCGATCTCGCTGAAGGACTTCCGGGCTGACGGCAATGGCGACATGATGACCGATCTGGCACGGGCACTAATGCAGCGTATCCAGCAGGCTATTCCGTTGGTGCCAGCACCTGCGGCCTGTTTGTTGGTGCGCGACAACGGGCCGATGCTTGAAAAAGACGTGCTGTCACATGTTCAGCAGATGATGGAGCGTGATGGCACGAGGACCGAGGACAATGCCGAGGCCATATCAAGTGCTTTGGATCAATTGGTTGAACGCCGGATTCTGAGTCGACAGGGAACAATGTTGACGGTTTCGGGTCAGCGTGGCGATCTGCTGGACTATTATGCAGCATCCGTTCCGGTTGTTTCAGGCAGCAATATTTCTGCATCCGCAAAATAGTTTTCTGCACTTGCTGGGTCATAAAATTACAAACCGAAGCCAAAAACGGTTGCAATATTACGCGACGCCCAATATTTCATTTCGAGAAGCGCGCGATTCTGCGTCGCGGCAAAGGTATTGAAAAAGGAGGCCAGCATGGCTTTGGACACCGACAGTGGTATCGCGTCGTACGAGGCACCCGAAAAAGATCTCTATGAAATGGGTGAAATCCCTCCCATGGGATATGTCCCAAAGCAAATGTACGCCTGGGCCATCCGTAAGGAACGCCATGGCGAACCAAACACGGCCATGCAGCAGGAAGTTGTCGACGTTCCGGCTCTGGACAGCAACGAAGTGCTGGTTCTGGTTATGGCTGCCGGCGTCAACTACAACGGTGTCTGGGCTGCTCTGGGTCAGCCGATCAGCCCGTTTGATGGCCACAAGGCACCCTATCATATTGCCGGTTCGGATGCGTCGGGCATCGTTTGGGCCGTCGGTGACAAGGTGAAGCGCTGGAAGGTAGGCGACGAAGTTGTCATCCACTGCAACCAGGACGATGGCGACGACGAGGAATGCAACGGTGGTGACCCGATGTATTCGCCCAGCCAGCGGATTTGGGGCTATGAGACACCGGACGGTTCGTTCAGCCAGTTCACTCGCGTGCAGGCACAGCAGCTCATGCCGCGCCCCAAGCATCTGACGTGGGAAGAGGCGGCGTGCTACACTCTGACTCTGGCGACGGCATACCGAATGCTGTTTGGCCACGAGCCGCACGATCTCAAACCGGGCCAGAATGTCCTCGTCTGGGGCGCGTCTGGAGGCCTCGGTTCCTACGCGATCCAGTTGATCAATACCGCAGGCGCGAATGCGATCGGGGTGATCTCGGACGAAAGCAAGCGTGATTTCGTTATGGGTTTGGGCGCCAAGGGTGTTCTGAACCGTCGCGACTTCAACTGCTGGGGTCAGCTGCCCACTGTTAATACACCGGAATATGCCGAGTGGTTCAAAGAGGCCCGCAAGTTCGGAAAGGCGATCTGGGACATCACCGGCAAAGGCAACAATGTCGATATGGTGTTCGAGCACCCGGGTGAAAGCACCTTCCCGGTCTCAACCTTCGTCGTGAAAAAAGGCGGCATGGTGGTGATTTGCGCGGGTACTTCGGGTTTCAACTGCACGTTTGACGTGCGCTACATGTGGATGCACCAAAAGCGCCTGCAGGGCTCGCACTTTGCCCACTTGAAACAGGCGGCAGCGGCGAACAAGCTGATGGTCGAGCGTCGCCTGGACCCCTGCATGTCCGAAGTGTTCACGTGGAACGACCTGCCTGAGGCGCACATGAAAATGCTTCGGAACGAGCACAAACCCGGCAACATGTCCGTCCTCGTGCAAGCACCCCGCACCGGTCTGCGCACCCTTGAGGAAGTCCTGGACGCAGGTTGATAACCCGCAAGAGTTGAAGACAAAAAGCACCCGCGAATCGCCTCGTCGGTTCGCGGGTATTTTGCGTTCTTCAAACCCCCGGTGATCTTTCAAATGCTTGCATTTTCGCCCATCGCTATTTTTGGGGAGTAGAAACCGGTGAATAGGCTGAAAAAGATCATACATGTTATGGTTGTGTTAACCCTTCGTTAACTGTTTCAGAGAGACCCTGATGGCGCAAAATGAGTGGATATTGGACGTATTGTCGGACCTCAATGTTTTCGCCGTTGCGAACGGGTTGAGCGCGCTCGCAGAACAGCTTGATGACACAAGACTGATCGCTGCGGCCGAGATTGCGTCCTTGAAGAACGAGGCACGGGCGCCCGCGGATGGCAACGAAGGTCGATTTGGGTCAAATCCTGCAGGATTTGGAAAACACCAACACGCTTGAAGAACTCAGTATCGTTGCAGAGCGTTTGCGGTACATTCTGAAGGTCGAGCACCTGACATATCATTGGGTGGACGGTGCCGGAGACCAATACGGTTACACCACCTACTCCGACGCCTGGGATGAGCGTTACAGGGAAAAAAACTATCACCGCATCGACCCCGTCATTCTGGGGTGTTTCCAGCGATTTCACCCTGTTGACTGGAAGTCGCTGGATTGGTCCGGAAAGGTGGCCAAAGCCTTCCTTATAGATGCGCAAAGCCACGGTGTTGGCAATCAGGGGTATTCAATCCCAATCCGTGGTCCGAACGGTCAATTCGCCCTGTTTACGGTCAATCATAATTGTGACGATCAAACCTGGTATGGCTTCATCTCGACCTATGGGCGAGATTTGATTCTCGTTGCGCACTACATCAACCGTAAAGCTCTGGAATTTGAAAAAGACAGGCAACCGGACTCCACGCGCAGCCTGTCACCAAGGGAAATAGACGCGATCACTCTATTGGCATTGGGTTACAATCGTGCCCAAGTGGCGCATTCTCTGTCGATTTCCGAGCATACGTTGCGCGTGTACATAGAAAGCGCCCGATCTAAACTGGGTGCCCATAACACGACCCACGCAATCGCAACGGCGCTAAGCCGGGGATTAATAGTCGTTTAAGGGCCGAGTGGCCTCCACACGTAATATTAACCACGACTCTGTACCCCCTTCGTTCCTGCACAGGACGACAAGGGGAACAAGTCATGTTGCGTTATTTATATGCCGATGAGTTACACAGATTTCCGGCTCTGGCAGAAGGGATGTTCAAAGATCGCGCGGATCAGTTCAAAACCCGATTGGGGTGGGATGTCCACGTCGATGATAAGGGGGAAGAGCGGGACGAATACGATAATCTCAACCCACTCTATGTCATCTGGGAAGAGCCGGACGGAAGTCATGGCGGGTCGATGCGGGTTCTTCCCACAACGGGCCGCGTGATGATCAATGAGGTGTTCGGGCACCTTAATGGCGGCAAGTCGATTTGCAGCCCGTTGATCTGGGAGGTGACCCGGTTCTGCCTGTCTCGTACTGCCAGCCCGCACACGGCCGGTGCCATCATGCTGAGCGGCGGTGAAATGATGGAAGGTTTTGGTCTGACCCATATCGCTGGCGTGTTCGATGCGCGCATGATCAGGATTTACCGCCTGATCGGATCATCGCCTGAGGTTCTGGGCACTCAGGGCAGTGGGCGTGATCAGATCTCGGTTGGGTTGTGGCCCTATTCCGCGGACGATTGCAACCGTGTGGCGGACAGAGCCGGCATCCCGCGAGAGCTGTCACGGATGTGGTTCAAAACCGCGTTCGGGCCCAAGACGCAGCACCGCTTCGCCCGGTCTGCCTAAGTGTCGGAAAACACAATTCCACATCTGGTGATGGTTGGCGCGGCCCTGTAGGGTCGCGCCATGTCTTTGCCAAATGTGACCTTCTCAGACGATCAGGCCGCCGCGTATGACAACATCGCCGAGATGCTGCGGTCGGCAGGTGTTGATCTGGAAGATGATGCCCTTCTGAAGCTGCCGGGGGCAGGGAAATCCGGTGTAATGGCCGTGATCGGCAAAGCCGGTTCGGGCAAAACCCTACTGTTGGCCGAGCTATACAAGGCTCTGGCTGAGACGGGTGTTCAGATCGTGTCCGGCGATTACGAAAGCCGCAAATCGAAAGACAAGCGCAGCCTGGCTATTCTGGCCCCCACGAACAAGGCCGCAAGCGTACTGCGCTTGCGCGGAGTGCCCGCAACCACAATACACCGTATCCTGTACACGCCAGTCTATGACCCGGAATACGAACGTATCGCCGAATGGCTGGCCGGCAACGACGAACGCCCCGAAATCGAAGGCTTGACGGACGAAGCGCTGGACCGCGCCGCTGCATTTTACCAAAACAACAAATCGATCCCCGGGGCGTTGGCGGCCGCTGGCCTACGCGGATCAGACTTCATCACAGGGTGGAAGCGTCGTGACGAACCTTTGGATATCGGGTTCGTCGATGAAGCCTCCATGCTGGATGATCGCCAGTTCGAAGACCTTAAAGAAATTTTCCCGACCCTTCTGCTTTTTGGTGATCCGGCGCAGTTGGCGCCGGTGAATCAATCCGGCAGCATGGTTTTCGAAACCCTGCCCGAGCCGCGCAAACTTACGTTGCAGCGGGTGCACCGGCAGGATGCAGACAACCCAATCCTCGATCTGGCTCACGCCCTAGCTGATCCGACGATGGGTTTCGAGGATTTCGAACGGTTGGTCGAAGATACTGCCCGCCGGGATGACCGCGTCGTCTGGGGCCAGCGCGTTGAAGTTGATCTGATGGCACGCAGCCCGGTTCTGGTATGGCGCAACGCCACACGTATCCGCCTGATTCAGGCCTTCCGCCAAGTCCACGGCGCGCCGGATACGGAGTTGCTGGAAGGAGAGCCGCTGATCTGCGACGGGATCGAATTGCCCCTCAAACATCGCAAGAAACGTCTGGACCTAGAGGCGCGTGGGCTGATCAAAGGGGCTCAGGTTGTTTATCTGGGGCCGGGACGGAAGCCGGGATTCTCGCGCTTGCATGTGATGGGGGCCGAAGACCCGCAGGTCAGTGCTGCCTCGATTGTTCAGATCGAAAAACCGGATGAGGAAGAGCCGTTCATTCCATATGCCGCCCGCATGGGGGCGACTTTCCTGCACGGGGCGGCCGTAACGATCCACAAAGCGCAAGGATCACAATGGGACACGGTGCAGGTGTTCGCTCCTGACATTTACGCCGCTGCTCGTATGGGGCGGACTGAGGCCGGACAACCATTGTGGAAACGATTGGCATATGTGGCGATCACGCGCGCGCAAGAGCGGTTGATCTGGGTGGTACGTAACCGCCTGTCGAAACCCACTCACCCCTTGCGTGTGGACGATTTGCGGGCAGTGCCGGCGGCCTCGCTGACATTGGAGGCGGAAGAGACATGAAATCCATCATCGTAACAGGTGCCAGTTCAGGTATTGGTCGGGCAACAGCCCAGCTGTTCTTGTCCGAAGGGTGGACGGTTGGACTTTTGGCGCGGAGCGAAGACAAGCTGGAAGCTCTTGCAAAAGAGCATCAGACGGCCATTGTGCTGCCTGCGGATGTGACCGAGCCGGACGCCGTTGAACGGGCGTTCCGGTCCTTCACAGACCGAACAGGGCAGCTGGATGTGTTGTTCAATAACGCTGGTGTCTTTGCGCCCGGCGGCACGATTGACGAGATCGCTTTGGACGACTGGTACCACAGCGTCAACGTAAACCTGAACGGCATGTTCCTGTGCGCTCGCGAAGCCTTCAGGATCATGCGCCACCAAAACCCGCAAGGCGGACGAATCATAAATAACGGCTCTATCGCCGCGCACGTTCCGCGCCCGAATTCGGTGCACTACTCGGCGACAAAGCACGCCATTACGGGGCTGACGCGTAGCCTTTCGCTGGATGGGCGATCTTTTGGAATTGCATGCGGGCAGATCGATATCGGAAATGCGCGCACGCAGATGGTTCAGGGCCTTGTGGATGCGGCGCAAGAAGCTGGCGAGGCGCCTGATCCGACCATGGCCGTCGAAGACGCCGCGCGTTCGGTCCTACATATGGCAAGCCTGCCGCCTGAAGCGAACGTGCAGTTCATGACTGTCATGGCCACGACCATGCCCTATATCGGCAGGGGTTGATCGTTATTTTTCCCGCAACAATCGGAATGCCGTCGAGGCTCCCCAGCCCGCCGCAATCGCAATGACCAGCGACATCAGGCCGTACCAGACGGGCTGTTGGCGGGACATATTGTACAGAATGCGCTCCAGCCCGACCTTTCGGACATCAATGATCGTTTCATATTGTGAGACGACCTCTCCACCGCGGGTCAGAAAAATCCGGGCGGTATAATCGCCTTCCGTCAGGTCTGCAGGCATATCGATTGAAGTACGGAACAGGGTCTGTTCGTCCACAGCCACGGTGTTTTCACGGATGGAATACAGGTGTTCAGCTTCACGGATGCGTATCACAGCATCCGCAAAATCCTGCGCGCCCCGGATGTGCATTGCGGCACCGACCGAGCGGATCGCACGCTCAACCGAAATACGGTAACGCAGGTCCTCGGTGTCGGACAGGATTTCGGTCAAAGGTCCGCTGGTGGCGACGGCGTAAAAACTGGGTGCGAGGTCGACCAGAACGCTGTCTGTGTTCACCCAAATCCCCAGTTTGCGTTCCTTGCGTCGGACGGTGACGGGTTCGGACGGACCGGCAACCGCGACAATGACTTCAACTGGCGGGCCCGATGGAATTGGAGTCTCCCGTTTGATTGCTCCAAAAATAAGGAGCTCGGACCCGTCAAATGTGGCGGTGATAGCAACCCGGTCCTGGCTTAGGCCAAGAACAACCTGCTCTTCGGCCGCCACTGCGGGCAGGCAGAACAAGCATAGTGCGGCGATGAGCGAACGCAGCATTCTTAGTGCCCTCCGCCACTGCCAAGCGAATATAGCTCGGCAGGTTCAAGAAGCAGGTCAAGTGCCAGCTTGCCACATACGGCCAGAACCAAAGCGGCCAGCAACACGCGTAGTTGCTCAGCGGGCATCCGCGCCCCAATCACGGTTCCGATCTGGGCGCCAATGACGCCGCCCACCAGCAACAAAACAGCCAGAACAACATCAACCGTATAGTTGGTGGTGGCGTGTAGCATCGTGGTAAACGCTGTCACAAAGATGATCTGAAACAGCGACGTGCCAACAACAACCTTTGTCGGCATGCCCAGCAGATAGATCATAGCCGGGACCATGATGAAGCCGCCGCCAACGCCCATGATGGCCGACAAAACCCCGACGCACAGTCCGACCAAAGCCGGTGGAATGACCGAGATATAAAGGCCCGAAGTGCGGAAACGCATCTTGAACGGCATGGCATGAACCCAGCCACGCTGGCGGCGCTTGGCAGGGGCGGCCCCACCTTTCTTGGCCTTGCGCAATGCCCTGAGGCTTTCGACAAACATAAGGCTGCCGATGATGCCAAGGAAGACCACGTAACAAAGCGTCACCAGAAGATCGACCTGACCCAGACTTTTGAGGTAGTTGAAGACCACCACGCCCAACGCGGCCCCGATCAAACCACCTATCAGCAGCACGGTTCCCATTTTAAGGTCTACGGTCTTTCGTCGGAAATGCGCCAGAACACCGGAAAAGGACGATGCGACAATCTGATTGGCTTCGGTCGCAACAGCCACTGCCGGTGGAATGCCGATGAAGAACAATAGCGGCGTCATCAGAAAGCCACCACCGACACCGAACATTCCGGACAGGATGCCGACCATGCCGCCCAACCCCAACAAGAGGAAGGCATTTACTGAGACTTCGGCGATGGGAAGGTATATCTGCATGGGCTCTTCTAGTCGCACTGAGTTGAGAGGCACAACGCCGTAGCGCCGCATTCGCCTAAATATTTCAAAAACAGAATGTGACTAATCGGCACATACACCCTGACCTGCCTGAGCGCATTGATCGGGTCCGCGGGCGTCTGCCAGTTTGCAGGAAGGTACACACTCATACCCTCTTAGAGCCGTTGCGGCATGCAAAATCAACTCTGCATGCCGCCCCGCAGCGAACAGGACTGAAACTCAGTTCGTAACTGGCCCTATCAGCGCTCTTTAACGTAGGGTTCACCGCCCGCCCGAGGTGGAATGGCTTTGCCGACAAACCCGGCCAGAATCACCACCGTCAAGATGTAGGGCAGGGCGTCCATCACCTGCACCGGAATCACAACGCCACCCAGATCGATATTCTGGAACCGCAGTGCGACAGCCTGCAGCAAACCAAACAGTAAGCAGGCCCACATGGCATGCCACGGGCGCCACTTGGCAAAAATCAGTGCAGCCAGTGCGATAAAGCCACGACCGGCAGTCATTTCTTTGACAAACCCCGCCTGCAAGGCTGTGGCCAAATAAGCGCCTGCAATACCGCACAGCACGCCACAGATGGCAACAGCCGCGAAGCGAAGACCGACCACCGACACACCTGCCGTGTCCACTGCCGCGGGATTCTCACCCACGGCTCGCAAGCGCAGACCAAACCGGGTGCGATACAGAATCCACCAGGTCGCCGGAACCATCAGAAACGCGATATACACCAGGATTGAATGACCCGAGAGTAGCTCGGAATAGATGGGACCAATAATCGGCACGCCGTTCACGGACTCGGAAAACGGGAAGTTGATGGGTTCGAAACGTCCTCCGCCGAAAAGCGACGGTGTTCGCCCACCTTGCTGAAACCAGCTTTGGGCGACCAGAACAGTCAGACCCGAAGCAAGAAAGTTAATGGCCACGCCTGAGATCAACTGGTTGCCCCGGAACGTTATAGACGCGAGCCCATGCAGACCCGACAGCAATAGTGAAGACGCGATACCGGCCAGCAGACCCAGCCAAACAGACCCCGTGACCGCCGCGATGGCAGCGGAAAAGAATGCCGCCATCAGCATCTTGCCTTCAAGGCCAATGTCGAAGATGCCGGCGCGTTCCGAAAAAAGTCCGGCCAGACAGGCAAGAAGCAGCGGTGTAGACAGGCGGATGGTCGAATCCAGAACCTGAATGAGGGTAACGAAGAATTCCATCACTCAGCCCTCTTCCGCATACCAAGGAACAGTTTTTCTAGTGGCATTCGCACCATGTTATCCAACGCACCGGTGAACAGGATGACCAGCGCCTGAATGACCACAATCAGCTCTCGCGGGATCGAAGCCCACAACGCCAGCTCGGCGCCACCCTGGTACAGGAACCCGAACAAAAGCGCGGCCAGCAATACACCGAACGGATGTGACCGCCCCATCAGGGCCACGGCGATCCCAATGAAACCCGCGCCCTCGGTCGAGTTCAGAACCAGTCGCTCAGCTTCACCCATGACGTTGTTGATGGCCATCAGACCCGCCAGCCCGCCCGAGATCAGCATCGCAATAATGGTGATACGCACTGGCGAAATACCGGCATAAACGGCGCCGGTCTCGGAATGGCCGTAGGCACGGATCTCATAACCCAGGCGCGTGCGCCAGATCAGCGCCCAGACAACGACACAGGCCAGCAGCGCGATGAAGAAGGTGATATTTGCCGGGGCGCCTCGGAATACCACGTTCTCTGCGGTCGAGAACATCTCCTGGAACGAGGGCAGATGCACGCTTTCAGAGAACCGCGCTGTGGCCGGGTCTTGCGAGCCCTGAGGGCGCATGACGTTGACCAGCATGTAGTTCAGGAAAGCAGCGGCGATGAAGTTGAACATGATCGTGGTGATCACGATGTGGCTGCCGCGCTTTGCCTGCAGATAGGCCGGAATGGCAGCCCAAAGCGCACCGAACAGCATCGACGCTGCACAGGCTGCAAGCAAAGCAATGCTCCAATGCGGCCAGTCGACATACAGGCAGACCATGGCCACGCCAAGCCCGCCCAGCATCGCCTGACCTTCGCCCCCGATGTTGAACATACGGGCGTGGAAGGCAACGGCTACCGCAAGACCTGTGAACATGAAGTTCGTTGCATAGTAGAGCGTATAGCCCCAGCCATAAGTCGATCCCAACGCACCGGTGACCATCAGTTGGACGGCCTCGACCGGGTTCTCGCCGATGGCGAGGATAACCAGCGCCGAAAGGATTGCGGCCAGTATCAAACTGATCAGCGGGATCAGAATGACATCGGCCCATTTAGGCATTTTTTCCATGTTACGCGGCCTCTCCCGCAACACCGGCCATAAGCAGGCCCAGTTCTTTTTCGTCTGTTTCATGGGGCAGGCGTTCCCCCATGATATGTCCGTCAAACATCACCGCGATCCGGTCCGAGAGCGAGAAGATTTCTTCCAGTTCGACAGACACCAGCAGGATTGCTTTGCCCTGATCGCGCAGTGCAACGATCTGTTTGTGAATGAATTCGATTGCGCCAATGTCCACACCCCGCGTGGGTTGCCCGACCAGCAGCAGGTCGGGGTTGCGTTCGATTTCACGTGCAACAACGATTTTCTGCTGGTTGCCACCGGAGAAGCTTTTGGCTGCCAGCCAGGGATTGGGTGGGCGGACGTCGAATTTCTCGATCTTGGCTTCGGTATCGGCACGCAACGCTGCGTTGTCCATAAAGATACCGCGTTTATAGGCCGGGTCGCGGTGATACCCGAAGGCTACATTCTCCCAAGCGTGGAAATCCATGATCAGACCTTCACGCTGCCGGTCTTCGGGCACATGGGCGATGTGCTGCGCGCGGCGGGCCTGACCATCTGATCCTACGCCACTCAGTGCCAGTGGTTCACCGTTTAGTTTGATCATCCCCTGACCCGGACGCATTCCGCCAAGAACTTCCAGCAATTCGGATTGCCCATTACCAGCCACGCCAGCAATGCCGACGATCTCACCCGCGCGTACGGTCAGGTCGATGCCTTTGACCCGTTCAACGCCAGCGGAATCAAAAACACTCAGCTTTTCGATCTCGAGGATGGGTTTGCCGGGTTTCGCAGGTACCTTGTCGACCTGCAGCAGAACCTTGCGGCCGACCATCAGTTCGGCAAGTTCCTCCGGACTGGTCTCAGAAGTCTTGACAGTCGCCGTCATTTGCCCGCGCCGCATGACCGAGACAGTGTCGGTGTTTTCCATGATCTCGCGCAGCTTGTGTGTGATCACGATGATCGTTTTCCCCTCGGCCCTCAGACGGTCGAGAATGCGGAACAGCTGATCGGCCTCAGCCGGGGTCAGAACGCCGGTTGGTTCGTCCAGAATCAGAATCTCGGCCTTGCGGTACAGCGCCTTCAGGATCTCGACCCGCTGTTGCACTCCCACGCCGATCTCGTCGATGCGCTTGTCGGGATCGACGAACAGCTCGTATTCTTCCTCAAGCTCTTTCAGTTCTTTGCGGGCTTTGGCCAGAGACGGGGCCAGCAGCCCGCCATCCTCGGCGCCCAGAACGATGTTTTCCAGAACGGTGAAGTTTTCCACCAGTTTGAAATGCTGGAATACCATCCCGATGCCCGAGGCTATGGCCGCCTGGCTGTCGGGGATGTCGGTCTTGGTGCCGTTGATCCAAATCTCACCTTTGTCGGCTTTGTAGAAGCCGAAGAGGATGCTCATCAGAGTGGATTTGCCCGCACCGTTTTCACCGATGATCCCATGGATCGTACCGGGGGCCACGCTGATAGAGATGTCTTTGTTGGCCTGAACCGGCCCAAAGGCTTTGGAAATCCCTTTGAGCTCAATGGCTGGGACGGTCATGTCTTGCCCTCAACTGCCGAAAAAACCCATCCGGCTGATGGCTCGGATGGCAAATTGGGTGGCGAGGCGAAAGGATTCCTCCCGCCCCGCGCATTATCAGAACTGCAGTGCCGGGCAGCTGTCGTTCTCGTAGTAGCTTACAACATTGATGTCGCCGTTGATGATACCCTTGCGGGCTTCGTCCACAGCGTCGCTCATGCGAACCGAAACAAGTTCTTTGTTGTTTTCATCCATGGCAACGCCGACACCATCTTCGGCCAGACCCATGGTGAACACGCCGGTTTCTACACCGTCGCCTGCTTTCATCGCTTCATAAACGGCAACGTCCACACGTTTCAGCATCGAAGTCAGCACTTTGCCTGGATGCAGGTGATTCTGGTTGCTGTCCACGCCGATCGACAGGATGCCTTCGTCAGCTGCAGTCTGCAGAACGCCAACGCCGGTTCCGCCGGCCGCGGCATAAATCACGTCAGCACCCTGGCTGATCTGTGCTTTCGTAAGCTCCGAACCCTTTACGGGATCGTTCCAGGCAGCAGGAGTTGTGCCAGTCATGTTTGCAACAACGTTAATGTCCGGATTCACAGCCTTCGCGCCTTGGGCATAGCCGCAGCCAAAATGGCGAATCAAAGGAATGTCCATGCCTCCGATAAAGCCAACGGTGCCAGACTCTGACGCCATGGCGGCCATCATGCCGACTAGGTAAGACCCTTCATGCTCGGCGAAGCCAATCTGGCGGATGTTTGGAGCGTCCAGCCAAGTCACGTCAACAGCGACGAATTTGGTGTCCGGGTAATCACTGGCGACAGCGGTCAAAGCGTCAGCGATACCGAACCCCATGGTGATGATCGGGTTTGCACCGGATTCCGCAAAACGGCGCAGAGCCTGTTCGCGCTGCGGTTCTGCCTGAATTTCGATTTCCAGATACTTGCCACCGGTTTCATTCGCCCAACGCTGTGCGCCGTTATAGGCAGCCTCGTTGAATGACTTGTCGAACTTGCCGCCCAGGTCAAAGATCACCGCCGGATCGGCCAAAGCCGCTCCAGCTGACAATGCGACCGCGGCGGCAGCACCCATCAAGGATTTCATCAGGGTCATTTCAGTCTCCCAATTTATTTTGTTGGCACAGGGTCAGATTAGCCCCGTTTACCCACTTTTAGCGAGCATAACTGTTGTGATGGCGGGTATTAAGGGGGTTTGCAACCATCATGGTCAACTGATTTCTGACCAAATGGTCTAAAAAATGCTGGATTGCCGTTAGGGCAGGCAACATTCCATTGCCAGTGCGTCAACTTTTAAGCCCGTTTCGCGCGAATAATAGCCTTTGCGCAGGCCGCACTGCCGATAGCCGCATCGACTGTACAAAGCGATGGCTGCGGTGTTATCGGCCGCAACGTCCAGAAAGGCACGCGTTGCCTGCAAAACGATCGCCTGATCATGCCATTTATGCATGAGTCGAAGCGCAAACCCCCGTCGTTGAACCGACGGGTGAGTCGCAATTGTCAACAGCTCAGCTTCACCTGCAATCACCTGAAACAGCGCAAAGCACTGGATATTTCCGACGGCATGAGTGAATCGGTTTTCCAGAAGAGCGGCAAATTCATCTGCTGTCCATGGGCGCGACTGCGAAAACGCAGCGGCATGGGTAGATGCCATCTCGTGCGGTGTCATTCGTCCAACAATACCGGGGGTTGATCGCGGGACGGGGCCGCGTCTGCGGGCCTGACATACAAAGGTGCCGGAGGCGCGCTGACAGTGCGCCAGTGCCGCGCGGCCAGCCGGGCAATGGCTTGTGTTTGCAAGGCAGGGTCAGAGCAGAAAAACAACGGCTCGCCGAGTTCGGCTTCAGCCTTAGGCATTAGACAAGGATCATTTCCCGACATTTGTATGTATACCTGATCACGCGGGGCAGGGATGGCCGGTACCTGACCGTCTTCCGCCAGTTCACTCAAGGTATCAAACCCTGAGACCCCAACCGCAGGGACATCAAGACCCAATGCTAATCCCCGCGCTGCAGAGACTGAAATGCGTATGCCGGTAAAATTGCCTGGACCGATTCCAACGCCGATTGCGTCCAGATCAGCCCAAACACATCCAGCTTCAGCCAGCACTTCTTCCAGCAGCGGCATCAAGCGTTCAGCCTGACCGCGAGACATGGCTTCGGCGCGGGAAGTCACAATCTTGTCGTCACGCAACAAAGCGGCCGCGCAATGCGCGGCCGATGTATCAAATGCCAGAATCGTCGGGTCAGACGGCAACAGGGCGAACCTCGGTCACTTCCGGAATATAGTGGCGCAGAAGGTTCTCGATACCCATCTTCAGGGTCAACGTCGAAGACGGGCAACCTGCGCAGGCACCCTGCATGTGCAGATAGACCACGCCGCGATCAAATCCGTGGAATGTGATGTCGCCACCATCCTGCGCGACAGCAGGACGCACGCGGCTGTCCAGTAAATCTTTGATCTGGTTGACGATTTCCGCGTCCTCACCAGAGTGCTCGGCATGGCCCGAGGCTGCAACAGCATCTGCGCCCATGACCGGCTGGCCGGATTGATAGTGCTCCATCACCGCGCCCAGAATGGCCGGTTTGATGTGGTCCCACTGGACGTCATCCGATTTGGTTACGGTGACAAAATCATTGCCAAAGAACACACCAGTCACACCGTTAACAGCAAAGATTCGTTTGGCCAGAGGGGATTTTTCACCCGCACCCGCGGTGGGGAAATCCGCTGTTCCAGCCTCAAGCACCGTCTGGCCGGGCAGGAATTTCAACGTGGCCGGGTTAGGGGTGGATTCGGTCTGGATGAACATAAGGGCGCTCCGTCTGATATGCGTCTGATATGCGCGCAGGCGCACGGGAAGTCAAGATTTGGAACGATTCTAAATTGTCAAGGCGTAGTCTATTGCGTCGTCCAGACGGTCGTCGCCCCAGAAAAGCTCCTCCCCGGCCAGAAAACTCGGTGCGCCAAACAGATCGAGTGACTTGGCGTGGGCTGTTTGTTCGAACAAGGCCTCTTTGATATCCGTGTCCCGTGCGCGCTTCATCACACTGGTTGGTAATCCTGCCGTCTCGAGACATGCGATTAGAACGCTA
The DNA here is from genome assembly GCF_056542585.1 of Ruegeria sp. AB9. Classification (NCBI taxonomy): domain Bacteria; kingdom Pseudomonadati; phylum Pseudomonadota; class Alphaproteobacteria; order Rhodobacterales; family Roseobacteraceae; genus Ruegeria; species Ruegeria sp. AB9. The sequence goes on along the minus strand of NZ_JBQGAA010000004.1, from coordinate 100,721 downwards.
TCGTCAGAGATATCTTGCCCGGCGCCGAATTCAGCGCAATACACGGCTCGAACAAACGCCGCACGATCCTTGTTGTTGTCAAGGGCTAAGGCCAGACGCGCGGCTTTGAGCGAGTTTTGAGGGAACGGATCAGGCCGTACAAATGGCAGCCCGCGCGCTTGACACAGGCGTTCCATGTCGCGCCACATGTACCGCCCCTTGGCTGGATAGATGTTGAACGGTGAGTTGTGCCACCCCTGATCCGCGAAAATCGGCCCCAGCAGAAAAGGTTGCCATTCGACGGAAACACCCTTTTCCCGCGCGGCTGCGTCGATCCGCATTGCACTGAGGTAGGAATAGGTCGAGGCGAATTCGAACCAGAACTGAATCGTTTTCGCCATCGGCAATCCTCAGGTAATCTCTTCCAGCTTTTCCTTGCTCAGATCACCTGGAACGATCGTGATCGGGATTGGCAGGCTGCCTGAGTTCTTTGTCAGCTGTGTTACCAACGGGCCGGGACCTTTCTTGTCGGTGCCCGCGCCTAGGACAAGAACGCCGATTTCGGGATCGGACTGGACATGTTCGATGATCTGCGGCACCGGATCACCTTCGCGAATGGCCAGTTCGGGTTCCACGTTTTGTTTGTCGCGCATCCATTTGGCAAACACTTCGAAATGCGCGTGAATGCGCTCGCGGGCTTCTTCACGCATGGTTTCGGCCACACCGATCCAGTGGTTGAATTCGTCAGGCGGAATGACAGAAAGGACAGTCACGCCACCACCGGTATGAGCAGCCCGCATCGCGGCAAACCGCATTGCGTTCAGGCATTCGCGGCTGTCATCCAGAACAACTAGGAACTTACGCATGGGTATCCTCTTCAATTTTAAGGGATCATGCCCGAGCGATCGCGTGCTGGCAACTCGGACACGTCATAAGCGCTGTGCTAGCGTTCGCTTGCAGCCCAATCCCAATAAAGCTCACGGGCTCGGCGGGCAATAGGGCCAACCTGAAATTGCGTGTCCTCCAAGGCAGTTACCGGTGTCACCTTGCTCATGTTGCCTGACATAAATACCTCATCGGCCTGGTGAAAATCGTCAAAACTCAACACCGTTTCGTGGATCGTGACACCGTCTTCTCGCAGGTTTTTTATATGTCGGGCCCGTGTGATGCCGGCCAAAAACGTGCCGTTAGGGATTGGGGTAAAAACCTCGCCATCCTTGACCATGAAAATATTGGCCGTCGCCGTTTCGGCCACGTGGCCCATCGCGTCGGCGACCAAAGCGTTAGCAAAACCCTTGGATCGCGCTTCTTGCAGCATGCGGGCGTTGTTAGGGTAAAGACACCCGGCCTTGGCGTTTACCACGGCGCTTTCCAGAACAGGACGGCGGAAGCGCGTGGTTGAAAGCGTTACCGAGGCCGTTTCGGGAGCCATCGGGATTTCTTCCAGACAGATTGCAAAACCCGTGCTGTTTTCCTGCGGGACAATTGCCGTGCTGTCACCATCGATCCCCCAGTACATCGGGCGGATGTAAACGGCTGTGTCAGGGCTGTAGGCCTGCAACCCTTCGTGCACCAGTTCAACCATCTGTTCGGTTCCCATGGTCGGCGTCAGCATCAACGCCTCGGCCGACCGGTTCACCCGTGCGCAGTGCGCGTGCAAATCAGGGGCTACCCCGTCGAAATACCGCGCGCCATCAAAGACCGAAGACCCCAGCCAGGCACCGTGATCTGCCGCACGCATGATGGGCGCGTCCCCCTCATGCCACTGGTCTTGAAAATAGGTCCGGATGTTCTTGCCGGTTGCCATGACGCCCTCCTCTAATTCAGGCAAACCCTAGGAGGGCGTCAGGCGAAGGTCCAGTGCAATCAGCGTGATGCTGATCCAACCATGCCCACGATTTCGTAGGTCTTTTGCAGGATCGGAGCTGCGATCTCGCGAGCGCGTTCGGCCCCACGGGCCAGAATACGATCAATCTCGGCCTGATCAGACATCAGACGTGACATCTCGGACGAGATCGGGGCCAGTTTCGCCACCGCCAGATCTGCCAGCAGCGGTTTGAAGTCACCGAACTGCTTGCCGCCGACTTCTGCCAATACCTGTTCGACACTTTGATCATTCAAGGCCGCATAGATATTGACGAGGTTGCGCGCCTCGGGGCGATCCTCCAGACCGTCAACATCCGACGGCAGCGCATCAGGGTCAGTCTTAGCCTTGCGGATTTTCTTGGCAATCGCGTCAGCATCGTCGGTCAGGTTGATCCGGCTCATATCCGAAGGATCTGATTTCGACATCTTCTTGGATCCGTCCCGCAGGCTCATGACGCGGGTGGCCGCACCTTCGATCACCGGCTCGGTAACGGGAAAGAAATCGACACCAAAATCGTTGTTGAACTTGATGGCGATATCGCGGGTCAGCTCCAGATGCTGTTTCTGGTCTTCACCGACCGGTACATGGGTTGCGTGATAGATCAGAATATCAGCTGCCATCAGGGCTGGATAGGCAAAGAGGCCCAGCGATGCGTTTTGCTGGTTCTTTCCTGCCTTGTCTTTCCACTGAGTCATCCGCTGCATCCAGCCCATCCGCGCGACGCAGTTAAAAATCCAGGCCAATTGCGCGTGTTCCGGCACCTGACTTTGATTGATCAAGATCGACTGTTCAGGATCGATGCCTGCCGCGATGAAGCCAGCGCATAGCTCACGGGTGTTGTGTGTCAGTGCAGCGGGGTCTTGCCAGACAGTGATCGCGTGCAGATCGACCATGCAATAGATGGTTTCGAACTCTGCACCCTGCATATCCACAAAGCGCTTCATCGCGCCCAGATAATTGCCCAGGGTCAGCCCGCCCGAAGGCTGGATGCCGGAAAACACGCGCGGCGTGAACTGGGTCTCGGTCATCAAAGGGAACTCCCGTCTGGAAAAATCAGCCCCCGTCGCTTACCCATGAGGCAAAGGGACGTCAACAGCCGCGAAAGGCCAGCCCAATGAGCAGTGAGCATTACACACCCGCCGTGAACCCTTTGCCACCCGTTGTTGTGGCGCTGGTTCTGTTCATCATTGGTATTGAACTGGCCTTCACGCTGGGGTTGCGCGGCCTGATCGGAGGGCCTGAAGCGGTCGGCTGGCGTCTGGATGCGATACAAAACTATGCCTTCTCTGCGGATATTTTCGACTGGATGGTGCTGAACGGGCGTTGGCCGTTCGAGCATGTGATCCGGTTCGTCACCTATCCGTTTGTCTCGGCCAATTTCACGCAGGCGATATTTGTCTGTGTTTTCGTTCTGGCCATGGGCAAGATGGTCGGTGAAGTGTTTGGCGGCTTTCCCATGCTGCTGATCTTCGTCGTCTCGGGGATCGGGGGCGCATTGGCCTATGCCGTTTTGCTGGACCCTCGCTATCCCCTTATCGGTGGGTTTCCACCTGTCTATGGGCTGATCGGCGCTTTTACGTGGTTACTGTGGCGCAAACTGTCGTTGGTTGGTGCAAATCAAGCGCGGGCGTTTCAACTGATCGCTGTGCTGATGGGTATTCAGTTCCTGTTTGGCCTGATCTTCGGCGGCAACTGGGAATGGGTAGCAGATTTGGGTGGGTTTACCACTGGCTTTGGCGTGTCCTTTCTGGTGGCACCGGGAGCCTGGGCCCGGATCGTCGGGCGTATACGTCGCGATTGATCAGGAACGACGCAACGCGCGTTTGAACTCTGACAGTTTGAATGCGCCCAAGACATGACCCAGACAGAAATAGGAGGCGGCGGCGACCATGATGAGGATCAAAAGCGCCAGATAGCGCCAACCTGGAATCTGCAGTGTCCAACCGAAGAAGTGGATCACTGCAAACAGCACCACCCCCATCCCGACCGAAGCAAGCACGATCCGGCCTGCGCGTGTCCTGAAACGGTCATCGAACCGCGCTTCTTCCCCCATGTTGCGCGCGCCAAGAGCCAGCAGAGCGACCATCGCCCAGCCCGCCGTTGACGCAGCAATGGCTGGAGCAATCCAACCGACCAGCGGGAAAAGGCCAAACGCCAAAACCGCGTTCACGACCATTGCCACAACGGCATAGTGGAACGGAGAACGTGTATTCTCACGGGCGAAATACAGCGGTTGCAGTAGCTTTTGCAGCATGAAAGCAGGCAAGCCGATGCCATAGATCGCGACCGCCAGCGCCGTGGCGGCGGTATCCTCGGCGCTGAACTGACCACGCTCGAACAGGACTGAGACCAGCGGGTTCGGGATGATCAGGAACGCCACGGTCGACGGCAGTGTCAGCAGCAACATGAATTCCCCGGCGCGGGAAAAGGCGTTACGAGCCCCTTCTTTGTCGTCCGCGCGCAGGCGGCGCGACAGGTCGGGCAGCAGAACAATGCCTATGGCGATTCCGACCACGCCCAGCGGAAGTTGGTACAGGCGATCTGCAGCAAACAACCAACTCACGGCTTTTTCCGTTTTTGAGGCCACCAATTGGCCAACCACCAGATTGACCTGTGTAACCCCCATAGCCAAAGCGGCCGGGACCGCGATGCGGACCATCCGGCGCATCTCGGGCGACAGGCGTGGCAGGCTGGGGCGGATGCGGATGCCAGCACGCTCCGTCGCCGCCCAAACCAAGGCCAATTGTGCGACACCGGCAGCCGGAATGACCGAGATCAGCCATCGTATCACTTCACCGCCGGACATGGCCCCGGCGATCAGCGCGGTGCAGGCAAAGATGTTCAGCAGAACTGGTGCTGCCGCCGCTGCCGCGAACCGGCCGGTCGCGTTCAGGACACCGGAAAACAGCGCTGCCAGAGACATGAACAGGATATATGGGAACACGACATACCCATAATCCACGGCCAGATCGAACCGCTCATCGCCATAGAACCCTTCGGCCGTCAGCCACACAAGGCCGGGCATGAACACCATGGCCAGCCCGACGAGCGCCAGAACCGCCACTGCCAGCAGGCTGAACGCGTCCTGCGCGAACCCCTGCGGGTTCTCGTCCGCTTCCAGCCGTTTTGAGAACATCGGCACAAAGGCCGCGTTAAAAGCGCCTTCCGCGAAGAAGCGGCGGAACATGTTCGGCAGGCGAAAGGCCGCAACAAAGGCGTCCATCACCGGCCCGGGACCGACGAAGGCGGTCAACAGAATTTCCCGTAGGAACCCCAGAATTCGACTGGCGAGCGTCCAGAAGCCGACCGTGAACAGGCCCGAAAACAACCGGATTTGCTTCATGAGGCCGCACGCTCGGCGCCTTCGGTGATCGCTTTGCGCAGTTTCGCCTCAAGCCCGCGCTGTTTGCTTTCCGAATGGTACTTCAGGCCGAACATGTCCTTGACATAAAACGTATCGACCACCTGTTCGCCATAGGTCGCGATCACGGCATTGGCGATGTAAACATTCGCTGCGGCAAGGGTCCGGGTCAAATCGAACAGCAGACCGGGACGGTCACGGGTGTCCACTTCGATGATCGTGTAGATCTCAGAGCCTTCGTTGTCGAAAGTGATATGCGTCGGCACGTTGAAGGCACGTTCACGTTTCTTGATTTTGTCGCGTGACTTCAGCGCTTCTTTGGCTACCACTTCTCCGCGCAGCGTCTTGTGGATCATCTGCGTCAGACGTGGCAGGCGCGAGGCTTCAAAAGGGTGCCCTTCGGCGTCCTGAATCCAGAACGCATCGGTCACGTAACCGTCTTTTGTAGTATAGCTGCGAGCGTCCACCACATTTGCGCCAACCAAGGCCAGCGCGCCGGCAATACGGGCAAAAATACCGGGATGATCGCCCATAGCAAAACAGGCTCGCGTTGCGTCACGATCCTCATCCGGTTCAAGGCGAATCTCCATCGCGCCGGGGTCGCCGCTTTGTTCCAGCGCACGCAACATGTCCGCAAACTCGACATGTGTTGCCAGATTCAGACCCTGCCAATACGGGTCATAGTGGCGCCCCGTCTCGGATTTGAGGTCGGCCTTGGACCAGGCCGCCAATTCGGCGCGCAGGGCCTTCTTTGCCTCGGCCCCGCGATTGGCGCGGTTGAGGTCCTCCATCCCGGTTTCCAGCGCGCGCTTGGTTTCCGCGTGAAGAGCGCGCAACAGCGTGGCTTTCCAGTTGTTCCAGGTGTTCGGCCCCACGCCGCGAATGTCGCAGACGGTCAGAACGGTCAATAAATCCAGCCGTTTGACGGTTTGAACCGCTTTGGCAAAATCGCGCACTGTACGGGGATCTGAAATGTCCCGCTTTTGTGCCATATCGGACATGAGCAGGTGGTAGCGCACCAGCCATTCGACTGTTTCTGAATCCGCTTTGTTCAGGCCCAATCGTGGCGCCACTTTACGCGCGATCTGTGCCCCAAGGATCGAGTGATCTTCGGGTCGCCCTTTCGCGATATCATGCAGCAGCAGGGCGACATACAGAACTTTGCGATTTACCCCGCCGTCCAGAATTGAAGAGGCGAGAGGCAAGGATTCAATCAACTCTCCGCGTTCGATCTGGGCCAGATTTACGATGCACTGGATGGTATGTTCGTCCACCGTATAGCTGTGGTACATATTGAACTGCATCATCGCTACGATGTGCTCGAACTCGGGCAGGAACGCGGACAGTACCCCCAGTTCGTTCATCCGCCGCAATGCCCGCTCCGGATTGCCATGTTTCAGCATTAAATCCAGAAAGATACGCCGCGCCTCTTTGTCATTACGCATTTCATCGTCGATCAAATGCAGATTTGCGGTCACCAGACGCATGGCATCCGGATGGATCAACATTCCGGTACGCAAACCTTCCTCGAACAGGCGCAGAAGGTTCACTTTGTCAGACAGGAATTTGTCCGGGTCTCCAACGTCAAGACGACCGTGAACCACTTTGTAACCTGCTTTCACCCGTCGGCGCCTGCGGAAAATGCGCTCCAGCAATGGCGCGCCCTTCATGTGCAGCGCCTCAAGCTTTGTCAGAAATATCCGCGTCAGTTCGCCCACGCGTGTGGCTTCGCGGAAATAGCGTTGCATGAACACCTCGACCGCGCGGCGACCAGCGCGATCCTCATAGCCCATGCGCGCCGCAACCTCGACCTGCATGTCAAAAGTCAGCTGTTCGGTGGCGCGGCCTGTCACCAGATGCAGATGCGAACGAACAGCCCAGAGGAACTCTTCGGCCTGAACGAATGTTTTGAACTCATCAGGTGTAAACAGGCCCAAAGGCACAAGCTCGGCGACATCCTGAACACCGTAGACGTATTTTGCGATCCAATAGAGCGATTGGAGGTCGCGAAGACCGCCCTTGCCCTCTTTGACGTTGGGTTCAACCTTATAGCGTTCACCTTGTTTCAGGTGCCGCTCGTCACGTTCGTTCAATTTGGCTTCGATGAACTCGCGCTCGGTTCCTTTGAACAGGTCCGTTTTCAACCGTTGCTCAAGTTCGCCGGCCAGCGCCTTGTCGCCCGCAAGATAGCGCTGCTCCAGCATTGCCGTGCGAATTGTGAAATCCTCGGCACCCAGCCGCAGGCAGTCTTTGATCGTGCGTGATGCATGCCCGACCTTCAACCGCAGATCCCACAGGATATAGAGCATCGATTCGATGACGCTCTCGGCCCAGGCAGTAATTTTGTACGGGGTGAGAAACAGCAGATCGACGTCAGAAGACGGTGCCATTTCTCCGCGCCCGTACCCGCCAACGGCCAAAACAGCGATCTTTTCACCCTGTGTTGGCGTTGCAAGCGGATGCAGGCGCGAGCTGGAGACCAGCATTGCAGTCCCGACCAGTTGATCCGTCAGGTAGGTATAAGAACGAGTCAGCGCGCGCGCATCGAAGGGACGCTCGCTGAAGGCATCGGCAATGGCTTTACGGCCGGTTTTTTGAGCGTCGCGTAGAATGCGCACCGTTTCAGAGCGCATTTTACCATTGTCAGAGCACGTCTCGAAGGCCTCAGCCAGCGCATCATTGACGCTGACGCTGTCAAAGATGCTTTCGGCAGGGCAAATCAGAGCGCCTTCAGGCGCCATAGGCATGCCCGATCGCTCAGAAACCGGCACCAGAGAAGCTTTGTGGGGCAGGGTCAATCACAACCACCTGTTTATTCTGAATCGTCGCTACGGCCAGGCCGCGTTCGTTGGTGCCGTCCGGACGCAGGCGGAAGATGCCTCCAACGCCCTGGAAACCGGCACTCTGAGTCAGGGCAGCACCTGTCAGGGCATCAGACTTGCCTTGACTGACCAAAGCGCCGATAGCCGCTATGCCGTCATAGGCCAGACCACTGATCGGGTGAGGCGCTTCACCATAAGTCGCGTTATACCGTTGACGATAGGCTTGTGCCTTGGACGGGTCGGGTAGGGCGAACCATCCCCCCTGCACACCCGGCAATTCCAGCGTTTGCGGTGGGATATCCCAACGCGTCAGACCTATGAACTGTGTCGTCGTCGGAGAAACGCCAGCTTCAGGCAGCAATTGCGAGAACAGCGGCAAAGCACCCGCCGTTGTTGCCGTCATGAAAATTGAATCCGCCCCGGTCGAATCAACGGTGGCTTTGATGGTAGGAACCGAGTTTATGACACCCTGTTGCGACCGCTCGTATCCAACCGTTCCCGCATTGTTGACTCGGCTGTTTGCCAGCGCATTGGCGATGGCAGATTGACCCAGTTGCCCCGCAGAGTCATTGCTGTGCACGATAACTGTGTTTGTCTTGCCTTGCCGGCCCGCATAATTGACCAGCCGGTTGGCTGTGTTGTCAAAGGTCGGTCCCAGCACAAAGACGTTGCCGCCCGCAATGCTGGTGTTGTTCGAGAAAGAAAGAACATTGACGTTCTTGTTCAGTACCGCCAACCCAGCAGCATTTGCCGCCTGCGCGTATACGGGGCCGACAATGATTTTAGCCCCTTCCGCGACAGCCTGCTGTGCTACGGCTGTTGCCGTGCTCGGATTCCCCGCCGTATCGTACACACGCAGGTCGATTTTAACGTTGGGCAGGTCGGACATCGCCAGACGGGCTGCATTCTCAAGGCTCTGCGCCAGCGCGGCGTCGCCCGAGCGAGGAACCAGCAATGCGACTGGGACAGGATTCGACGTGTCGATCGAGGGTCCGCCCCCAAGGCCACCCGGCTCACAGGCGGCCAGAAACGCCGCGGTTGTCAGGGCAGCGGCGGCTTTCGCCAGCTTGCTTACGGGCTTGCAAACGGTAAACATCTAAATGAAAACTCCCTGGTCCGGCGGCTGTGAATGCTTCTGTTCTGTCGAGCCGCGATAATAAACGTCACGCTGTGAGGGTCCAGCTTTGAATTTCCAAAAGATCAGATTGGCTGCGGGCCTGTATTTTGTTGCCACTCCGATCGGAACCGCGCGCGATATTACGCTCAGGGCGCTGGATGTTCTGGCCTCGGCAGATGTGATTGCGGCCGAAGATACCCGTAGCCTGCGCCGGTTGATGGAGATTCATGGCATCCCGCTGGAGGGCCGCCGGATCCAAGCTTACCATGACCACAGTGGAGCGGGTGCACGCGGCAAGCTTATGGATGCGCTGGCGCAGGGGCAATCTGTTGCCTACGCGTCGGAGGCCGGTATGCCGCTAATTGCCGATCCGGGCTATGATCTGGGAAAGCAGGCGGCTGAGGCCGGGCATACGGTTACCTGCGCCCCCGGCGCATCCGCCGCCATAACGGCGCTGACCTTGGCGGGCCTGCCAACAGATTCATTCTTTTTCGCAGGTTTCTTGCCCAATGCATCAGGCGCACGCCGGACCCGGATTGAGGCGTTGAAAAACATACCAGGCACCTTGGTGTTCTATGAATCCCCGAAACGCGTGTCGGCCAGCCTTGCAGATCTTGCCGAATGCCTGGGGGCAGATCGTCAGGCGGCTTTGTGTCGTGAACTGACGAAAAAGTTCGAAGAAATTCGTCGTGGAAGCCTGGCCGATCTGGCGGCAGAAATTCAGGAAAACCCGGTGAAGGGCGAAGTGGTTCTGCTGGTGGACCGCAGTCATTCGCAAAGCGTTAACGAATCCGACGTAGAAGAGGCTTTGAAGCGAGCTTTGGAAACCCACTCGGTCAGGGATGCAGCGGATCTTGTGTCAGAAATGTATGATCTGCCGCGGCGTCCGATTTACCAGAAAGCTCTGAAACTGGGAAAGGGATGACATGGGTCGTCGGGCTACTCAGGGAACGGTCTCATATCACGCAGGGCAAGCGGCTGAGATTCGGGTTGCAACAGATTACGAACGGCGGGGTTATTCCATCGCGCATAGGCGCTGGCGTGGCGCGGCCGGGGAAATCGATCTGATCGCGCGAAGCGACAGTGGGCTTGTGTTCATCGAAGTCAAGAAAAGCGCCAGTTTCGAAAGCGCCGCTGCCCGGATCAGCCAAAGACAAATTGACCGAATCTATGCCTCAGCCGCGCAATTCCTGGAAAACGAACCAAACGGACAACTGACCAATGTCCGCTTTGACGCGGCGCTTGTGGATGGTTCTGGCGCGGTGCAAATCATCGAAAACGCCTTCGGTCACGCCTAAGCCCCATTGAACCCTCAGGCCTGCTGGGCCATGTATCTGGCGTGAAACTGAGGGACACGCCATGAAAATCGCCTTTCAAATGGACCCAATCGGGGCCGTGGACATCAACGCCGACAGCTCATTCCGTCTGGCGGAAGAGGCGCAGGTACGCGGGCATTCGCTGTTTTTCTACGGGCCGGATCAACTGGCCTATCAGGAGGGCCGCATCACCGCACGTGGCCATGACATGACCGTCCAGCGGGTTGCAGGCGATCCGGCCGTTTTGGGCCCGGAGCGCGAAGTTGATCTGGCTGATTTCGATGTGGTCTGGTTGCGGCAGGACCCTCCGTTCGACATGCACTACATCACGTCGACGCACTTGTTGGATCGTCTCAAGGGGCAGGCGCTGGTGATCAACGACCCGTTCTGGGTGCGCAACTATCCGGAAAAACTGTTGGTGCTGGACTTCCCCGACCTGACCCCGCCGACGACGATTGCCCGAGATCTGCAGACAATCAAATCGTTCAAGGAAAAACACGGCGATATCATCCTAAAGCCACTTTATGGCAATGGCGGCGCAGGCGTGTTCCGGCTGGATGCCAGTGACCGCAACCTGACCTCTCTGCATGAGTTGTTCACAGGGTTCTCGCGTGAGCCGCTGATCGTGCAGAAATTCCTGCCGGATGTCAGCAATGGCGACAAACGGGTGATTCTGGTGAATGGTGACCCGGTTGGCGCAATCAACCGGATTCCGGCCGCAGGTGAAACGAGGTCGAATATGCATGTGGGTGGACGTCCGGAAAAGACAGGGTTATCTGACCGTGATCTTGAGATCTGTGCTGCTATAGGCCCTCTGCTGAAAGAAAAAGGTCAGATTTTTGTCGGGATCGACGTTATTGGCAATTACCTGACCGAGATCAACGTAACCTCGCCCACCGGCATTCAGGAGCTTGAACGGTTCGACGGTGTCAACATTGCCGAGAAAATTTGGCAGGCGATTGAAGCCAAAGTTTAAGCCATGACCCGGGCGCTGATGCGAAAGCTCAGCGCCTCGGCAACATGTGGCCTGCGAATGTCGGCTGCGCCATCCAGATCGGCGATGGTGCGCGCCACCCTCAGAATACGGTGAAAAGCGCGGGCCGACAGGCCGAACCGATCTGCCGCTTTCAGCAGTACCTCTTTCCCCTCGGCGTCGGGTGAGGCGATCTCTTCCAGAACCTTGCCTTCTGCATCTGCATTTTGACGCAGGTGCGGGGTGTCTCGAAACCGGTTCGCTTGAACGGTGCGGGCGTTTTCTACGCGTGCGGCAACTGTTGCCGAACAGTCGCCGGATGGGGGGAGATCAAGGTCAGTGAACCCCACGGGTGGCACTTCGATCCGCAGGTCGAATCTGTCCATTAAAGGGCCTGAGATGCGGTTCAGGTAATCCTCGCCACAGCCGGGTGCGCGCGAGCAGGCGCGGGACGGATCGGTCAGGTAGCCGCACTTACAGGGGTTTGCAGCAGCCACCAGCATAAAGCGGCAGGGATATTTTACATGAGCGTTGGCGCGCGCCACCATGACTTCTCCGGTTTCAATTGGTTGGCGCAAGGTTTCCAAAACGGTACGCGGAAACTCAGGAAACTCATCCATGAACAGCACACCGTTATGGGCCAATGAGATTTCACCCGGTTTAGCTCCTTTGCCGCCACCGACGATAGCTGCCATAGAGGCCGTGTGGTGCGGTTCACGAAAAGGCCGGGTGCGGTTGATACCCCCTTCGTCCAGCAACCCGCACAAAGACTGGATCATCGAAGTTTCCAAAGCTTCGACTGCCGTCAGCGGGGGCAAGATGCCCGGAAGTCGCGCCGCCAACATGGATTTGCCCGAACCCGGTGTGCCGATCATGATCAGATGGTGACGCCCGGCTGCAGCGATTTCCAAAGCGCGTTTGGCGCGTTCCTGCCCTTTTACATCGCGCAGATCCCGCGTGCTGGGCGTCAGGTTTACCTCTCCGGGTTGTGCTGCCGGTAAAGGTGACTGGCCTGAAAAATGGCGGACGACATCGCCCAGAGAACCCGCGCCGATCACTTGCGTGGCATCGACCCACGCCGCTTCGGCGCTCGAGGCTTTGGGGCAAAGCAACATGCGATCGTCAGATGCAGCCGTCATGGCGGCGGGCAGGGCGCCGACAACGGGCACCAGAGAGCCATCGAGCGATAACTCTCCCAGTGCAACTGTTCCTTCGGCGGCGTCGGCTGGGATGATTTCAAGCGCGGATAACAGTGCGACCGCGATGGGCAGGTCGAAATGGCTGCCCTCCTTGGGCAAGTCGGCGGGGGACAGGTTGATGGTAATTCGTTTCGAAGGTAGCGCGATAGCCATGGCGCTCAACGCGCTTCGGATACGGTCCCGCGCTTCGGATACGGCTTTGTCAGGCAGGCCCACGATTGAAAACGCCGGAAGGCCGGGAGAGACAGCACATTGCACTTCGACCGGGCGGGCATCGACCCCTTGAAAGGCAACAGTGTGGGCGCGGGCGACCATGGCAGTCCTGTTCTTGGTTAACAGGACGTTGCTGACATGGTTGTGGTTTAAGAGTCGTTAACGGCCGCGCGCAATACAGCGAATTTGGGCCATGCGTCGGGGTCGGCGACGGTTTTGTCGCGGCAGAACGGGTTGCAGAACCCCCAGCATTTGCCGTCCAGTTCCAGAAAATCCGCAACTGGTTTGCCGGAATAAGGACATGCGTTGTTGATTGATGGGCCGGGCACCGGTTTGGCGCTGGACACCCCTCCGATCGGCCATGGCTCGGACGGCAAGTCTTGGGAATAGGGGAAGGGGTCGTATTGAACGGTCAGGCCCATTGCGCGCCATTGTCTTACGGTGGGATCTGACAGCAAGTTCAGACAATAGGCCCGGCTCGCCCCTGACACTGGCAGCCCATACCCGATGATCCGTGCCGCCACAGGTGTGTAGAAAACGTCCGCCAGTGAGTAAGCGCCAAACAATGGGCCTTGTTCTGCACCTGATATTTCGCGCGCGTGGGCCCAGAGCGTTTCGATCCGAGCGAGATCTGCCAAAGTTTCATCTGACGGTGTGAAATCCCGCCACATGTGCAGCAATTGCATTGGGCATTCACCTCGCAAGGCACTAAACCCGGCCACCATCTCGGCGCAGAGCCAGCGGGCGGTCGCCCGGGCTGCGGGATCTGACGGCCACATCCCAGCATCTGGGTGGCGCTCGGCCAGTGTTTCGGCCATGGCCAGACTTTCACCGACGACCGTCCCTTCCGGCAGGCGCAGGGCGGGAACCAGGCGGGCTGGGGCCAGGGACTCCATGTCCTGTCTCATAGTGCCCGAATACAGGCCGATCATGTGGCTGCGGTAGGGCAGGTTGAATTTCTCAAGCATCAACCAGCCGCGCATAGACCAACTGGAGAAGAGGCGGTCGCCGATATACAAATCATAAGTCATACGCAGACGATGCCTCAGGTTCGCAACCCGGTAAAACAGTGATTTGTGCAAGACCTGTTCACGGAAGGTGATTGATCGAGCCGACCGACCAGGCGTCTGCGCCGACCGTGACATCTGTCACCGACAGGTTGTCGATCTGATGCGAAAAAGTCTGTTGCCCATCCAGATCAAGTGCGCGTTGCACCTGAGTGAGGATTACACCGAAATGTGCAACGATCACCAAATCGCGGTCAGTATGCGTGGCGACAAGAGCGTCAATAACGGAATCGACCCTATTGCGGACGTCGTTCCAGCTTTCACCCTGCGGCGGGCGGACATCGCCGGGGTTGTCCCAATACGCAAAAGCCAGATCCGGGTCTTCGGCTTCGATTTCGGCAAAACCGCGCAGCTCCCACCGGCCAAAGTGGATTTCCCGAAGGTCCGGGTGATGAGGCAAGCGTTGGCGTTGGCCTTGTATGGCGGTGGCAGTATCAATTGCGCGCGACAGGTCGGACGAGATCACAATCGCATCAGGCGGTAAATGGTCGTTCAGGCGTTTCAGGGCCGCTGTATCGCTCAGGTCGGCGGGCAGATCGGACCAGCCGACCATGGTTTTTGCATGTGTCGGCCCGTGTCGTACAAGGTGCAGTCGCGTCACGGTAATTGCCCTTTCAGAACCAGAGGCAACCCTGCGGTGACCTGCACTACCAAATTTGCCTGTGCCGCAAGGGCAATGTTCAACCGACCCTGCGCCTCGCGAAACCGGCGGGCCAGGGCGTTGTCCGGGACAATACCGTGACCAACCTCGTTCGAGACCATCACGATCCGGGCCGGGCATGTGCGCAGTGCTTCAAGCAGGGCAGTTTGTGCCGACCCCATATCGGTATCAGTCAGCAGGTGGTTGCTCAGCCACATGGTGGCGCAGTCAATCAGACAAACCTGATCGGGCGTTAACTTGGCCAGAACCGGCCCCAAGTCAAAGGGTTCTTCGACCGTGTGCCAACCGTCGCCACGTTGCTTGAGATGTCGGTCAATTTTCTGACGCATCTCGTCATCAAACACTTGTGATGTCGCAAGGTAAACTCGGCTTTTCCCCGCAGAAACAACCAGTTCTTCGGCGAATGCCGACTTGCCTGACGCGGCCCCACCCAGAACCAAGGTTAAATCCGGCGACACAATTCTTACCTATAGTTGATCCGATTGGTGCTGTTTTGCGTAAAGGTCATAGGTCGGCAAAGCAAGTCCGACCAGCGCCTGCAATCAGGGGAGAGGTTTATGGCACTGGACAATGCGACGGACTTTTCGATGTCCCGGCAAGCAATGAAGGCCGAGCTGCTGGATGCGGAAACCGAACTGAAACTGGCGTATGCCTGGCGCGATGAGCGTGATGAAAAAGCGTTACACCGTCTGATCACCGCTTATATGCGGCTGGCGATTTCGATGGCGGCCAAGTTCAAACGCTATGGCGCGCCGATGAACGATCTTATTCAGGAGGCCGGCTTGGGCCTTATGAAAGCCGCAGACAAATTTGACCCGGATCGCGGCGTGCGCTTTTCGACCTATGCCGTTTGGTGGATCAAGGCGAGCATTCAGGACTACGTGATGCGGAACTGGTCGATGGTTCGGACAGGGTCCACTTCGGCTCAGAAGTCCCTGTTCTTCAACATGCGGCGTGTTCAGGCCCGGCTGGAACGTGAAGCCGCCACCGAAGGTCAGGATCTGGACCGCCATCAGCTGCATCAAATGATCGCTACGGAAATTGGGGTTCCCCTGCGCGACGTTGAGATGATGGAAGGGCGCCTGTCCGGCTCTGATTTTTCCCTGAATGCCGTTCAATCAACCGATGAAGAAGGGCGAGAGTGGATCGACGCTTTGGAAGACGATCGTGAACAGGCCGCTGAAGCAGTTGAACACCGCCACGATACAGAGCAATTGCGCGAGTGGCTGTTGACCGCGATGAATGCGCTGAATGAACGCGAACGTTTCATTGTGCGCGAACGCAAGCTGAGAGAGCCCGCGCGCACACTGGAAAGCCTTGGTATGGAGCTGGGTTTGTCCAAAGAACGCGTGCGCCAGCTAGAGGCCGCGGCCTTCGCGAAGATGCGCAAGAACCTTGAAGCCCAGTCGCGTGAGGTGCAACACTTCATCGCATGAAACAACTTGCGATTCTTGTGTGTGTTCTTGGTCTTGCGGTTGCGCTGGTGCGGCCCGGGCTGGCTGATGAACTTATTCCCGATGATGCTGTGTCCAAGATGCGGGACGCCGATGTTGTGATCCTGGGTGAGGTCCACGACAACCCCAGACACCATCTTGTTCAGGCCAAAGCGCTTGAGGTTATCTCGCCTTCGGCTGTCGTTTGGGAAATGGTTACCGAAGAGGGCGCGCAGCGGCTTGCGCAAAAAGCCGTTGCAGACCCTGAGCAGTTGAACCGTATTCTGGATTGGGCGGAAAGCGGTTGGCCTCCTCTCAGCATGTACTATCCGGTGTTTGCGGCCTCAAGCGCGCCGGTCTACGGGGCGATGGTTCCGCGTGCCGCCGCCCGTAACGCTATGGAACGTGGTGCCGCCACGGCACTGGGTGCAGACGCGGCGCGTTATGGTCTGAATATACCGCTGAAGTCCAAAGAGCAGGCAGCGCGCGAGGCTGACCAGTTGGCGGCGCATTGCGATGCTCTTCCGGCTGAGATGTTGCCCCAGATGGTTGCGATCCAGCGCCTGCGCGATGCTGTACTGGCCCGCACGGTGGTACGTGCGATGGAAGAAACCGGGGGGCCGGTTGCCGTGATCACTGGAAACGGTCATGCGCGAAAGGACCGGGGTATACCGACCTTTCTCTCGAGCCTTCAGCCTGGATGGAAAGTGTTAGCCATCGGGCAATCCGAGGATGGAGCGATCGACGGTGATTTCGATATCGTAATCGACAGCCCCATGGTCGAGCGTGAAGACCCCTGTGCGGCGTTTCAGGTTCAGAATTAATCGCTGGAACTACCTGCAGGCCTTGCCTAATGTCGGGCCGACCGGGACAGGAAGGGCTGAACATGCTGTCATCCAAACGCATTCTGCTGATCATCGGTGGCGGGATCGCGGCCTATAAGTCGTTGGACCTGATCCGCAGGCTACGTGAACGTGGCGCTGACGTGACCCCAGTTTTGACGCGCGCGGCGGAAGAGTTTGTGACGCCACTGTCTGTGTCTGCACTGGCGGGTGAAAAGGTCTATCGCGATCTGTTCGACCTTACCGATGAGGCCGAGATGGGGCATATCCAGCTGTCACGCTCCGCGGATCTGATCGTCGTGGCCCCTGCAACGGCGGACCTGATGGGCAAGATGGCCGGTGGGCTGGCCAACGATCTGGCATCGACTCTTCTGATGGCCACGGACACGCCTGTATTGTGTGCGCCCGCGATGAATGTGCGGATGTGGGATCACCCGGCAACGCAACGAAACCTGAAGCAGCTTCAGGCAGACGGTGTGCGATTTGTCGGCCCGAACGAAGGCGACATGGCTTGCGGCGAATACGGTCCTGGGCGCATGTCCGAACCGCTGGAGATTGTCGCAGCAGTTGAGGCTCAATTGTCTACAGGCCCTTTGGCGGGCAAGCGCGTGCTGGTGACGTCTGGCCCGACGCACGAACCGATTGATCCGGTGCGGTATATCGCGAACCGGTCGTCCGGGGCACAGGGCTCTGCCTTGGCGCGGGCGCTGGCGGATTTGGGGGCCGAGGTGATTTTTGTGACTGGTCCCGCCGAAGTGCCGCCCCCCGCAGGTGTACAAACCGTGCCCGTCGAAACAGCACAACAGATGTCTGACGCGGTTGATGCCGCTCTGCCAGTTGATGCGGGCGTGTTTGCGGCGGCTGTCGCGGATTGGCGCGTTGCCAGCGCGTCAGATAAGAAGCTGAAGAAGAGTCGTGACGGCCTGCCTGTACTGGAATTCGCCGAAAACCCGGACATTTTGAAACGTGTATCCCGGATGGAAGCAAATCGCCCGTCGTTGGTTGTTGGCTTCGCGGCTGAGACAGACAATGTGATTGAACACGCAACCGCCAAGCGCCTTCGCAAAGGCTGCGACTGGATCGTCGCCAATGATGTCAGTCCGACGACCGGTATCATGGGCGGATCCGAGAATGCGGTCATCCTGATCTCGGACAACGGAGCCGAGGAATGGCCCCGGCTGGGCAAGGATGAGGTGGCGCGACGGTTGGCTGCAAAGATCGCAGACACGTTGGCGGACTGAAGGAAAGGCAAGGGCATGGTTGCAATTCGAGTGATCCGCGAAGACGGAGCAGACCCCGCCGTAGCGCTTCCATCTTATGAAACGTCCGGGGCGGCTGGGGCGGACGTGCGCGCCAACCTGCCCGACGGCGTGTCGATATCTCTGGAGCCTGGTCAACGCGCACTCGTGCCGACAGGTCTGCGTATCGAAATCCCGCAAGGGTATGAGGTTCAGGTCCGTCCGCGCTCGGGCCTCGCGTTGAAACACGGGATCACGTTGCCCAATACGCCGGGTACCATCGACAGCGATTATCGCGGACCCATAGGCGTCATCGTCATGAATGCAGGTCAGGACCGGTTCGAGATTGCGCATGGCGACCGTATCGCGCAGCTGGTGGTCGCGCCGGTCGTGCAGGCCACGTTTGAACTGACCCAGGCATTGGGCAATACGGGTCGCGGGACTGGTGGTTTCGGCTCGACCGGGCGCGGCTGATGCTGTTGGTTTTCATTCTGGCCGCTGGACTGTGGGGTGTCGGTTATATCGCAGGCACGTCAAAAACAGCACGCGTGGTTTCGGTTAGCATGCTGCTGGCGGGGGTCATTCTGTCTCATCTGATCTTGCCGGATGGGCACCCGCTTCGAGAGGCAACCGGTGGGTCTGCGGCGCTGTGGCTGATCCTTGTGGGTTTCGCCGTCGCAGTTTTGTTGTATGGCAGAGGGTTGAAAGCCCTGCGCAACCGCGCAGCATCAGCTTCAGACCAGGAGCCTGCCATGCCCTCTGACCGATTTACCGAGACCGAGCTGGACCGCTATGCCCGCCATATCGTTTTGCGTGAACTGGGTGGACCTGGTCAGAAAAAGCTGAAGAAGGCCCGCGTTCTGGTGATTGGCGCAGGTGGACTGGGCGCGCCGGCGTTGCAATATCTGGCAGCCGCGGGCGTTGGCACAATCGGTATCATCGATGATGACGTCGTCGAGAATGCCAACCTGCAGCGACAGGTCATTCATCGTGATGCGGATATCGAGATGCCCAAGGTCTTCTCGGCCCAGCGGGCGATGGAGGCGCAAAACCCGAACGTGGTGGTTCTGCCCTATCATCGCCGGTTGAGCGATGAAATTGCGACCGATCTGTTTGCCGATTTCGATCTGATCCTTGACGGAACCGACAATTTTGAGACCCGTTACCTTGCCAACCGAACGGCTGTCGCGCTGGGCAAGCCGCTGATCTCGGGGGCGTTATCGCAGTGGGAAGGGCAGCTGAGTGTGTTTGACCCGGCCAATGGCAGCCCCTGCTATCAGTGCATTTTCCCCGAGGCTCCGGCCCCCGGTCTGGCCCCGTCCTGTTCCGAGGCCGGAGTGATCGGCCCGCTGCCGGGGGTTGTCGGATCAATGATGGCTGTTGAGGCGATCAAGGTGATCACAGGTGCTGGCATGGCGTTGCGTGGCGAGATGCTGATCTATGACGCGCTGTATGGGGAAAGCCGCAAGATCACTCTGACCCGCCGCGTTGATTGCCCCGTCTGCGGTGCCGCAGAGGATTAACCTTTCTTTACGTGGGTTGGGGGTTCTGGAACATCCGGCCATGGCGGCTTAGCTATAGGGTCAAAGGAGATCTGCATGACCAACCCGATCCTGTCCAACTGGACCACCCCTTTTCAAATTGCCCCTTTCGCCGATATTTCCGATGACGATTTCTCACCCGCCTTGGATAGGGCGATGAAGGCTCATAACGCCCAGATCGACGCGATTGCGGAGAACGCAGAGGCGCCGACTTTTGCCAATACTATTGAGGCTTTGGAGGCTGCGGGCGAGCAGCTGGACAAGGTTCTGTCGGTCTTCTTCACCGTTGCAGGCGCAGACAGCAATCCCAAACGCGAAGAGCTACAGCGCGAATTTTCCCCCAAGCTATCGGCGCATTTTTCGGGTATTTCGTCTAACAAAGTGCTGTTCAAACGCGTTGCCGACCTTTGGGCGCGTCGCGATGATCTGAACCTGACCGAAGAACAGGCCCGTGTGCTGATGTTGACCCATCGGGGCTTTGTGCGTGCCGGTGCGGCGTTGGAAGGGGACGAAGACGCCCGCATGCAAGAGATCAAATCGCGCCTCGCCTCATTGGGCACGTCCTTTACCCAAAATCTGCTGGCGGATGAGCGGGATTGGTTCATGGACCTGACCGAAGAGGATTTGCAGGGCCTGCCGGATTTCGTCGTGGACGCAACCCGCGCTGCGGGGCAAGAGAAGGAAGCCGAAGGGCCAGTGGTTACCTTGTCACGGTCACTGATTGTGCCATTCCTGCAGTTTTCGCCCCGTCGGGACATGCGTGAAAAAGCCTATCGCGCCTGGGTTGCGCGTGGCGCCAATGGTGGAGAATCCGATAACCGCGACATCGCGGCCGAGATTTTGGCGCTGCGCGAGGAACGCGCCAATCTGCTGGGCTATGACAATTTCGCAAACTATAAGCTGGAAACCGAAATGGCCCGCACGCCGGATCGCGTGCGTGAGCTGTTGATGCAGGTGTGGGAACCGGCTAAATCCCGTGCCGATACTGATGCGGATGTCCTGACGCAAATGATGCAGGACGACGGCATCAACGGACCGCTGGAAGCCTGGGATTGGCGTTACTACGCTGAAAGGCGGCGCAAGGTTGAACACGATCTGGATGAGGCGGCGTTGAAACCCTACCTACAGCTGGATCGTATGATCGAGGCTTCATTTGCTTGTGCCAACCGGCTGTTCGGGTTGGAGTTCAAACCGTTGGACGTGCCGCTTTATCACCAAGACTGCCGAGCCTGGGAAGTCACACGCGACGGACAGCACATTGCTGTATTCATCGGCGACTACTTTGCACGGGGATCCAAGCGATCTGGCGCGTGGTGCAGCGCGATGCGGGCCCAAGCGAAGTTCCCGCAGGAACAGGCGCCGGTTGTCATCAATGTCTGTAACTTTGCCAAGGGTGATCCCGCGCTGCTGTCTTATGATGATGCGCGAACCTTGTTCCATGAGTTCGGCCACGCCCTGCACCAGATGCTGTCCAACGTGACCTATGAAAGCATCTCGGGCACTTCGGTGGCGCGCGATTTCGTCGAACTGCCCAGCCAGCTTTATGAACATTGGCTGGAAGTGCCCGAGGTTTTGGCCGAGTTTGCGACTCATGCCGAAACGGGCGAACCGATGCCGCAGGAGATGCTGGAGAAGGTGTTGAAAGCGGCAAATTTCGATCAGGGGTTCCAAACGGTGGAATATGTCGCCTCGGCCCTTGTTGATCTGGCCTTCCATGATGGCGAAGCCCCAGCAGATCCAATGGCAAAACAGTCAGAGGTTCTGGCCAATTTGGGGATGCCAAATGCCATTGGAATGCGCCATGCCACGCCTCACTTTGCCCATGTCTTTGCAGGTGATGGCTATAGCTCGGGCTACTACAGCTATATGTGGTCCGAGGTGATGGATGCCGACGCTTTTGCCGCCTTTGAAGAGGCGGGCGGTGCCTTTGATCCCGAACGCGCCAAAGCGTTGGAAGACAACATCCTGTCCACTGGGGGTTCACGCGAGGCGGAGGACTTGTATCTGGCGTTTCGGGGACGATTGCCTGGTGTTGAGGCCTTGCTGAAAGGCCGTGGCCTGATCGCCGCCTGAATTCAGTAGCCCAAAGTGCGATCTACGAGGTGCACAAAGGGCTCACCGGCCTCACCCCGCCGGATGTTTTCGCAAATGACCTGCGCGGCGGTTACCGGGCGGGTCTCTGAAGCGATATGAGGCGTCACAGTGACACTCGGATGTGCCCAATAGGGGTGATCGGTGGGCAAGGGCTCGATACGGAACACATCCAGTGTTGCGTGATCGATCTGGCCCGAGTTCAGGGCATCCAACAGCGCATCGTCATCGATCAGCGGGCCGCGACCCGGGTTGATGATACGAGCCCCCTTGGGCAGCAAGGCCAGCGTTTCGGCATTCAGGGCGTTTTCAGTCGCAGGGGTGTCGGGCAGCAACAGAACCAGAATTTCAGCCTGAGAAAGCGCTTCTCGCAACCCCTCGGGACCATGTAAGCAGGTCACGCCAGGGATTTCTTTGGCGGTGCGGCTCCAGCCTGTGACCTGAAAATTCAGCGTAGCTAGGGCGCGGGCCGCAGCCTCACCCAATGCGCCAAGGCCCAGAATGCAGACGTTGCGCTCTTGCGCCAGTGGCGGCGCGTCCGGGGCCCACGTGCTGTCCTGCACGGTGATGTGCCGGTCCATCCCCAGATGGTAGCGCAGAACGTGGCCCACCACCCATTCAGTCATGCCTTGTGTCAGCCCATGATCCACCATCCGTGCCAATGGGGCGGTTAGGGTATCATTATCCGCTATTTTTTCGACCCCGGCCCAGAGGCTCAGTACCGCTTTCAGACGCGTGAAAGGCGAGAAATCGTTCACTCCGCCGTTCGGGGCGTAGACGACGTAGTCGACCTGATCCGGTTCAAACTCGGTTCCAATCTGGACGTCCACGCCAGCCTCATCAAGATATTGCGTGAGCAACGGTTGATACACGGGCCAAAGGGCAGGGCGCGCGGAAAACAGGACGTTTACGGGCATCGAAGGCCTTTCCTATTAACGGGGACGGTGGATATGGGCACTTTGGACGATGCCAAAGGCCGCCATCAGAACCAACATGGCCGAACCGCCATAGCTGACCATTGGCAATGGCACGCCCACGACTGGCGCCATGCCCATCACCATCGACATGTTGACGGCAAAAAACAGGAAGAAGTTCAGAGCGATGCCCAGAGTGACCAGCGACGAGAACCGGTCCTTGGTGGCCAGCGCAGTCACCATGCAAAACACAAGGATCAGAGCGTAGAGAACCAGGAGCGTGATACCGCCGACAAACCCGAATTCTTCCGCGAGAGTCGTGAAGATGAAATCGGTGTGTTTCTCGGGTAAAAAGTTCAGTCGGGATTGCGTGCCCTGCATGAACCCACGCCCGTTCCATCCTCCGGATCCCAACGCAATTTTGGACTGGGTGATGTGATACCCGGCGCCCAGAGGATCGGTAGAGGGATCCAGAAACGTGTCGATCCGGCGGAACTGATAATCCTTGAGCAATTGCCACTCAGTCCCGCGACTGTTGAACACGGCCGCGATCAGGCCCACGACCGCGGCAATGACGGCGGCAAAATAGGCCCAGTGGACACCCGCGAGAAACATCAACCCGCCACCGGCAGCCAACAGCAGGATCGACGTGCCAAGATCCGGTTGCTTTAGAACCAGAAGCGTGGGCAGGATAATCAGGATCACCGGGATAAAGACCCAAAGCGGGCGGGAAGTCTTGTGTGATGGAAGCCAGTCGTAATAGGCCGCCAGAACCATGACCAGTGCAACCTTCATCACCTCTGAGGGTTGCAGACGCATGAAACCTAGGTCGATCCAGCGCTGTGCACCCATGCCGATAGTGCCGAACAATTCCACAAACACCAGCAAAGCCACAGAACCAAGATAGGCCAGCACGGACATGTTGCGCCAGAACCAGATTGGAACCAGTGCAATGATGAACATCGCTGTCAGACCAAGCCCAAAACGTTCCATCTGCGGCTCTGCCCAGGGCGTCCACGACCCGCCCGCGACAGAATACAGCATCAGGAAGCCTGCGCTGGCTGTGCTGATCAGCAGCAGTGTCAATGGCCAGTTCATGAACAGAAATTTGCGAAATCCTGACGGTGTGGATTTAACCGCGTATTCAAGATAGCTCATGCGCGGTCCTTTTCGTCCGGACGCGCTTTGGGGCGTCGATCGCCCTCGAGCCGTTTTTGTTGTTCCTTGATACGTTCGCGGTCGGCAACGGGGTACGCCTCGAGTGGAGGGGTGCCGTTGTAGAGCGCCTGAAGCATGATATCGCGAGCCACCGGTGCCGCTGCTTTGGATCCACCGCCGCCATGTTCAACAACGACCGCAATCGCGTATTTGGGTTTGTCGTATGGGGCAAAGCTGACAAACAGCGCGTGGTCGCGGCGTTCCCATGGCAAGTCTTCGTTCCGTATTACCCCTGCTGCCCTTTCCGCCTTGGTGATATTGCGAACCTGACTGGTGCCGGTTTTGCCTGCCATGCGGAACTCATCAGCGATGATACGGCTGCGATAGGCCGTACCGCGTCGATCGTTTGATACCGACCACATCGCCTCTCGGATGTGTTTGAGACTGTTGGGGTTAATTTCGAGTGGTTCACCCGCGCCGCTGGGCTGTTCAATCCCGTTGACAGTTCTCACCAAACGAGGCGAGACAGCACGTCCAGTAGCGATCCGCGCGGTCATCACGGCCAATTGCATGGGCGAGGCCAACATGAAGCCCTGCCCGATGGATGCATTGGCTGTATCGCCAATAAGCCATTCTTGGCCGTGCACCCGTTGCTTCCATTCCTGGTTTGGTGCCAACCCGGCGCGCACAGCTGACATGGGTATGTCGTGCTTGATACCCAATCCAAGGGCGCGGGCCATTTCCGAGATTCTATCGATCCCGACCTTCAGTGCCACATCATAGTAGTAAACATCGCAGCTGCGCTTCAGCGATGTGTTGAGGTCCACCATGCCGTGACCTCCGCGTTTCCAGCAATGGAAGCGGCGGCTGCCAACTTTCAAATGGCCGGGGCAATAGACGGTGTTGCCGGGACCTATGACACCAGCTTCAAGCGCGGCCAATGCAGTAACCATCTTGAACGTTGAACCCGGCGGGTAGGTGCCCTGCACCGTTTTATTGGCCAGCGGGCGATATTTGTCCTGCGTCAGGAATTGGTAATCCGCGACCGAGATTCCGCGAACAAACAGATTGGGGTCGAAACTGGGGGCCGAGGCCATCGCGCGCAGATCACCGGTTTCGCAATCGATGACAACGGCGGCAGCGCTTTCTCCGGCGAGACGGGCCTGCGCGTATTGTTGCAGGTCCGCATCGACGGACAATTGCAGGTCGGCTCCGGGCTGACCTTCTTGCCTGTCCAACTCGCGCATGACACGACCGGTTGCGTTAACTTCGACACGCTTGGCACCGGCCTTGCCGCGTAGTGAGATTTCCTGTTTCGCCTCAAGGCCGACCTTGCCGATCTGAAACCGGGGGATTCGCAGAACGGGCTCTGGATCTTCGATCTGGCTGAGATCATAGTCGCTGACCGGACCGACATAGCCGACGATATGGGCAAAATCCTCATAGCGTGGGTATTGCCGCGTCAGGCCCACCTCGGGCGTTACACCCGGCAGGGCCGGGGCATTGACGGCGACTTTCGATATGTCTTCCCAGGTGACCTGATCCGCCAGAGTCACTGGCAGGAACGGGGCCGAGCGGCGCATTTCGGTCTGGGCGCGCTCAATTTCATCATCGTTAAGCGGGATTAATTCCGACAACTTGGCGATCACTTTGTCTACATCACCTGCGTCTTCACGCACGATGACGATGCGGTATGACGGCGAGTTCTGACCGATGATCTGACCGTTGCGGTCATAGATACGCCCGCGGGTTGGTGGGATCAGACGAATGTTGATGCGGTTTTCTTCAGCCAACAGGCGGTATTCATCGGCCTGGTCCACCTGCATAAAGCGCATCCGCGCGGCCAGCCCGCCGATAAAAGCCGCCTGTAAACCGCCCAATACCAGCGCTCTGCGTGGCAGACGTTTATAGGCAAGGCCCTGAGATTTGGGTTTGCGTTGCTTCATGCCCGGCTCCCCACGGATCCGGCATCTGCGGCAGACATGCGGCGGACACCAAAAACGCTTTGGCTCAGCAGCACGATGACCGGGTAGAAGGCGATTGTCAGTACAAGTTGAATCACAACTGGCCACAAAGCGGCCTGCTGCACCGACAAGATCGACAGAACAACTCTGTTCATTAAAAAGACCGTAGAAATCACCACGCTGACGGACATCCATTCCCCGGCAAATCCGCCGTCCTTCATACTTGGGGCGGCCGAGCGCAGATAGGCCGTGCCAAATACCACAATGGCGGCCAGAAGACCGGGCGGGCGTTGCAGAAGAAGGTCCGCCATCAACATGACAAACGCAACCAGCAGTGTTGGAACATAATCGGGGCGCCGTATTACCCAGGCAAAGGTCAGCGCAATCAGCACATCAGGAAAGGGCCAGCGATCTGGTTGAGCGTCGAGCGGCAGCAAATGAAGGAACAGCACGACGCAGGCCAGCGATGCATAGAGGCCGCGCATAGCCCAATTTTGAGAGGCCGGCTTATCCATCGCTTACCTCATCCGGGGCAAGCGCTGCCTCGGGCCGCGTTGGTCCGACGATCCCGCCCGGGTCCTGAATGGGGGGGGCCGAATGGAAGCGCAAAACCCGAAGAAACTCGAGCCGTTCGAAATCCGCCGACAAGCGCACGCGCAGGCGACCGCCCGGATCCGCAGCAATCTGGCCGATCAGCAGGCCGGCCGGAAACACACCACCGTCGCCGGACGTGATAACGCGATCACCGGGGCGGACCAGTTCCCGGTTCTCAAGAAACTCGACCACCGGGGCCGGATGGTTATCTCCTTTAATCAGTGCGGTCTGACCAGAAGGTTGAATGGTCGCGGGAATGGCGCTGGTGGCATCCGTCACCAGGATTACCCTGGCCGTATCCGGACCGACGCCGGAAATCCGGCCAACCAGCCCGATACCATCCATCGTGGCCCAGCCATCGACGATCCCGTCGCGCTCACCTACATTCAACAAAACGGACTGGCGAAAGGGTGATCCGCTGTCAGCCATCACAACACCTGTGATGTATGTCAGGCGCGGGTCGAGGCGTACATTGTTCAGGTCCAACAGCCGAGCGTTTTCCTGTTCCAACTGTAGCGCGGCCTCCTTCCAGGCGCGCATCAGGCGCAATTCGCTGCGCAGTTCGCGATTTTGCTCACTCAGGCGCTGATAGCTTTGGAAATCGCGGACAAGATTCACGGTGGCGGTCACAGGCACCATGGCCCAATCCATCGAGGGCACAACCGCGTCCACCACCTGCGCGCGGAATCGTTCCACGCGTGGACTGTCGATCCGCCAAACCAGAAAGATGCCGAGCAGGCACAAAATGACAATCCCCAGCAGCAGACGCCGTAGGGGGGTCGTGTAGTCATCGCGCTGTGATCGGTCTTTTGCCACAGGTTACCTTCCCGTGCTGCTCGTGCCGAATTAAGCCTGCCCCTAAAGGGTGCGCGCCTTAGCTTTCGTAGTCAATCGCGTGGCGCAGCTGTTTTTCGTATTCTAGCGCTTTGCCGGTGCCCAAAGCCACACAATTCAGGCTTTCGTCCGCGATGGACACGGCCAGACCGGTCTGTTCGCGCAGGGCAAGATCCAGATCGCCCAACAGCGCGCCACCACCGGTCAGCATGACGCCACGGTCGACAATGTCCGCTGCCAGATCGGGCGGCGTCGTCTCAAGCGCGGTCATTACCGCTTCGCAAATCTGCTGCACGGGTTCGGACAGGGCTTCGGCGACCTGGGCCTGGCTGATCTCGATTTCCTTGGGCACGCCATTCAACAGGTCGCGGCCCCGGATGTGCATCGACTGGCCGCGGCCGTCATCGGGCATACGGGCAGTACCAATGGTGGTCTTGATACGCTCGGCGGTGGATTCACCGACCAGCAGGTTCTGCTGACGACGCAGGTACGAGATGATGGCTTCGTCCATTCGGTCGCCACCAACTCGAACAGAGCGGGCGTAAACGATGTCGCCGAGCGACAGAACGGCCACTTCGGTTGTGCCGCCACCGATATCGACGACCATGTTGCCGGTTGGGTCGGTGATGGGCATGCCGGCACCAATCGCGGCTGCAATCGGTTCAGCAATCAGGCCCGCGCGACGTGCGCCCGCAGACAGTACCGACTGGCGGATTGCGCGTTTCTCAACCGGGGTCGCGCCATGGGGAACGCAAACGATGATCTTGGGTTTCGAGAATGTCGAGCGCTTGTGAACCTTGCGGATAAAGTGCTTGATCATTTCTTCGGCGGTATCGAAGTCGGCAATTACGCCTTCGCGCATGGGGCGGATGGCTTCGATCGAACCGGGCGTCCGGCCCAGCATCAGCTTGGCATCTTCGCCAACGGCCAGAACTTTCTTCACACCGTCTTTTACGTGGTAGGCAACCACGGAAGGCTCAGACAGGATGACACCGCGCCCCTTGACGTAAACCAGCGTGTTCGCCGTTCCAAGGTCGATGGCCATGTCCGCTGTGAACAGGCCGCCCAGATTGCCAAAGATCCCCATGTTTCCCCTGATCCTGTATGTCGGTTTTTCTACTGCCCGCGACTCGACGGTTCCGGGACGGATGACTTATAGGGTGCCATCACGCCCGGTAAAAGGGCTGATTCCGCGACAATCAGCACCTTTCCGCCTTATTGAATGGGACTTTAGAAGGCAAAATGCTCTCTTATCAACACATTTACCACGCCGGGAATCTGGCTGATGTCCAAAAGCACGCTTTACTGGCGTGGGTGCTGAATTATCTGACGCGCAAGGACAAGCCGCTCAGCTATATCGAAACGCATTCCGGGCGGGGATTGTACAAGTTGGACGCAAACGAATCCGTTCGAACAGGTGAGGCTGCGGCGGGGATCGAGCGCGCAAAACGAGAAAAGTGGTTCGGACCCGAACATCCGATGGCGCGGGTTCTGGAAAGCGTGCAGGCCCGGCAAGGTGCCGCGGCCTATCCGGGCTCGCCGATGATTGCGGCCAGTTTGTTGCGGGAACAGGACAGTCTGCATTTTTCGGAACTCCATCCTCAGGAATACGCGGCCCTGTCTTTGGCAATGTCACCCTTTGGGGCCAAGGTATACCAACAGGACGGGTTTGAACTGGCACAGTCCCTGCTGCCTCCGACGCCACGCCGGGGAATGTTGCTGATTGACCCAAGCTATGAAATGAAGACCGATTACGACCGCCTGCCTGGTGTGATTGCCAAGCTGCACCGCAAATGGAATGTCGGTGTGATTGCGCTGTGGTACCCGGTGCTGACGGACAAACGTCACGCCCGGATGATCGCGGCGCTCAAGTCGCAAAACTTCCCCAAGGCCATTTGTCATGAGGTGACGTTTCCGCCTGCGCGCGAGGGGCATCGAATGGTGGGATCAGGGATGTTTGTGCTGAATGCGCCGTTTGGTATCGAGGACGAAACGAGACGACTGTCGCAGCTATTCTCAGGCCTTTGACGTTAATCGGCAGAATTCAACAGATGCTCAAGCCATGTTTGCCTGCATCAGAGATGCCGCTAAACACGTTGGCCCGGCAGCGCGCCGAAAGCGCTACCGGGCCCAAAGCTGCAAGGGAGTTCGGCGCAACCGGGCAACCGCTGGCGCCAGAGTCCTTCACTGCGCCTTTTTTCGATCAGGTCAGATCTTTGTAGCTGATTTCGCGGGCATCCGCCCCCGGGCCGGTCTTTTCCCGGCGCACAATCAGGCGGTTCAGCGCGTGGATATAGGCTTTGGCCGAGGCCACGACAGTATCCGTGTTCGCCGATTGACCAGTTGCGATCATGCCATCTTCTTCCAGTCTGACCGAGACTGTGGCTTGCGCATCGGTGCCTTCTGTCACTGCATGTACCTGATACAGCTGCAAACGAGCTGTATTGGGATAAATCGCACGGATCGCCTTGAAGGTCGCGTCTACCGGCCCGTCACCATGTTCAGTGGCGATGACGTCCTTGCTGTCAACTTCCAACTCGACCGTCGATTCAGCCTGGCCGCCGGTGCCGCAGGTGACTTTCATCGATACCAATTGCAGATAGTCGTCGGCCTCATCCAGCATCATCAGCGCAATGAGATCGTCGTCGAATACTTCCTTCTTGCGATCCGCAAGATCCTTGAACCGCACGAAGATATC
Source organism: Ruegeria sp. AB9 (assembly GCF_056542585.1). Classification (NCBI taxonomy): domain Bacteria; kingdom Pseudomonadati; phylum Pseudomonadota; class Alphaproteobacteria; order Rhodobacterales; family Roseobacteraceae; genus Ruegeria; species Ruegeria sp. AB9. The sequence goes on along the minus strand of NZ_JBQGAA010000004.1, from coordinate 70,839 downwards.
CTTGAGTTGATTGTCACCAACTTCAAAGCCCAGCGTTTCCAGCTTATCGCGCAGAGCCGCGCGCCCCGAGTGTTTGCCCAGAGGCAGGGATGTGCCCGACAGGCCGATATCCTCGGGGCGCATAATCTCGAAATTGTCGCGGTTCTTCAGCATGCCGTCCTGGTGGATGCCGCTTTCGTGTGCAAACGCGTTTTTGCCGACGATGGCCTTGTTGAACTGAACGTTGAAGCCCGACACAGTGGCGACCCGGCGCGAGATATGCATGATCTTGGTCGTGTCGATCCCGGTGTGGTAGGGCATGATGTCATTGCGTGTGCGCATTGCCATCACGACTTCTTCCAACGCAGTGTTGCCGGCACGCTCGCCCAGACCATTGATGGTGCATTCGATCTGGCGTGCGCCACCGATCACGGCCGCCAGCGAGTTCGCTGTCGCCATACCAAGATCGTTGTGGCAGTGGGTGGCAAAGATCACCTCATCTGCGCCCGGAACCGTCTCGATCAGGCGTTTGATCAGGTCAGCGGATTCCAACGGCGCGGTATACCCCACTGTGTCGGGGATGTTGATCGTGGTCGCACCAGCCTTGATTGCGATTTCGATCACGCGGCACAGGTAATCCCATTCGGTCCGTGTTGCATCCATTGGCGACCACTGCACGTTTTCGCACAGATTGCGGGCATGGCTGACCGTTTCGTGGATTTTATCTGCCATTTCGTCCTGGGTCAGGTTCGGAATGGCTCGGTGCAGCGGAGAGGTGCCGATGAAGGTGTGAATGCGGTTCTGTTCCGCGTGTTTGACCGCCTCCCAGCAGCGGTCGATATCGGCAAAATTGGCGCGGGCCAGACCGCAGATACGGCTGTTTTTCGAGCGTTGGGCGATCTCGGATACGGCCTTGAAATCACCTTCCGAGGCGATCGGAAAACCGGCTTCGATGATGTCGACGCCCATCTCGTCCAGCAGCTCGGCAATCTCAAGCTTTTCGTCATGGGTCATGGTTGCGCCGGGACTCTGTTCGCCGTCGCGCAAAGTGGTATCGAAGATCAAGACGCGGTCTTGGTCGGTCACGTTGGTCATGGGAATCTCTTTCTTGTCTGTCCTAAAGCCTATGGCGCGCTGGCGTCCTCCTCTGAGCGGGCGCGCCGGATGGCACGCTCAGAGGCGGATTAGGATCAGTAGGCCACGCAGAGACGCACCGCGAAGGGCGGTGTCGGCAAATGGGATATCTGCGCGGTTGATCATGTGGTTGAGGTTATACAGACGACGGCAGGAATGAAAAGAACCAATTTTCGACATGTTGAGGTGCACGGGGTACCTTATACCATTTCCCTTGATTGATCCGCTCATGCCGCTAGCTGATCGCAGATGGATACAGCGTTGATTATTGGTGCTTCCGGCGGAATTGGCGCGGCGATGTGCGAGCAATTGGAGGCGCAGGCCGTTTCGGTGAAACGCCTCTCCCGCTCGATTGATGGGTTTAATCTGATGGAATCCGATACAGCTATCAGGATGCTTGATAGCCTTACTGGCCCGTTCGACCTGGTTCTCGTCGCGTCGGGGGCATTGGAAATTGATGGCGCATCGCCGGAAAAGACCGTTCGATCTGTTTCGGCAAAGGCGATGATGGATCAGTTTGCGTTGAATGCAGTTGGTCCGGCACTGGTATTGAGCCGGGCACATCATCTGTTACCACGAAAGAGGCGTTCAGTCTTCGCGGTTTTGTCGGCGCGGGTGGGATCCATCGGTGACAACAGGATGGGGGGCTGGATCAGTTACCGCGCGGCCAAGGCGGCGGTTAATCAGATTGTTCATACCTCGGCAATTGAATTGTCTCGGACGCACAAACGGGCGACTTGTGTCGCGCTGCATCCCGGTACGGTGAAGACTGAGTTCACTCAAAAGTACCTGAACCGGCATCCCGCCGTTGAACCAGAGGAAGCTTCCAGCAACTTGTTGTCTGTGATCCGTGGGTTGACCCCAGCGGATACCGGCGGGTTTTATGACTGGGCCGGAAAACCTGTTCCCTGGTGAGTGATCAATTGTCAGAAGCTTCACGTTCTATGGTCTCTGCTCCCGCATCGGTCTGCTGTGCCGGAGTGTCTGGGGTGCTCTGCTGGTCCGGGGTTTGATTTGGCAAAACTCCGTTTTCCCAGATGCCGGTTTCCTCTTGCCCGTTGGCATAGCGCATGGTTCCGCTGCCTTGCCTCTTGTTGTCGACAAAGTTGCCCTCATAGACGTCGCCATTCGAATAGGTCGCGATACCTTCGCCATTGATTTTTCCATCGGACCAGTCACCGTCAAACTTGAATCCGGCAGGGGTCACGATTTGCCCTTTACCGTGCCGTTTTCCGTTCAGGAAATCCCCGGTGTATACCGTGCCGTCAGAGTAGGTTGCCTTGCCTTTGCCCTGACGGACCCCATCGATCCAGTCACCGTCATAGACCGAACCGTCTGCGCGGGTCACCACACCCTTGCCATGGCTTTGCGCGTTTTTGAACTGGCCTTTGTAAATCATCCCAGTTGTATAGGTTGCTGTGCCCTGACCCTCGATAACACCTGCGATCCATTCACCCTCGTAAGTTGAACCGTCGGGATAGGTGATGCGGCCATTTCCTTCTGCCAGATCGGCCACGAAATCGCCGACATAAACTGAGCCGTCGGGATAGGTGAGCTCACCCAGCCCTTCTATCTGACCCTGATTCCAGTCGCCAGTGTACACAAAACCATCTGTTCCAGTGAACGTGCCCTTACCATGGCGGCGATCATCTACGAAATCGCCCTCATACACGTCCCCTGCTGCGTGTGTTACTTTGCCCTTTCCCGAACGGCGGCCTTCGACCAGTTCGCCTTCGTAGACGTCGCCATTGGCATAGGTCAGGCGGCCTGTCCCGGTGATCTGGTCTTGCGCCCATTCGCCCTCATATACCAATCCATCCGGCATCTTCTGGGTGCCTGTACCATCGCGCAAGCCAGCGTTAACGTCGCCTTCGTAAACGCCGCCATCGGCATAGGTGATCTTGGCTTTGCCTTGCCGTTGACCGTTCACCCAGTCACCGTCGTAGACGTACCCGTCGGAAAAGGTCAATTTGCCTTTGCCGTGCCGTTGTGCATCTTTGAACTCACCCTCATAGCGCGAGCCATTGGCAAATTCAGCAACGCCAGCGCCGTTGATGGATCCGCCGGACCATTCGCCGTCATAGCTGCTGCCATTGGCATAAACGATCTTGCCGCGCCCTTCAGGCTGACCTTTAGCAAACGAACCCTCGTAAACCGATCCATCGGGGTATTTGGTGATGCCCCGGCCCTGAATTTCGCCTTCCACCCACTGGCCGGTGTATTCGAATCCGTTCGGCAGCCGATACGTTCCCGTCCCGTGTCGCAGGCCGTTTTCATAGGTGCCCTCATAGACGCCACCCACTTCGTCATCCTTGACGATAATCGTGCCGTCCTGCGCCAAAGCGGTCGCGGCTGCCAGGCTCATCACCACAGCCCCAATTGAGTTTCGGATCACGTTCATTATTGGTCCTGCCTGCCCGGTCATCTTTGGTTGCATCCCTTTGCGCAAAACTAAGGTACCGTCGAGGGCAGAGCAACGGGTTTTGCCGCATTGGCCTTTTACTCGCGCGGTGATCTGCTAAATGGCAATAGGACTGACGAGGCAAGAGGGCAGCATGGCCGACCGTTTCCGCATTACTCTGGCGCAACAGAACCCGACCGTGGGGGATATCGAAGGCAACGTCGCCAAGGTCGTTGCCGCGTGGGAACAGGGTAGGGTGGAGGGTGCCGATCTGGTGGCTTTCCCTGAGATGTTCATCACCGGCTACAACACGCAGGATCTGGTTCTGAAGCCGGTGTTCCATCGCGCGGCCATGGAGGCGGTCGAGTCTCTGGCCGAGAATTGCGCCGAAGGGCCCGCGATTGCCATAGGTGGTCCTTGGGTCGAGGACAGAAAGCTGTACAACGCTTACCTGATCCTGAAGGGGGGACGGATAACCAGCAAGGTTCTGAAGCACCACCTGCCGAATGAGACAGTGTTTGACGAAGTACGCCTATATGATGCGGGTCCTCTTGGTGGGCCGTATTCGGTCGGCAATTTCCGGATTGGCAGCCCGATCTGCGAGGATAGCTGGCACCCGGATGTGGCCGAAACGCTGGAGGAAACCGGTGCCGAATTTCTGCTGATCCCCAATGGATCACCCTATTTCCGAAACAAATACGATGTGCGTCTGAACCATATGGTCGCGCGTGTGGTTGAGACTGGCCTGCCGCTGATCTACCTGAACATGGTTGGCGGGCAGGACGATCAGGTCTTTGACGGTGCCAGCTTTGGCCTCAACCCGGGCGGAGAGCTGGCCTTCCGGATGGCTGTGTTCGACGAAGCGGTTACTCAGGTGGATCTTGAGCGAGGTGATGATGGCTGGCGCATTGTGCCTGCGGAGATCGTGCCTCAGCCGGATGTGTGGGAGCAGGACTATCGCGCGATGGTACAATCCCTGCGCGATTACATGGGCAAGACCGGCTTCAAAAAGGCATTGCTGGGATTGTCCGGCGGCGTCGATTCCGCATTGGTGGCAACCATCGCGGTAGACGCTATTGGCGCTGACAATGTTCGCTGCGTGATGCTGCCATCGGAATATACCAGCCAGGAATCACTGGACGATGCCGAGGCCGTCGCCAAGGCGCTTGGCGTGCACTATGACTATGTGCCGATTGCTGAAAGCCGGGCAGCTGTCACAAACACCTTGGCCCCATTATTTGCAGGGTTGGACGAGGGGCTGACCGAGGAGAATATTCAGTCTCGCCTGCGCGGTCTTTTGCTGATGGCGATCTCGAACAAGTTCGGCGAGATGCTGTTGACCACCGGCAACAAATCCGAGGTCGCGGTTGGCTATGCCACGATCTATGGCGACATGAATGGTGGCTATAATCCGATCAAGGATCTGTACAAAACCCGCGTGTTCGAAACATGCCGCTGGCGCAACGCCAATCATCGCGACTGGATGATGGGGCCTGAGGGCGAGGTGATCCGCCCTTCGGTCATCGACAAACCCCCAAGCGCCGAACTGCGCGAGGATCAGAAGGACAGTGACAGCTTGCCCGACTACCCGGTGCTGGATGGGATACTGGACATTCTGGTCGATCAGGATGGGTCGATCGCAGATTGTGTCGCCGCCGGGTTTGACGAGGTCGATGCGCGACGGGTCGAACATCTGGTCTATATCAGCGAGTATAAACGGTTCCAGTCCGCTCCGGGCACGCGCTTGAGCAAGCGGGCATTCTGGCTGGATCGGCGGTACCCGATTGTGAATCGCTGGCGCGACCGTCACTGAAAATTTAAGTTTCACCTAGATTATTGGAAACAGTGAAGTTTCCCTGGCGTGTATTGTTCCCCTTCGGAGGGGTTTTGCGTGTGAAATGGGGCAAAAAAGACCGCCCCAGACTTGTTCGGGTGACATTTTTCTGCCACATTTTTGCTTGGAAGTTGCCCAATGTGGGGCGGATGAGACGCATTGTTTGTCGAAGGCGCAAAGCTAATTTTGGTGAACGCGGCGCATCCGGGGTTGGATGTCTGAGTGAATGGTTTGGTGTTGTTATGTACGAGGAATATGGAAGACCGTTTCATGCACTTTTGAAATGGCGGACAATGGAGTCTCCGCCGCAAGAGTTGGATGAAGAGAAGCTGGATGCTGCGATTGCCGATCTGTTGAATGAGCAGCGGCAGTCAGAAGATCGGGCTGTGGCCACGTTGCGGCCCGAGTTTCCGAAATTGATTCCGCAGGAAGACGTGACTGCGCAAGCGGCACTGAAGGACACACGGTTGTCCGTAATCTTGCGCCAGAAATGGGCGGAACTGTCCGGCGCGGCGTAGCCTTCGAGCCGCAATCACAATCTCTGGCGTCTGGGTCACAGATGCCACAATTCCTCTGGTCAAGGTGGCAATTTTCGTTGCCTATGCTTTGTCTCTTGGTCTCCATAACGGTCCAAGCGACAGAGTAAGGCCTATTGATGACCGCTCCTAAACCGACACCCATAGAATCTGATCTTGCCCTTCCCAAATCCGTCGATGTTGTGGTCATTGGCGGAGGCATCATCGGTGTTTCAATCGCGCTGGAACTGGCAGAGCGGGGCGCTTCGGTTCTTCTGTGTGAAAAGGGGCAGATCGCTGCTGAACAAAGCTCGCGCAATTGGGGGTGGGTGCGTCTGGGTATGCGCGACCCAAGGGAAATTCCCTTGATGCAAGAATCTTCCCGCATCTGGCAAACGCTTGACGACCGGCTGGAGCGCAAGACCGGTTATACCCGGTCCGGTATCCTTTTCGGCGCGTCAGGTAAGCGGGATGCGGGTAACATGGAGCGTTGGTTGCACCATGTGGAAGGTTTGCAAACCGGTGCGCGGATGGTTTCGGGGCGAGAATTGGCAGACCTATTGCCGGGGAACCAAACGGATTTTGAAACCGCGTTGTATATGCCGCAAGACGGACGTGCCGAACCGCAATGGGCCGCCCCAGCCATCGCCGAAGCTGCGCGAGGCCAGGGTGCCGTGATCATGACAAATTGCGCCGTGCGCAGTTTGGACGTTCAGGCTGGCTGTATTGCAGGTGTTTTCACGGAGCGCGGGAAAGTTGCCAGCGGGTGTGTCGTTCTGGCCGGGGGCGCGTGGTCGCGCCTGTTCGCGGGCAATGCGGGAATTGAACTGCCGCAGCTCAAAGTTCTGAATACGGTCCTTCGCACTTCTCCGGTCGCGGACGGGCCGGAGACATCGTTGTGGTCGGACGGCTTTGCGATCCGAAAACGGGCCGATGGCGGTTTTACAATTGCGTCCGGTCACGAGAATACAGTGGACATTGTGCCGGATAGTTTTCGATTGGCGATGCAGTTCATGCCAGCTTTTGCACAGGAATGGAAATCTCTGCGCTTTCGCCTGTCCAAACGCTGGACGATCGAAGCACAACAGGATCGGAGGTGGCTGCCAACCGATGTAACACCATTTGAACATTGCCGGATCTTGGATCCTGAACCGTCTCAAAAGGCGTTGCGACGGGCCTGGGCCAGCGCCCGCAAGGGATTTCCCGCTGTGCAAAAGGGCGAGATCGTTCAAAGTTGGGCGGGTATGATCGATGTGACCCCGGATGCCATTCCTGTCATCTCGGGCGTGGACGATTTGCCGGGAATGTACATTGCCACGGGATTTTCCGGCCACGGTTTTGGGATCGGACCCGGCGCAGGGCGATTGATGGCTGATCTGGTTTCCGAAACAACGCCTTGTGTGGACCCGGCTGCTTTTCGCCTGTCGCGGTTCAGCGACGGTTCAAAAGTGCGACCGGATCCGGGGTACTGACAATTTAACCCATCATCTGATAGCTGACCGGGACAAAGCGGAAGCCTTCTCCACGGGTCTCAACATAACCAGCGCCGGGGAACGGCATGTGATAGCCGACCATCGGTACCTTGTCGGCGGCCAACATGCCTAGAACATTGCGTCGCGCGGCTGTTGCTGCGGCCTTGTCCATATCGAATCGGACTTCCCATTCCGGATGAGCGAAAGACCAGACATAGTGGTTGGCCAGATCCGCTGTCAGCACCAGACGCTGTCCGTTGCTTTCCAGATGGTAAACAGTGTGACCCGGCGTGTGGCCGAATGCGGCAACTGCGGTGATGCCCGATGCGACCTCGCCCCCATCTTCGACAAAGGTCATTTTTTCGGCCAGCGGCGTGACTTTTTCAGCGACCAGATCACCGACACGATTGCCTGCGTCCTGAGCTGCCCAGAAATCATATTCCGGGGCGGCCGTCACATAGCGTGCATTGGTGAAAGTGGGCGCGCCATCGGTCGTCATGCCACCGATATGGTCGGGGTGCATATGTGTGATCACGACAACATCAACCTGATCCGGGGTCACACCCGCATCAGCCAGCGCGGTCTGAATGCCACCTTGCCCCAGGCCGGTGTCAAACAGAACCAGCTCCGAGCCCGTGTTGACCAGCGAGGGGGTAAAGAAAAATTGTGCGGCATCCGCCGAAATGAAGTTTTCCGCCGAAACCTTGGCGAATTCTTCGTCCGTCGCTCCGCCACCGAAAATCTCTTTGGCTCCGTCGCGGGGAAAGCTGCCATCCAGCAGGGTCGTGACTGTGAAGTCGCCAACCTGAAATGACCTGGCGATGGCCGAACTTGCTTTGGCTTCTGGGCTTGCGGCCAGAACCGGCGCGGCTGCAGTTGCAAACGGCAAGGCAGCGGCAGTTCCCAAGGCGGCGCGGCGTGTGAGTTTAATCGTCATCATTGTTCTCCCTGTCAGGACATCATTGGTTCAGTTAGGGCGTCGTGAGTCTCTTGCCAGCTTATACGCCATCCAGATGGGGTGCGTGGATGAACATTACGTGTTAATTTTTGTTCATGGCGCGATCAGAAAACAAGACTGTTCCAACGGATCAAAGCGTTGAGGAGTTCCTGTCGGAGGTCGAACCGGCGCGGCGGGCCGAAGATGCACATGTGTTGGACAATCTGTTTCGCGCGACTACCGGATATGAGCCGGTCATGTGGGGTCCATCGATCATCGGCTATGGCCGCTACCACTATCGCTACAAATCGGGTCGCGAGGGGGACTTCCTGGCAACCGGTTTTTCCCCGCGCAAGTCAGCGTTGGTGATCTACATCATGCCGGGCTACGCGGATTTCGGGAACATCCTGGCCAGATTGGGCAAGCACAAGCTGGGTAAATCCTGTCTTTACGTGAACAAGCTGGCGGATATCGAAACGAGTGTTTTGTCTGAGTTAATCCTCGCCGGGTTGGACGATTTGAACAGATTGTGGCCAGTGGAGCCTTCTTGAATAACCTGATGGACTAAGCGGCGACTGGACAAAAACGCCCCTATGTGACAAGAGCCGCGCCAACAGGAGACACCCATGACAACCACCCGTTTTGCCCCGTCGCCCACCGGTTACATCCATGTGGGCAACCTGCGTACCGCCCTGATGAACTATCTGATCGCCCGAAAAGCTGGCGGTACATTCATTCTACGCATCGATGATACCGACCCTGAGCGGTCTAAAGAAGAATACGTCGATGCCATCAAGCAGGATCTGGAGTGGCTGGGGCTGCATTGGGACAAGGTTGAGCGTCAGTCGGAGCGTTTGGATCGTTACGCCGAGGCAGCCGATAAGTTGCGCGAGATGGGCCGGTTCTATGAAGCGTTCGAAACGCCAACCGAACTGGATCTGAAACGCAAGAAACAGCTGAACATGGGCAAACCGCCGGTCTATGACCGCGCCGCGCTGAACCTGTCGGATGCCGAGAAAGAGGCGCTGCGTGCCGAGCGTGGCAATGGCGTCTGGCGTTTCAAACTGGACCACGAGCGTATCGAATGGAATGATGGTATTCTGGGCGACATCTCGATTGATGCAGCGTCGGTTTCTGACCCGGTTCTGATCCGTGGCGATGGTCAGGTCCTCTATACAATTGCGTCGGTTGTAGACGATACCGAGATGGGCGTGACCGATGTTGTGCGCGGCTCGGACCACGTGACCAATACGGCAACCCAGATTCAGATCATCGAAGCGCTGGGCGGTCAGTGCCCGCGTTTCGCGCACCATTCGCTGCTGACCGGTCCACAAGGCGAAGCTCTGTCTAAGCGTCTGGGCACGTTGGCCCTGCGCGATCTGCGTGAACAGGGCGTGCAACCAATGGCACTGCTGAGCCTGATGGCGCGTTTGGGGTCGTCTGATCCGGTCGAGTTGCGCTCGGACATGGCTGAGTTGATCGACGGGTTTGACGTGAACCGGTTTGGCGCGGCGCCGACCAAGTTCGACGTGCAGGACCTGTTCCCGCTGACCGCCAAGCATTTGCAATCCCTGCCGCTGGCCGATGTGGCCGATGCAGTCGCGGATGCTGGTGTTCCTGCCGAGCTGGCCGAGCCTTTCTGGGCTATGGCGCGCGAGAACATTACCACTTTGGCCGATCTCAAGGGCTGGTGGGAGCTGTGCCGCGACGGGGCCGAGCCTTTGATCGCCGATGAGGATCAGGAGTTCATCACTGAGGCTATGACTCTTCTGCCGGAAGGCCCGTTCGATGACGAGACGTGGGGAACCTGGACCAAAGCTGTGAAAGAGGCGACAGGCCGCAAAGGAAAAGGCCTGTTCATGCCGCTACGCAAGGCGCTGACCGGTATGGAGCGTGGGCCGGAAATGGCTGCTCTGCTGCCGCTGCTTCAGGTGATCCGCGCGCACGGCTAACATGGTTGAAAATTACAGATAGGGGCTGTGCCAAGTGCGCGGCCCCTTTTCGTTAAGCCGGTTGCTGGATCTGAACCGACAATCTGGTCAGGCGGTCGTCGACAAAATCACGCTCAGTAGGTTTCAACTGCTGGTGGCGCGGATAACGCGGTTCGGCGCGATCATTCAGGATCGGGGCGCCCCAGCCTGTGGTGGTGGCAAAGAAGCGATCCGCGCCGTCTTCGCCAAATGCCCTCAGGTAGCCCTGAACGACTACGTCGATGTAACTGAGGAGTAACGGGTGAAGATTGCTGGGCTCGTTATGCCGATCTTGTGGGACGGCGTAGACAGCGATTTCGACGTCGTGAGTCAGTGGGTGTGAAATCGAATGCGTCGCCGGAACCCGATCATACGCCCATTCCCTTTCATCCAGTGCAGCCCAGTCATTTTTTGGCACATGTGCAATCATGCCATCAATCTCTGACTCTGGGTCAGGCACGGCGGTTAGAAACGCCACAGGTCGCAGATCGGTGTGGCGCCAGGCCCGTCGCCAGCCCCTCAGTCGCGCAGGGCGGGGATCGGGAAAGTCATGCGTCGCGAGATTCACAAGGCTGCCATAGCCAAAGAAATAGGGGTCAGCCATGCGGGAGGCGTCCTTTTGATCGATTGATGTATGTCAAACCGCTTTTTTCCCGGACATGCAATAAGGTTGCATCTTGAATCCAGGGAGGCCCTTATGCGGATTACCAAACGGACGAATATCGCTGTGCGCCTGTTGATGTATTGCGCAGCTCACCCAGACAGGTTGGTCACGAAATCCGAAATCGCCGAGGTATGCAATATTTCGGAAAACCATCTGGCGCAGGTTATCAATCAGCTCAGCCAGCTGAACTACCTGAGCACGCAGCGCGGCCGAAACGGCGGTATGTCACTGGCGCGTCCGGCGGACCAGATACGTATAGGCGCGGTGTTTCGGCATGTTGAAGGCGCTTTGCCTATTGCCGAGTGCTTTGCCGACGCTGATAACACTTGCCCGCTGACGGATGCATGTCGGTTGCGGTTGGCGTTACAAGACGCGGCCGAGGTGTTCTATGCATCCCTTGACGACGTTTCTTTGGACGCGCTGGTGTGTGACAATGATCCGCTGATGAAGCTTTTGCAGCCCGTGGCTTGTGTACGTTGACATTAGTCGCTGGCTCGCAAAATGCGGGCCGGTCGAACGGAGAGTGGGCGCAGGGCGAATATCAGACCTGCACATAATGTGACGCCTATTCCGGCCAGCACGATGCTGAAGGCTGACGACCAGATGATCGAAAAATCTGTGTCGAAGATGTAGGTGGCAACAGCCCAGCCGCCCAATATGCCAACAAGCAGAGCGACGCAGCCCGCAGCGGCCCCAAGCAGGACAGACCGCAAGCCAAAACTCCGCAGGATGCGGCCACGATCTGCGCCTAATGTCTTGAGGATTGCTGCCTCGTACCTGCGGGCCGGTTCGCCCGCCGCCGCTGCGCCAATGAGAACCAGAAATCCGGTCAGCAGGGATACACCTGCGCCATAAGAAGTCGCTGCGGCGATGCCTGCGAGCAGACCCGAGACGCGGTCAATAGCATCGCGTACCCGAATGGCAGTGATGTTCGGGAACTGACCTGCAAGGTCTCGCAGGATTGCGGCCTCGGCCTGTTCTTCAGCGTAGACCGTCGCGATAAAGCTGTGCGGCGCACCGGTCAAGGCAGACGGGTTCATGGACATGATGAACCCCATGCCCGCCGTAGAAAAATCCACCTCGCGCAGCGAGGTCAGTTCTGCGGTGATGTCACGCCCGAGGATATTGACGGTCAGTTGGTCGCCCAGTTTCAAACCCATTTCTTCGGCTTCTTCTGCGGCAAAGCTGACCAGAGGCGCACCCGCGTAATCTTCGGGCCACCATTCACCTGCAGTGATGCGTGCATTCGAAGGAGGTTTAACCGAATAGGTCACGCCGCGATCCCCCTCCAGCACCCAATGATCTCCGGCCACATCCCGCGCGGGTTGGCCGTTGATCTGCGTGATGATCCCGCGCAACATCGGCGCGCTTTCAATGCGGCTGACAGCAGGGTCGGTTTGCAGGCGCTCGGTGAAGCCCGGCATTTGATCCTTCTGGATGTCGACGAAGAAATAGGAAGGCGCGACATCCGGAAGGTTGCCCGAGATCGCGTTGCGCAGAGTGCCGTCGATCTGCCCAACCGCTGCCAGCACAGACAAGCCCAGCCCGAGTGACAGAACCACAGACCCTGCGCCTTCGCGCGGGTCCGAGATGGCAGACAACGCCCAACGTAGCGTCGGGCGTCCGCGGGCCAGCGGAGCGCCTGCCCGCGCCAGTCTACGAATGGCATAAGCGGCGAGGGTCAACAGCGCCAGTGCGCCAACAAGCCCGCCAGTGGTCCAGAGGGTGAGCCGGGTAGAGCCGCTGAACCATGATGCAATGGCTATGAGCAACGCCAGCCCGATACCCGTCGCCACGACATAAAAAAGGCGCGGAAAGGGGCGGGCAGAACTTAGTGCGTCACGAAACAGAGTTGCGGCGCGCACGTCCTCGGTTCGGGCCAAAGGCCAAAGGGTGAACAGAAAAGCGGTGAGTGAGCCATAGAGTGCCGCCTCGATCAGCGGTTGCGGGTACAGTGAGAACACTGCCGGAACCGGCAATTGACTTTCTAACAGAGGAGCCAACAGAAGCGGCATCAACCCGCCCAGCGTCAGACCGATCACGATCCCTATGACGGACAGCACGCCAATCTGAATCATGTAGGTTTGAAAGATGGTAGCGCGATCCGCCCCCAATGTGCGCAGCGTTGCAACGGTTTCCGTTTTTTGAGTCAAATAAGCACGCACGGCGGCAGAAACACCGATGCCGCCGACGGCAAGACCGGACAGTCCGACAAGGACGAGAAAGGCGCTCAGTCGGCCGACAAACTCGGATATTCCGGGGGCACCATTGCGCGCATCGGTCCAGCGCATCCCGGTGCCTTCAAACGCGGCTTCAGCCTTTAAGGACACGCCCTGAAGGTCGGTGTTTTGGGGCAAGGTCAACCTGTACTTCGTTGAAAACAGAGTTCCGGGCTCCAGCAGGCCGGACGCCTGCAACGCCTCGGTTAGCACCAGAGTGCGTGGTCCAAGGCCAAAACCGTCCGCTGCGCTATCGGGTTCGTTCAGCAAGGCTGCCGTCAGGACGAATTCTTGCTTGCCAAGCGCAAAACGATCACCAACGGACAATCCAAGCCGGTCTATTAACACAGGCTCCATAATGGCCCCAGGCAAACCGGAACTGCCGTTCAGGGCGTCTTCCAGGGTGATGTCCGGTTCAAGCTGAACCGATCCAATAAGTGGGTAGGCAGTGTCGACCGACTTGACCTGCGTCAGAGCACGTTCTGGTCCGGCGGCACGCGGCACAACAGCCATTGAGCGGAAATCGACAACCTCGGAGACCTGTTCGGATGTCTGCTGCATCCAGGTGCGCTCGGCCTCATCGGCAAATCGATAGGTGAATTCCAGCTCGGCATCACCTCCCAGCAGCGAGGCCCCCTCTTGCGCCAGCCCGGTCTGGACGGCTTGACGCACGGAGCCAACGGCAGCAATGGCTGCAACCCCTAGCGCCAGACAGGCCAGAAAGATCCTGAAGGCCCGCAGGCCTCCGCGCAGCTCGCGACGGGCGAGCCGCCCGGCGAGCCGCAAGCTCATTCCGCGGCCTCCTGCCGGGTTTCTTCCGCGATCCTGCCATCACGCAAACGAACGACGCGATCACATCGTTCCGCCAAGGAATGGCTGTGTGTCACCAGAACGAGGGTCGCATTGTATTTCCGGCGAAGACCAAACAGCAGATCAACAATAGCGGCACCGTTTGTTTCATCCAGATTCCCTGTCGGTTCGTCCGCCAGCAGGATTTTGGGACGTGGTGCTGATGCCCGTGCCAAAGCAACACGTTGTTGTTCACCGCCCGACAGTTGCGCCGGATAATGATCGCGACGATGCGACAGGCCTACGGCTTCCAGCTCACGCGCGGCCCGATCGAACGCATCCCTGTGCCCGGCCAGCTCCAGGGGGGTCGCCACGTTTTCAAGCGCCGTCATGGTCGGGATCAGGTGGAAGTTCTGAAACACCACACCCATGCTATCGCGTCGAAACCGGGCCAGTGCGTCCTCATCCATGCCGGTCAGGTCCTGCCCCAAAGCGGCTACCTGGCCGCTCGTTGCCTGTTCCAGCCCGCCCATCAACATCAGCAATGAAGACTTGCCCGAGCCCGAAGGCCCGATAAGTCCCAGCGTTTCACCCTTGTTCACAGACAACGTAATGTCATGCAAAATATCGACCTGCCCGGCATTGCCATCCAGTGACAAAGCGGCATTTTGGAGGGCGAGAACTGCAGTCGTCATGGGTCTACCCGAAAAAGGAGCGGTCTTTTGGGATATGGAGTGATCACTACATTGCGCAAGGCTTTGATGACATGCCTTTTCGCATGGTGCGGTTTCCCGGTCACAGCTGAACAGGTGGCAATTGCCGCCCTGGGGGACTCGCTGACACAAGGCTACGGATTAATAGAGGAGAAAGGGTTTGTTTCGCAACTTGACCTTTGGCTCCAGACTCAGGGGGCAGATGTTCGGGTAATTAACGCTGGCGTTTCCGGAGATACTACGGCTGGCGGGGCCGCGCGGGTGGAATGGACCCTGACGCCGGATGTGGACGGGATGATCGTGGCCTTGGGTGGGAACGATCTGCTGCGCGGGATCGATCCTGCCGTCTCAAGAGCCAATCTGCGCAAGATACTTGAGGTTGCGCTTGACGCGGATGTCGCGGTTCTGTTGATCGGGGTGCAGGCACCGGGCAATTATGGAGCCGACTACAAGAAAGCTTTCGACGGAATGTATCCTGAATTGGCGAAGGAGTTCGAGGTTCTCTTTGTTGACAGTTTCTTTGAGGGACTTGCCGCAGAGGGTAACCCGGGAGCGGTGTCGCAGTTCATGCAACCTGACGGAATTCACCCGAACGCGGCTGGGGTGGCAAAGATCGTTGAATCTCTGGGCCCATCTGTACTGAAGCTAGTAGATCAGGCGGATGGAGAGAGATAGACACCCGTCCACACGTAATCAGACGACTGTAACAACGGTTCCGATCGGGACCCGGTTGTACAAATCAATCACATGTTCGTTCAGCATCCGAATGCACCCATTTGATACTGCTCGACCAATGGTTTGCGGCTGAGTTGTGCCATGAATGCGGAAATAAGTATCGACACCATTCTGGAACAGATACAGTGCCCGCGCGCCCAGGGGGTTATCTCCGCCACCGGGTTGGACATAGTCATTGTCTTTGAACTTTGCGTAAGCAACGGGATCACGCTCGATCATCTCATCGGTCGGGCGCCAGGTCGGCCATTCCTTTTTCACATCGATGGTGGCAGTGCCGGTAAATTCCAGCCCCGCCTTGCCGACGCCGCATCCATAGCGGATCGCTTTGCGAGGCTCGGTGACGTAATAGAGATAGAATGAGCGGGGGGCGACCAGCAGCTGTCCAGGCACAAACTGCTTTTTGATGCGCACGAATTGCGGTGTCGGATCGTACTCGACCGCTTTCTTGGCGCTGGCGAGACCCGGCAACAAACTGGCTGCAGTCCCGGCCAGAAAAACACGGCGTGTAAACATCGAAACCCTCATCGAATGACCCATGAAACCTGAAAACCAGTTTCATCATGATATGATACTTGGTCAATTCTGGGGCAGGCATCACGCGGTCGTGATGTGTCCCGCCTGCCACCAAAGGCCGTGGCGGGAGTTGGGCGAGGGGATTCCCCTCACCCGATCGCAAGCTTAGGCAAGCTGGATGTTGTCGGCGCTTTCGCGGCCGTCACGACCGGCGCGCAGCTCATACGTGACTTTCTGGTTGTCGGCCAGGCCGGTCAGGCCCGAACGTTCGACAGCCGAGATGTGGACGAAGACGTCTTTACCGCCCTCTTCCGGTGCGATGAAGCCGAAGCCTTTGGTGGTGTTGAACCATTTTACGGTGCCTGCGGGCATATCCGTATCTCCTGTTTTAGTGCTGCCCACGGAGTTGCGGCAGCCTGGCGTCGTCGGTCTGTATCGATAGACTGACTGCCGATGAAGGAGACAGTAGGTCGAATAGAAAAACGTAAGCTCTTTGCATATGGCATTGAGGCGGGATTGTGACAAGGGAGTTTGTTTGTTTTGTGCAAGGGTTTGAGGGTCAAATGTCCTGTTTGTACAAGATTTCGCCGACGGGTTCGCCCATCGTTTTGAGCGTATTCTATATGATGTGGTTAACGGGCCGGAATATACAAACGGAAATCAGAATCCGTTAGCCAGTCTTGTGATCAAGTCACGGTGTGAGCAAATACTGCGGCGCCTGCATTCCCGGCCTACGGGCCGACAAACGCGAAGCGCCTATTTGGCAGCGCCGGTTTTGGGAGCACACCATTCGGGACGAACGGGATTACCGCAATCACATGACGTATTGTTGGGGGTAAGCGCCGATCCACCGCAGGTGGCGAAACCTCCGGTGGACGTTTCGAAGTGCGAACTGGCGGAGCCCCGGGCAAACACGGGTTGGTAGAACGTCCGACCGATTGGCCGTATTCGTCAATTCATCGCGATGTTCGTGCGGGTCGGGTGGGTCCAGAATGGAGTGGTGGTGTCACCGTAGGGAAGGTCGGAGAGCTGTAGGGTGGGTGATTTCACCCATCATTTGATGTGGTTGGAATTTGGGGGATTGAGGAGTGATGGGTGCGAGCACCCATCCTACGCTTACTGGGTTCAAAACAGCTATTTACATATTTTTTAGATATTCCCCACAAGTGTCTCCGATTTTTCGATGGTTTGCATTTAGATTTCCTTGGCGATAAAAATCTTCGACCAAGCCGGCTGCGAAACATGAAATGAATATTCCGTTTTGAGCCTGCTCTTTCGAAAAGCCGTCCTCCGCCAACCTGCGTTGCAATCTTGAAACGGACACAATGTAAACGTCAGAATTTAATGTGCCGCCAAAGACACGACTTGGTATTTCGTAAAAATGTGTATCGAACATTGACAATACAGTTTGGAATGAAGTGTAGAGTTTTGCCGGGACAAAACCGATATCTTCTCTGTTGTCGATGAATGCAACAATCACATCTGACTTTTCTGGATCCACCCATCTATCGGTGGAATCGAATTTCTCCTGTTCTCCGTCGTGCTTATGCAAGAAATAAATGAAATCCACCGGAGCAGCAAAGGTGGCGACCTTCATTGGAGATTCCGCCAATGCACTAGCTGCACCGCAAAAGAGGAAAGCAGAAATCTGAACACAGAGCGTTGCTAACCTAGCCATCAAAATAACTTCTCCATTTCTGATTTATTAGGAACCATAGGATGGCGATTTCATCAATCAATTTACAGGGTGCAATTTAGACGCTCAGGAGTGATGGGTGCGAGCGCAACCCACTCGGAGATTCCTAAGTCTTTTCGCATAGCGTGCAATACATCTTGCACGGCGGCCGTGCGTTCAGGTGATCCAGGGTTTGTTTCAACTAGTGTGTTAACCGCTAGGCGTACCGAATGTGGAGCGACGAGTTCGCATCGAGCAACCCAATGGCCCACATGTAGAGCGGCTTCTTCGGTGCCCTCGATTTCTGAACGATGCATCGCTTGCCACAATCCCACATACGCATCCTTGCGTTCCTGAAATCTTAGCTTCCTACGACTATCGGTACGAGTGAGACCCCATTGAGTAATCACTGTTGCCAGTGATCCAAGGCCCAGAGCACCAATGATGGCAATCCAATCGTTCACCGCGCAAACTTCTTATGCTTCAACCGCTTGGGCTCCAGCGCGTCTGGGCCCAGACGGCGCTTTTTGTCCTCTTCGTAATCCTCAAAGTTGCCCTCGAACCACTCCACATGGGCGTCACCCTCAAACGCCAGAATATGCGTGCAAATCCGGTCGAGGAAGAAGCGGTCGTGCGAGATGACCACGGCGCAGCCGGCGAAATCGACCAACGCGTCTTCCAGCGCGCGCAGGGTTTCGACGTCCAGATCGTTGGTCGGTTCGTCCAGCAGCAGGACGTTGCCGCCCTCTTTCAGCAAGCGCGCCATGTGGACGCGATTGCGCTCACCCCCTGACAGCAGCGACACCTTCTTCTGCTGGTCACCGCCCTTGAAGTTGAAGGACGAGCAATAGGCGCGGGAATTGACCTGCGCGTCACCCAGTTGGATGATCTCGGCGCCGCCGGTGATCGCCTCCCACACGGTATCACCATCTTTCAGATCATCGCGGGACTGGTCGACATAAGACAGTTCGACGGTGTCGCCCAGCGTGATGGTACCGCTGTCGGGCTGTTCCTGACCGGTGAGCATCTTGAACAGAGTGGATTTACCGGCACCGTTGGGGCCGATGACGCCGACGATGCCGCCGGGGGGCAGGGCGAAATCCAGCCCTTCGATCAGTTGCTTGTCGCCCATGTGTTTCGACAGGCCTTCGACCTCGATCACCTTGCCGCCAAGGCGCTGGCCGTTGGGGATGACGATCTGGGCGCGGGTCAGCTTTTCGCGTTCGGACTGATCCGCCAGCTCGTTATAGGCGTTGATCCGGGCCTTGGATTTGGCCTGACGGGCCTTCTGGCCCTGACGCATCCATTCCAATTCGCGCTGCAGGGTCTTCTGCTTGGACTTGTCCTCGCGGGCTTCCTGCTCCAGCCGTTTGGCTTTTTGTTCCAACCACGCGGAATAGTTGCCCTCGTAAGGAATGCCGCGGCCACGGTCGAGTTCGAGGATCCAGCCGGTGATGTCATCCAGGAAATAGCGGTCGTGGGTGACGATCAGGATGGTGCCCTTGTAGTCGATCAGGTGCTGTTGCAGCCAGGCGATGGTTTCGGCGTCCAGGTGGTTGGTCGGTTCGTCAAGCAGAAGCATGTCAGGCGCTTCCAGCAGCAGCTTGCAGAGCGCCACACGGCGTTTCTCACCGCCCGAGAGGTTGGCGATGTTGGCATCGTCCGGCGGGCAGCGCAGCGCCTCCATGCTGACGTCGATCTGACTGTCGAGGTCCCACAGGTTTTCCGCGTCGATGGCGTCCTGCAGGGTGGTCATTTCCTCCATCAGCTCGTCCGAGTAATTCTCGGCGATCTCCATGGCGATTTCGTTGAACCGGTCGACCTTGGCCTTTTTCGCGGCCACGCCCAGCATGACGTTTTCACGGACCGACAGCGATTCATCCAGCTGCGGTTCCTGCGGCAGATAGCCGACCTTGGCACCCTCAGCCGCCCATGCCTCACCGGTGAAGTCGGTGTCGAGACCGGCCATGATCTTCATCAGCGTCGACTTACCTGCGCCGTTGACGCCGACGACACCGATTTTCACGCCGGGCAGAAAGCTCAGGTGGATGTTTTCAAAGCACTTCTTGCCACCGGGATAGGTCTTGGAGACACCCTGCATGTGGTAGACATATTGATAGGCGGCCATGTCGCGTCCTCTGGGTCGGGGAAATTGGGTTGGGCGGTGTGATAGCGGATGGTGGAACGCTTGGAAAGAGAGGTTGAAAGGACGTTTTGTGCTTGGATAAAGATAGGGCCGGTCCGTTTCCAGGTGGATCGTTGCCATTCCCTTAGATGAAAGGTTGAATTTAGTGGACTTTGAGCGTTTTATTCAACTCACCACCGGTCTGGTTGGGTTGGGATGGATGTTTTTTTTGATTTTCCGCCTGAAGAAGTTCCATTGGGATGCGTCTCGTGCACGTTCGAAAATATACCAAGAACCAATTCGGCCCATTGACAAAATGATGCCAGCGCCTCCAGCCCCGAAATCGCACAACAGCCTTGCAGATGTAGCTTACCGTAGGTTTTTTTGGCGATCAGCTAGGTCAGTGGCAATGGATGTTATTGTCGCGTTGATCATCATCCGTTTTTTACCTGATTTGGTGCTCTGAATGTCTTTGGGAGACCTCATAGCTAGTTGGGCTAAGCCGGGGCGCGTTGAGTGGATCGGTCAACGGCCCGAGCGGCGGGCTGGGATGGAGGTTGTGGATATGGCCACGATCTCGGCCAATGGTCTCGACGGCGACCGCAGCCGTGCAGGCAAGCGGGCGGTAACTCTGATCCAGCAGGAGCATCTGGTGGCGATTGGCTCTTATCTGGGGCAAAGGCCCGTGGCACCGGAAATCCTGCGGCGCAATCTGGTGGTTTCGGGGATCAACCTGGCGGCGCTCAAGGGGCGTGAGGTGCAGGTTGGCGAGGCGCTTTTGCGTTTTACCGTGATCTGCGCGCCCTGCAGCCGGATGGAGGAGGCGCTGGGCAGGGGTGGGTATTCTGCTGTGCGTGGGCATGGGGGGTGGTGTGCTGAAGTCGTTCAGCCGGGTCGGGTACGACTGGGCGATGTGGTGCAACCTGTTGATTGACAACACCCCTCAGTTCTGAACATCAGCAGGGTATGGAGCGGTACAGAATTCCATATGCGCGACCCGGGCAGGTAATCGGGCTGTTCGGTGGGTCTTTTGATCCGCCGCATCAGGGGCATGTGCATGCCTCGCTTGAAGCGATGAAAGCCTTTCGGCTGGATCGGGTCTGGTGGCTGGTGTCGCCGGGCAATCCGCTAAAAGAACGCGGACCCGCACCCATGAACAGGCGAATGGCAGCAGCACGCAATGTGATGCAGCACCCAAAGGTCAAGGTGACGGATATCGAGGCGCTTACTTGTACGCGGGCGACTGCGGATACTCTGGCAGCGTTGCAGCGATTGTATCCACAGGTCCGGTTTGTCTGGCTGATGGGCGCGGACAATCTGGCGCAGTTTCACCGCTGGAAAGCCTGGCGGCTGATCATGGATAGCGTGCCTGTCGGCGTGGTGGCGCGACCGGGGGACCGGATCTCCGCCCGGATGTCTCCGGCGGCGCGGGTCTATGCCAAATACCGGATTGACGGGCAGGCGCGGCATCTTTTGGGGCGGGCACAGGCCCCGGCCTGGTGTTTCGTAAACGTGCCGATGGTCGATGTCAGTTCAACGGAAATCCGGACGCGCGGCGACTGGAGCGCGGAAGTGTTGCCGGAATAGCCTCACTGGGCGCATAATCTCAGGTAACGGTTGCGCGCATTTGATCTGTGGGATTTTAATTCAGCTATGGCTGGTCGTTTTTCACGTCGCATGTTTCTGGGGGGATTGGGGGCGTCTCTGATCCCGGCAGCTGGTCTAGCGCAGGCGCCATTGGTTTCGCTCAGACCGCGCGCGCGTGGGGTGTTGTTGAGTGGCACCGAGCGTTTGGTCGCAGCCGCAGGGTTGAAAGGTGAGGTTGTATTCGCCGTAGCGGATGTGGCGACCGGAACTCCGCTGGAGGTTTTTGGCGAAGGTGCGGGTTTGCCCCCAGCCAGCGTTGGTAAGGCAATGACCGCACTTTACGCGTTGGACGTTTTGGGGCCTGACCATCGGTTTGAAACCCGTTTGATCGCGGACGGGCCGATTGAAAACGGAATTCTGCAAGGCGATCTGATTCTGGCAGGGGGTGGCGATCCGCTGCTGGATACGGATGCGCTGGCGACGATGGCGGCCAACCTGCGCGAGGTCGGAATTACCGAGGTTCGTGGAGCTTTCAAGGTTTATGACGGGGCACTGCCCTTCGTGTTCAGTATTGATCCCGGACAGCCGGATCATGTGGGATACAGCCCGGCGATCAGCGGTATATCGTTGAATTTCAATCGGGTTCACTTTGAGTGGAAGCGTGCCGGTAAAGGCTATGATGTGACCATGGACGCCCGCAGCGCGCGCTATGTGCCAGCAGTGGATGTGGCGGCTATGCAGGTCGAAAGCCGAAGTCTGCCGATCTATACCTATAAGCCAAGCGCGCGGCAGGATCGCTGGACCGTGGCCAAGGGCGCGTTGGGCAATGGCGGGGCGCGGTGGTTGCCCGTGCGCAAACCTGCATTGTACGCGGGTGATGTGTTTCGCACTTTGGCCCGGTCGAACGGGATCGTTTTGAAACACGTGCAGGTGACGCGAGAAATCCCAAAAGGTGTCGATCTTGTGGTTCATCGTAGCGATACACAGGACAGTATTCTGCGGGGGATGTTGAAATACTCGACCAACTTGACTGCCGAGATGGTCGGGCTGGCCGCAACCAAAGCGCGCGGCGTTGAGCCTCGGAACCTGGCGGAGTCGGCGGCCGAAATGAACCGTTGGGCCTCTCAGAGCTTTGGCGTGAACGGGATCGCGATGGTGGATCATTCTGGTCTGGGCGACGCCTCGCGCATGGTACCTGCGGATCTGGTCACTGCCCTTGTCGCGGCCCGGAAAATGGGGGCATTACGCCCTTTGATGAAGCCTTTTGCTCTGACAGATCGAAACGGGCGACCGGTCAAGAACCATCCTATCAAGGTCGATGCCAAAACAGGGACATTGAACTTTGTGTCCGGTCTGGGCGGTTTTCTTACGACAGCGGACGGGGTCGATCTGGCTTTTGCGATTTTTACGGCGGATGTGGCCCATCGCGCCAAGATTCCGCGCGCGCAGCGTGAGCGCCCCGAGGGCGCGCGCAGTTGGAACCGCAGGTCGCGGAAACTGCAGCGTGCCTTGCTGGAGCGTTGGGGATCAATTTACGGAAGCTGAAACCTGCAGATCATCTGTTTCTGAGGGTCAGACCGTATGGCGCGCCCGTGCCCCGCGTTCGATGGCTGCCGCGTGCAAGCGGTCGATATTCAGCTCGTACCGGATTTCTTCCAGCAGACGAAGCTCTGTTTCGGCCAACGAACCATCGGCGGCTGCAACATCGCAGGCCAGCGCATAGGCTGTTTCGTTCAGGCGTTCCGGCAGGTTTTCGCGGATCAGGCCAAACAGAGCATCCAGCCCGTCTTCCTGTTCGAACAGGTCAAATACGATCTGCGATACATGGCGGGTCCGATCAATATCGTATCCCGCAAAGACCGGCAGCATGTTCACTGCAACTTCGATCTTGACCAACTCAGCCGTCCGGATGTTTTCGTCAGAGGCCGAGACTGCAACCATGATCGCCACAAGGCAATCCTGCGGGGACATAGGGTGGGGCACTTGCTCGGTCATGGGATGGTCCTGATTGGGGTTGTTCGAAGACGCACGATATGAGCGCAGCGGGGCAGGTTCAACACCTTGTTTCATCCACAAAGCGTGATCAGGTGTTCATGACCATCATTCCAGAGGTCAGAAGTGCGGCCCCCAACCAGTAGCGCAGTCCAAGCGTTTCGCCGAAAAAGATATGCGAGGCCAACGGCACCAGAACAAAACTGAGGGCCATAAAAGGGTAGGCCTGCGACAGAGTCAGGTACCGCAGGACATACACCCACAACACCGTCGCCGAACCATAGATGGCAAAGGCGGTCAGAAGGAAAGGGTCGAACAAAGTTTGGATGAGCCCCGCCAACCCGGTGGCGCTGCGCCCGTCGATCCGATTTCCAGCCAGTTTGAACAGAATTTGCCCGGCTGAGATCATGACTGGCGTGCACAGCAAACCAGCCCAGACTAGTGCCGTAGGGGCGGATGGAGTCATCCTTGTTGCTCCGGTTCTGGTTTTTCCTCAGGGCGGTCTTCGCGGTAATAAATATCACGCTCCAAATCTTCGCAGACATGGATTTCGGGGCTGGGGTGTACGGCGCGCAGAAAGCTGTGAGTGTAGGGGAAAAAGTTGAAATGCGGATTGAAGGTGAACCTGCTTTCGCGTTCGCGCGGAACGACAATGATGACGCGTTTGCGTGCGACCCGGCGCAGTTCAGCGATGGCGCGGCGGTAATCCAGAAGATGTTCGATCACATGAGTGCAGATGACGGTGTCAAAGCTGTTGTCTTCAAAGGGCAGCTCTTCGATCCGTGCGGCAACATAGTCGATATTGTCGATGGCGTCCGCATCATCGACCACGAAATCCACCCCCGTCAACTGCGTGATGTCCGGACGGGCGGCCTTGATGCGTTGCAACAGAACTCCGGTGCCGCAGCCAACATCGCAGAGGCTCTGGCCAACGATATCCTCGGCTATCCGCTTGATGCAGGCCTCAGAGTTGTCGGTGCCCTGATGCACGCGCGGATGATCACGATAGAGTTTTTCGTACTCGTCATCCGTAAGGTATGTTGCGCGCTCGCGGAATTCTGCAAGGCGCGTGATGTGTTCTCCCCACACTCTGCATGCAAGCCAATGAAATGCTGCACTATCACGCAAGATCGGCGGAAGGATATCTTCGAGCACAAAGCGTATACGGTTGGTGGTTTCGCGGCGCATCTCGTTTCCTTTGGTCCGGGGAAGCCCCAGTGTCGCTTTTTACTAGCATTGCCCGGTAGGTGGGCGAAATACGCTGGCCAATCCAGCACGTGCCGCCCGTGACTTTTTTGCTTCGCGGGCACAATCGCCCCACCATTGTGGCTTCAGTAAGGCTGGTCGGTGAATTAAGCAGTGTAGATTTGACTTACAGAGGGTTTTTAGACCCAAAAACAGAGCTCCCTTCAGTTTTTTGGAGACATTATTTTTCCGATGGGTGTGGTGCGAATTGCTTCACTGCTTTATTGACTCAGGCTGCACTGGCGCAATAGGAGGGGCCGGTCCGGTTGCATGGGGTGACCGAGACACCTTCCCCGATGGAGCATGTTGAAATGTCTGAACTGCGCGAAACCGCGATGTCGTCCAAGGCCTGGCCTTTTGAAGAGGCGCGCCGGTTGCTCAAACGCTATCAGAAAGCTGCTCCGGAGAAGGGTTATGTTCTTTTTGAAACCGGCTATGGCCCCTCGGGCTTGCCGCATATCGGGACGTTTGGCGAGGTGGCGCGGACCACGATGGTCAAGCGCGCGTTCGAAGCGCTGTCCGACATTCCTACCAAGCTTATCTGCTTCTCGGACGATCTGGACGGTTTGCGCAAAGTGCCAACAAACGTGCCGAATCCCGAGGTTTTGGAACAGCATCTGCAGCGCCCGCTGACTTCGGTACCCGATCCATTTGGCACGCATGACAGCTTTGGCGAACACAATAACGCGATGCTGCGGCGTTTTCTGGACACGTTTGGTTTCGAGTACGAGTTCTACTCGGCCAAGCAGTTCTACGAGTCCGGCCAGTTTGACGAGGTCCTGAAGCGCGCGGTTGAGCGTTATGATGAGATCATGGCGATCATGCTAAAAAGCCTGCGTGAGGAACGCCAGCAGACTTATTCGATCTTCCTGCCGTTACACCCCGAAAGCGGACGGGTGATGTATGTACCGATGAAAAAGGTTTGCGCCGAGACATACACCGTGACCTTTGACGATGAGACGGGAAAAGAATGGACCGTTCCTGTCACCGGTGGCCACGTCAAACTGCAGTGGAAGCCGGACTTTGGTGCGCGCTGGGCAGCGCTGGGCGTCGATTTCGAGATGTATGGTAAAGAACACGCCACCAACGAAAAGATCTATGACGCGATCTGCCGCGCGCTGGGTGGCCGTGCGCCAGAGCATTTCTCGTACGAGCTGTTTCTGGACGAGAACGGTCAGAAGATTTCAAAGTCGTCAGGTAATGGTGTTTCCATTGACGAATGGCTGACCTATGCGCCGACCGAGTCGCTGGCCTATTTCATGTATCAGAAGCCGAAGACGGCCAAGCGGATGCATTTCGATGTGATCCCGAAAGCTTATGACGAGTATCACCAGCAATTGCGTGCCTATCCCGGTCAGGATCTGAAGGCGCAGTTGAACAACCCGGTGTGGCATATCCACGGTGGGGACGTTCCTGAATCGACGCTGATTGTGCCGTTTGCGATGTTGCTGAATCTGGCGTCGGTCTCTGGGGCGGAAGACAAAGAGGCACTGTGGGGCTTTATTCGTCGCTATGCGCCGGAGGCGACTGCTGGGAGCCATCCCGATCTGGATCAGGCCGCAGGCTTTGCCGTGCGCTACTTCAACGATTTCGTCAAACCGACGCGCAAACATCGCGCACCGACGGATCAGGAGCGTGAGGCGCTGGAAGCACTGAAAGCCGCGCTCGAGGCTTATGACGGTCCGACCGAGGACGAGGCGCTGCAATCTGTGGTCTATTCCATCGGGCGCGAGCGGTTCGATCCTATGCGAGGCTGGTTCACAGCCTTGTACGAAGTGCTGCTTGGTGCATCGCAAGGTCCGCGCTTTGGTGGTTTCATCGCCCTATATGGCGTGCCTGAGACAGTTGCGCTGATCGATAAGGCGTTAGCCGGAGAGCTGGCCTGATTTGACCTGAACAGGCGTGGGGCTACTCTTTTCGCAGGAGGTGGCCTCATGCGTCGATTATTGCTTGCTTTATCCCTGAGTGCTGGACTGGCATCAGGCACGCTCGCGCAAAATGCAGAGATCGAGGCAAATATCGCGGCGCAGATACAAGCCTTCAAAGCGGATGATTTTGCCACGGCTTTTACCTTTGCTAGCCCCAACATCCAGCGTCTGTTTCAAAACCCCGACAATTTTGGAGCGATGGTACGCAACGGATATCCTATGGTCTGGCGCCCTTCTGACGTACGCTTTTTGGAGCTGCGCAAAATAGCAGGAGCTTTGTGGCAGAAGGTGATGATCACGGACGGCAATGGGCGTGTGCACATATTGGACTATCAGATGATCCCTTTGGAGGGTGGGTGGAAAATCAACGGTGTCCAACTGCTGGGCAACGCTGCCCCCGCGGCCTGAGGCAACACCACCGTCACGGTGAGATGAGCCGTGGTTAATTCCTTTTCGGTATCCAGACTGTCGCGTTCGGGGCGGACCTGAACACGGGGTTTGGACGCGTCGTCAGATTTGCGCGGCGGGATTTAGAAAGGGTTTTCAATGAACAAGGCAATCACCGACGGCATCGTGTTCATGCCGCCTCAATTCGCGAATGGCCTGACCGTTTGGTCTGCGGGGGACGGAACGCCCGGCTCGCCCACATATGGTGGATCCGGCACGGGGGTATACGTGCCAGCGGATGCCGATTTTGGCGGCTGTCTGGAAATTCTGAAAGTCCAAACCACCCAGCAGCTGCGATATATGGGTCAGACACCGATTATGCCCGGTTGCTATTTGCAGATCAAAGCCCGGGTCAAAGCGATCAGCGGCCCGTTGCCGTCGGTGCGCATTGCAGCTTGGGCCGGAGGTGCGGGCGATGCACATGTGGCGGGCGTCGTGGAGCAGGGGCCTGCAACACAGCTGTCGGGTTATGGTGCGGTGCATGAGGTTACGGCGATTGTCGGAACCGGCCGGCGATCCGGTGTGGACATGCCTTGGGGGCTTGCCGCCCTGTACGGTCATTTTGGTCTGGATATTGAGGGTTCAAATGGGGCGCTGGTGCGCGTTGACGACCTGGAGATTACTGATGTCACCGGTGTCTTCCTGCGCGAGATGATCAGTGTTGTGGATGTACGGGACTATGGTGCCATCGGCGACGGTGTATCGGATGACTCGGCTGCGTTTGAAGCGGCGGATCAAGCGGCGGGTGGTCGCCGGGTTTACGTTCCGCAAGGGATTTATCATCTGGCTGAAAACACCAGCATGGCGTCCGAGATGGACTTTGAAGGCACCGTCTCCATGCCGGATGACAAGATGCTGTTGCTGACAAAGGATTTCCATCTGCCTGCTTATATTTCGGCTTTCGGAGACGAAGAGCTGGCGTTCAAAAAAGCGTTTCAGGCTCTGCTGAACAATTCGGACCACGACTCACTGGATTTAGGCGGCCGCAAGATTTCGGTAACCGCTCCGATCGATATGGCCGCTGCAGTTCCAAACAAGCAGGGCGGTTTCTCGACTCGTCGCGTGATCCGAAATGGCCAGTTCGATGTCAAAAGCAGTTCGGCTTGGGATACCGAGTTGTTTACGTCAACGGCGACATATGATCCGTCAGACAAGACACGGCTGACAAATGTAGAAAACGTCGCCAATATTCCTGTCGGATCCTATATGACCGGCAGTGGTGTAGGGCGTGAAATATATGTACGGTCGAAGAACGTTGGTGCAGGTGAAATTACTTTGAGCGCTCCGCTTTTCGGTGCGGCAGGCACTCAGTCCTTCACCTTTCGGTCGTTTAAGTACCTGCTTGATTTCAGCGGTTTTGGAACTCTGCGAAAATTTGGAATGGAGCAGATCGAGTTCCAGTGCAACAGCCGATGCAGTGGTATCCGTCTGGCGGCTTCGGGCAGTACGTTTTCGTTGAAAGACTGTTTTGTGAGCAGGCCAAAAAACCGGGGAATTACGTCGACCGGAACAGGATGCAAAGGCATGCTGATCGACAATTGTCAGTTTCTGTCATCAGAAGAGTCTTTCGCTGTGACGGACCGATATTCCATCGCCGTAAACACAAATTCAAACGACGTTAAGTTGCGCCATAACCATGCAGTGCGTTTCAGGCACTTCGCGGTTCTGGGCGGTGATAACAACATGGTTCTGGGCAATCACTTCTTCCAAGGCGATGGTATCCCGCAGGGTGTGCGTACTGCCGGGCTGATCCTGATTGGCACCTATAACAGTTCCACCATTGCCGAGAATTACGTGGACA
Organism: Ruegeria sp. AB9; assembly: GCF_056542585.1. Taxonomy (NCBI): domain Bacteria; kingdom Pseudomonadati; phylum Pseudomonadota; class Alphaproteobacteria; order Rhodobacterales; family Roseobacteraceae; genus Ruegeria; species Ruegeria sp. AB9. The sequence goes on along the minus strand of NZ_JBQGAA010000004.1, from coordinate 42,164 downwards.
ACTGTTTTGTCGAGTGGACGAACGAACGCGATTCAGCACCGGCCTACACCAGTGGCTTTTCCTTCAGCGCATTGAGCATAACGGATAACATTTTCTATTCCAGCCAAGCGCCGTCCTGGTTCAGCTACATCGTAATCCGCCCATACGGGGCAGGGCACTTCCTGAACGGTTTGGCTGTGACAGGTAACAAGTTCCGAGCAACAAGCGGCTGGATTGAGAGAGCGGAAAGGGTGGACACGTCTTTTGCTGATCTGAACAAAGATAGACACACGAACGTAACTTTCCAAAACAATACATATCACGGGATAACCCGAAAATCCGCGCATCCTTTAAGGATTCTATACAAGCAGAACTCGGCATCCAATTACTGGAATATCTGGTCGTACGCTGAGCTTCCATTTGATGGAAAAGCCCGCAGTTGCGACGGTGTTACAGTCAACGGCCCTCTTTGGAACGTTTTTAACGCACACACTTTTGCCACTCCTCACGTCGAGCCCGAGCTGGGTAGCAAGAGCGATGGTCTGTTACTACGGTGGCCCGAGCATGTGAGGGGTGAAGTGTCAGTTCTGATGCGGATGGATCGTTAAAGTGGTGGTAGACCATCCCAGTTGGGGTGGTCTACGCACGCCGTATTTTTGCGCGTACGAATGCTCGGATCCTTACTTAGAAACGAAATTGGCGACGTTTTCTTTTGATGTGTTAGGCTTGAGGAAGGAAATGGAGAATCTCAATGCCAGAAATAGCCAAAAACGCTAGTGTTCAAACAGTTATCACGACATTTGAAATGACCCCCGGCACTTGCCAGGATCTTTTGGAAGCCCTGACGGACGCCTATGCCGAGTTCATTTCAAAGCAGCCAGGTTTTGTTTCCGCCGGGCTGCACGTCAATGATGCGCAGACCCGGATCGCGAACTATTCGCAATGGCAACGCCGCGAGGATTTCCTTGCCATGCTGCGTACGCCTGAAATGCGTGATCGCAACCGCAAGATCAACGAACTCTGCAAGAGCTTTGAGCCGGTCATGTACGACGTCGCTGAGACATTTGGCGGTTCCTGACCTGAATCAAAGCCTGTATTGTTTATCTGTTTAAAAGTGAGCCTGCAAAATGGAGGCTCACACTATGTATCACAACATTCTGGTCCCCATCTCTTTCGACGCTGAAAGAGACACATCCGGGTCTTTGAAACTGGCCCAGGTTCTGGCTACGCCAGACGCACAGGTGACATTGTTACATGTGGTTGAGCATATTCCGAACTATGCGATCTCGTACATGCCGTCCGAATACCTGACAGAGGCGCGAAAGGCCATCCAGACAGAGCTGGATGAGTTGGCATCGCAACTGCCGAATGCCAAAGGTTTGGTGATTGAAGGGCATTCCGGCCGAACCATTCTCGACTGGGCGGAGGCAAACCACCCGGACCTGATCATCATGGCGTCGCACCGTCCGGGGATGCAGGACCTGCTGTTGGGATCCACCGCATCTCATGTTGTGCGTCACGCGGGATGCGCCGTGCATGTGGTCCGCTGATGGCTAGAAATCCTGAGCGGTAAAGCGATAGGCCTTGCCAAATCCGCCGTTCAAAAGACCATCCTGAATGGCAAACCTAACGAAACCGAAATCAGCGAAGTCGATGTAGAGTTTCGATTTGGGTCGTAAGGCCAGATATCGGTCGCGCAGATCACTATAGCCTGCCGTGTCCCGGTGAACTGGTTGAGCGATCACGTGCAGTGTCAGGCGCGGGTGGGTCAGCGGGTCGCCCTTGTCCGCTGGCTCTCCGACCAGAAGGGCACAATTGGGATTGGCGCTCAAAGCCCGTGTATGCTCTGCAAGGGTGGAAGTCAGCGTGACGGGGCAGCCTGTTTCATCCGTGGCCAATGCGATTCGGGAGAGTGATGGCAGACCTGTGTCAGGACGCAGAACGGCCAGCGCGGCAAAACGAGCTTGTGTGAGAAGGCCGCGCGCCTGCGAGCGCGCCATTTCGTCCGGCGTCTGATAAGGATTGGGTTCAGTCACAATGTTGATCCGGCTTTGAAGCATGAACATGCAGGTGGCGGTATTTGTATCTTAGGTACCTGATCTGAACCGCTCCATTTGTTTCGTCTGTTTTGGATAAGGATGCCTCGGCTTCGCCACATATCGGCGTTATAGATCAGGGAATGCTGTTCAAGAAACCCCCACAGGATGCACCTGACTTGAATCCACGGTCGTCCAAACGACACCTGCGCGCAGAGGCGACGCGCAGGCAGGCGCTGTCACCGGTGCGAATTCTGGTTATGGTTCTGTTGTTGCCGCTGACCACCGTGATGATTGCCACAGGTGTTTTTCTGCGCCTGTCCGAGTATGAGCGGGACGAGGCAGTGATCCACCTGATCGCGCTGGCGGGGTGTGATGCGACAGAAGCGCTGGGGGTAGGGCCATTTTACAGGGGGCAGGCGGGCTATCATAAGCGCAATGACCCGGACGGCGACGGGGTCGCCTGTGGTTCTGACAGTGCGCCGCGCGTGAACGCTCCGCAATTGCAGAACAGCCCCAAGGCGCGTGAACGTTCGGTCGGAACGGCTAAATTCGTGCGTCCCTGACCAAAATTCAATCCCGCCCATAGGTTGTGGCTGTCGCGGTGGCTTATCGTAAAGCCTGTGAGTGTTCGGGATCTCCGGCTGACGTGATACGTTTTGTCGGGTCGGTTCCGGTTTGGGGCTGCTGTTTGGCATTTTTTTAGACGGCAATTGGCCTGTGTTAACGTCGGCCACCCAGTTCGAGGCGAAGTCCGACATTTGCGTGACGGTTTTTGGTGGTCCCGCTGTTCAAGTTACTTTTGAGAGGTTTTGAAATGGCTTTAGTTAAATAAGCGGCGGCCACGCTGCTGATGATGCAGGTCGCTGCAACGGCGCAGGCGGATACAGCCACGGAGTTTTTAGAAGCGACCAAGGTATCCGAGATCAAGAAGATGGGCGCTCAGCAAATGGATGGCGTTTCGATCACGCGGAATTTTTTGGGGAATACACTGACCAGTCCGAACTGGAACTGGACCTTCAAATCCAATGGTGAGCAGTTCTCGTCCGCCAGGGATGGTTCGTGGGAAGACAAGGGCACATGGTCCGTTAAGGGCAACGAACTGTGTCGGATATCCCGGACGACCCAAGGCCCAGAACGCTGTTCCAAGGTCTATTTCCTTGGTCGCGAACTGAGGTTCACCGAGGGCAATCGCAAGCTGCATGACTGGTATGTCAGCTGCTGACCGGGCCGCGCTAACCTTTCATCGCCTGTAGCAACTCCAGCAGCCCTTTGCGGTCGGCGTCATCGGTGTAGTCACCAGTGGCCAGCCGTTCGGCGATGCGCAGGCGCAGGCGTTCCTGTTGGGTGCGCACTTCTTCTCCGGCGGTCTCAGCCAGAGTTTTCATGATTACTGCCACGGCCTGCTGGCGCTTGGTTGTGGGATTGGCGATATAATCGACAAGGCTCTGCTGACCGGAATCGAGGATGTTTTCGGCCAGATCGCGCAGCTGCTCGCCGTTGGGCAGCAGCGGGGCGGGGGCAACCTTGGGCGGCAGGATTTCCGGTTCGCTACGCGGAATTTCGGCCAATGCGTTTGCGCCGTCGACGAAAGCTTCGGTGATCATCCGTGTGATCCTGATGGCGCGCGGGTCCTTGAACAGGGCCGAGGCGATGGCCACGCCGTAATCCGTATAGACCCACGGATTGACCCGCCGCCCGCCGCGCCCTTTGGGTTTTGAGATCACATTCTGTGATTGCAAATCGGCAACCTCAGTATCGGTCAACTGAAACCGGTAGCCCTCGAACAGGTTCTTGTTGCGCGAGACGGCCTGATTGAAGGCGCTGACGGATTTTCCGTAGAACTGCGCCAGATCTTCGGCCAGAACCACGCGGGTGCCGCGCACCCGGTGAATAGCGCTTTGGACCTCATGCGTGCTGGGCAGGTTTTTCGGGTTCGTCATGGCAACCGCTTGGAATCACAATTTGTGATTTCAAACGTGAAGGAGTGCGCGCTGGGCTGCAAGTTCGAAGTACGAGGCGCCGGAATAGCGCTATTGTTCCTAGCACGCTTGACAAGACGTTTTCGATCCGGCGCCGACAGGAAATGTCATTTACACTCCAGGCGGCTGTTTCATTCGCTTCGCCGCAAAGCGACCATCAGGTCGTGCTGCTGGTTTTCTTGATTTGCACGTTGATGCCCATGGTTTCTTCCGTACCAAAACGTTCATAGACGAATTCGTTTACGCTGGCCTCACAACCAAATACGCCAAAGTCGACGACCTGGCTTTTTTCGCGGTTCCAGACTCTTAACGAGGTGTTGTCGTGTTGTTCTATGTTCCACTGGTGGAACCCTGAGTAATCCTGGGCCAGGGCCTCGTTCACAAAATGTTGGAAGCGCGCGGCGCCACCGACTTTCAAAGCGCGGCATATCTGCTCGAATGACAATACTGGATTATAACCGTGATCAATCGAGTTTTGCGCAAGAATAAAGTCAAACCGCTCGCTTCCGAACAAGTCTGCCGTTTTTTCGGCCACCCCAAAAACCAGATCGTAGCCCCGTTCAAGATCATAGATATCCATCAGTGAATTATACGCCCGGGCCAACGGATCTGCGGCCATGATCTTGAGTTTTTGGTCTTTGTAGATCCGACCGATCGCAGGCTTTAGCGCGCAGCCAATGTCCAGAATTTCAAAGGATCCGGTGACATTCTCCGGCAACGCGTCTTCATACTGAAACGGCACATCCAAAAGAAAATCTTTCCGATACTGTTCTTCTCGACCGGAAAGGAGATTCCCGGACATTTTGTCCCACCAAAACCGCAGCTCATCCTCTACACCGGACGCCCATTCTTTTGCGTCAATACCGTGACGATTACAGTCTTCCAGCACAGCTTTTGTCAGCCCGTTCAACGAGGTCTGAACCAGGCGTTCGCAAAACCTGTGCCAATCTTCCCGCGCGCGGTGCTTTTCAAGCTCGTCTGCAGCCTCGGGGGGCAAGGCAGAATTTTGGCGCAGTTTTATTAACTGATACTGGTGGCGTTTCAGTACTTTGTTAAGCGATTGGCGAAAGCTGCCCATTTAAACCTCAAACTTTTTCGTTCGGTTCTTACAAGCTGAACTAGTGCATCAATTGCTTTAATATGCAATGTCGTTACCGGAGGTTTGGATTGTCCATCTTGATCTTCAAGCGGCATTCTTCAAACACTTGTGAGCGCTCCAGCCTATTTACGCTATCTCCGGTTGACATTTCCACCCCGCTGGCCGGGTCGTCCAGCCGTCGAACGCCCACGCGAATTCACTATGTCTTCCGAGGCTTTCTCGACCGCCCATTGACGCGCCATGGGGTCGTTGGTGACAGATCCTCGGTCAGCACCACGCGGGTGCCGCGCACCCGGTGATTGGCGCTTCGGACCCCATGCGTGCTGGGCAGGTTTTTAGGGTTCGTTACGGCAAGCGTATGGAGTCACAATTTGTGATTTCAAACGTGGAAGAGCGAGGGCTGGGCTGCAAGTTTGAAGTGTGCGGATAAGTCTTATCTATCAAGGCAAACGTTCATAACTTTTGCCCTAGTATCGCCGCCATAACGAGTGTTGGTTGGCAACGCAATCCAGTCTCTACGCCGATAACTCCAAAGATGAGGCCAGTTTTCGCTGTCACATGCCACACCATGCGGGCGCTGGTAACCGTCAGAGCGTTCTCGAATAGACTTGAACAAGGACGAACGTTCTATGATGCGTAACTCGGATGCTTTCGCATATCTTGTCATTTGCCATTGCACCTGCAGGTTCTGCAACGCGATTGGGCCTATCACTGCAAGCATCGAGCCAATAACTATGGTCGGCACTTTTGCCTTGCCCGGCATGATCACGGCGACTGCGGCCACCAAAACCAGCAAAATCAGCGCCGCAAAGAAAAAAACGAAGAGTCTCGCGGTTAGAGCAGTTCCCAGGAAAATTAGGATTGAGGCGGGCCATACAGCGAGCGCCAGCATTTGCAAGCTGCCAAAGTCCGATCCAATTCCCCAGATGATCATCAGAAGGAGCACGAACAATAGCATTAACAAACTGCTGCCAGGTGACGCTTCGCGCCATCCTACCAGTACACTCACCCAAACCCAAATCATTGCTAGGATTGAAATGGTTCCGAGCAGTCCAGTTACAATAAAAAGTGTAATCAAAAGACCTTCCTAAACCGATTGTCTAGGAAGATAGATTTCCTGCTTTGAGGTAAATTGCAACCATCAGTTGCGCGTCATTCTACCGCTTCCTCCGCTTCACATTCCCACCCCTTTGCCCCGGCCTGCCTGCCGTTGACCGCCCGCGCGATCTAACCGCATCCTCCGAGGCTTTCTCGACCGCCCATTGGCGCGCCATGGGGTCGTCGGCGACGGCCAGATCGACCGCTTCCAAACGTTTGATCTCATCCCGGATATTGGCGGCCTCTTCAAATTCCAGGTTCTCGGCGGCCTTGCGCATCTGGTCGCGCAACCCGTCCAAATGGGCCTCGAGGTTGGCGCCGTGCATCGGTTTGTCGATGGTGGCGGTGACGCGGTTCATGTCGACGTCGCCTTCGTAGAGACCGGCCAGAACGTCCTCGACATTCTTTTTCACCGTCTCGGGGGTGATGCCGTGTTCTTCGTTATAGGCAAGTTGTTTGGCGCGGCGGCGGTTGGTTTCGTTCAGCGCGCGTTCCATGCTGCCGGTGATCTTGTCGGCATACATGATCACCCGGCCCTCGGCGTTTCGCGCTGCGCGGCCGATGGTTTGAACCAGAGAAGTCTCGGACCGCAAGAATCCCTCTTTATCCGCGTCCAGAATGGCGACCAGCCCGCATTCGGGGATGTCGAGCCCCTCGCGCAGCAGGTTGATACCGACCAGCACATCAAAGGCCCCGAGCCGCAGGTCGCGCAGGATTTCGATCCGTTCAAGCGTATCGATATCCGAGTGCATGTAACGGACTTTTATTCCCTGTTCATGCAGGTATTCGGTTAGGTCTTCGGCCATGCGTTTGGTCAGCGTGGTGACCAGCGTGCGATAGCCATCGGCGGCGACCTTGCGCACCTCGTCCAGCAGATCGTCTACCTGCATAGAGACAGGGCGGATTTCGACCTCGGGGTCCAGCAGGCCGGTGGGGCGGATCACCTGTTCGGTGAAGACGCCACCGGTCTGTTCGATCTCCCATTTCGCAGGGGTGGCCGAGACGAAGACGGATTGCGGGCGCATGGCGTCCCATTCCTCGAACTTGAGGGGTCGGTTGTCCATGCAGGACGGCAGGCGGAACCCGTGTTCGGCCAGTGTGAATTTGCGCCTGTAGTCGCCCCGGTACATGCCGCCGATCTGCGGCACGCTGACGTGGGATTCGTCGGCAAAGACAATGGCATTGTCGGGGATGAACTCGAACAGGGTTGGGGGCGGTTCGCCCGGCGCACGCCCGGTCAGATAGCGCGAGTAGTTCTCGATGCCGTTGCAGACGCCGGTGGCCTCGAGCATTTCCAGATCGAAGTTGGTGCGCTGCTCCAGTCTTTGGGCTTCCAGCAGTTTGCCTTCGCCGACCAGTTGGTCGAGCCGGGTACGCAGTTCCTTTTTGATGCCGATGATGGCCTGCTGCATAGTCGGTTTTGGCGTCACGTAGTGCGAGTTCGCATAGACGCGCACCTGCTCCATCGTCGCGGCGCGTTCCCCAGTCAACGGGTCGAACTCGGTGATCTGTTCCAGCTCCTCACCGAAGAACGAGAATTTCCAGGCGCGATCCTCAAGGTGGGCAGGCCAGATCTCCAGTGAATCGCCCCTTACCCGGAACGAGCCGCGCTGAAACGCCTGATCGTTGCGGCGGTATTGCTGGGCCACCAGATCGGCCATCACCTGCCGTTGGTCATATTCCTTGCCGACCTTCAGATCCTGCGTCATCGCCCCGTAGGTTTCGACCGACCCGATACCATAGATGCACGAGACCGACGCGACGATGATCACGTCATCGCGTTCCAGCAGCGCCCGCGTGGCCGAGTGGCGCATCCGGTCGATCTGTTCGTTGATCTGGGATTCCTTCTCGATATAGGTGTCCGAGCGCGCGACATAGGCCTCGGGCTGGTAGTAGTCATAATAGGACACGAAATACTCGACTGAATTCTCGGGGAAGAAGCCTTTGAACTCACCATAAAGCTGCGCTGCCAGCGTCTTGTTGGGCGCAAGGATGATGGCAGGGCGCTGAGTCTCTTCAATCACCTTTGCCATGGTGAAGGTCTTGCCGGTTCCGGTCGCACCCAGCAGAACCTGATCGCGCTCTCCATCCAGAACGCCGCCGGCCAGCTCTTTAATTGCGGTTGGCTGGTCACCGGCGGGCGCAAACTCCGTATGCATGACAAACTGCTTGCCACCTTCCAGTTTCAGGCGCGCGCGAACATCTTCGGTTGTCATTTGGGTCTTGTCGGAATGGGCGTATGGCATGGGCAAGCTCCGGGTCAGGCCCCTACATTTGTTCTTATTTTGTCCAACTGCAAGGGCTGATCCGCTACGAAATCCCCGGATTCAATAATAGGCAGGTTGCGCATCCGGAACGTGATCCGAACTCACCTTGCCGGCCAATGCCTTCAGGTTGCCGTCAAGAACCTTGGACATCATCGTTTTCATCAGGGTTTGACCCAGTATCCAGCCGAGGGGACCATATTTCACAGCATAGTCCATGCTCCAGATCACTCGGCTATCGGCCCCGGCCAGCGGTTCGATGGCAATCGCTGCATACGCCTCGGTCAAGGGCATCGCCGACATCTCGGACAGGCGCACGCTGTAGCCTCGATTGGGGTCCCACTTGGTGACCTCTTCAACCAGGGAGGTTCCGTTCTCGAAGTAACAGCGTCGCTTTGATCCAACGCCATTTGCCCCGTGGGTCAGCGCCTCCACTTGAGCGATCTGAGGGGCAATCTCATCAATCTGCATAAACCGGCTGAGTCTTGCCCAAAGGGCTTCTGGGCTCGCATTGATTTCCAGGGCTCGTTCATGGTGGATCATCTGCTCAATCCTTTGGTTGATCTTTCCAAGATCATAGGAGGTACCAATGACAGTTTCTGTCATCAGGCCGTTGTTGCATTCCGCGACAATTGCGATCTTGTCCCCGCCCGCGCTGTGGCGCATAAACAGCGTCAGCCAAGTGAGTACGGAGAGGCGACATGCGCGCACGGATTTACCAGCCTTCGCGAAACGCGATGACATCGGGGATGGCCAAAACCCGTAAGTGGGTTCTGGAATACGCTCCTGCTTCGGCGCGTGAAGTAGACCCGCTGATGGGGTGGACCTCATCCAATGACACGCAAACCCAGATTCGCCTGAAGTTCGACACCAAGAAAGAGGCGATGGATTACGCCAAGGACAATGGGATCGATGCGCAGGTCAGCGAACCGCACAAGCGTAAACCCAACCTGCGTGCACGGGGTTATGGTGAAAATTTCGCCACCGACCGGCGTGGTCCCTGGACCCACTGAATGATCGAAATCCGTGAGGCTGACCCGACATCGGACGAACTGCGTCCGATTGTCGAAGCGCATTTCGCCCACAGCGAATCGGCTGGCCCTGCGGAAAGCAACCACACTATGAACGCAGACTCTCTGGCGGGACCGGGGATTCGATTCTGCGCGATCTATGACGGCCAGCAGGCTTTGGGTTGTGGAGCTCTGAAAGCGTTGCCGGATGGCACAGCCGAGGTGAAATCGGTGCATATCCTCGCTCTGGCGCGGGGGCGAGGGCTGGCGCGCGTTATGATGACTCACCTGGCCGAACTGGCGCGCGCTGAAGGTGCCGAAGCTCTGGTTTTGGAAACCGGGGCAGAGCATCTTCCGGAATATGACGCCGCCCGCAAACTCTACGAAGCGTTGGGTTATTCCTATTGCGGTCCGATCTTTGGATACAGTGACGATCCGAACAGCGCATTCATGCGCTTGGCTCTTGAACCCAGCGGATAAAAACCGCAAGAAGGGCGCAGCGGTCCCTTAGCTCAACTGGATAGAGCAGCTGACTTCTAATCAGCAGGTTGAGGGTTCGAGTCCTTCAGGGATCGCCATTCTCGAAAAGAAAATGAACCGTCGACGGTAGGCTGTTCATGCAGACCGCTATGGCAACTGTTTGGTGAGGTATGAAGGGCTGGACGAGGGGGTCATGCCAGCCCTTCTAAGGGGTCACAGAGTGGTAGTGTGTGTTCCTTAACTGAACATTAACCTGATTCACCGTGCTCCGAAATTGGGGGATTCCCGTAGGGTGGCTAATGCGCGGAATTCAGCGAATGGGGGATCGCTGACGGGCCAAAATACAGGGTCATTTAACGACTTTCTTGAATTGGCTTGAGGCTTGGGGTGCAAAAGTGCCTAGGTTGTGAAAAAAAATATTGCAACCGGTTGCAAAGAGAATCATTGTTGCGCCCAGCAACAAGATTCGGGAGAACTGCATGTTGAAGGTCGGATTGCTTGGCGCCGGGCGCATTGGGCGTGTTCATGCGCAGGCCATTTCATCACATCCGGAAAGTACGCTTGCCGCCGTTTCTGATGCTGTGCCCGAGGCTGCGGAAAGCCTTGCGAACGATCACGGGGCCGAAGCGCGCAGTTCCGAAGAAATTATTGCTGATCCAGAAATTGGCGCGGTTTTGATTGCAACTCCGACAGACACGCATTCTGATCTGATCGAAGCAGCGACGGCCGCAGGCAAGGCTGTTCTGTGCGAAAAGCCCGTTGATTTGAATCTGCAGCGTGCCACGGATTGTTTGAACACTGTCTCGGAACGAGACAAGCCGGTGATGGTCGGGTTTAACAGGCGTTTCGACCCCAATTTCGCGGCTTTGAAGGCTGGATTGGAAGCTGGTGAAATCGGCAAGGCGGAACTGTTGTCGATCACCTCGTTTGACCCGGCGCCGCCGCCGGTCAGTTACGTAAAGGTATCGGGTGGCCTGTTTCGGGATATGATGATTCATGATTTCGACATGGCAAATTTCCTGATGGGGGACGTTCCTGAAGTCATTTCGGCGGTCGGATCTTCGCTTGTGGATGCTGAAATCGGTGCGGCAGGTGATGTGGATACTGCTGCAGTCACAATGACTTACGCGGACGGCCGGATTGCCGTTATCAAGAATTCGCGGCGGGCGGCCTATGGCTATGACCAGCGGGTTGAGTTGTTGGGTTCCGAGGGGTTGTTGCAGGCCCAGAACATGCTGGAAAACACGGTCGTGAAATCAACGGCGGATGGCGTTGTGGGCGCCAAGCCGACCTATTTCTTTCTTGAACGCTATATGCCTGCCTACCGCGTGGAATGGGCCGCCTTTGTCGAAGCCGTTGCCCGTGGGTCCGAGGTGCCGGTCTCACTGAAAGATGGTGTAGCGGCACTGGCGATGGCCGAGGCCGCAACCGTGTCGGCGCAGACGGGAAAACCGGTCCGGATGGAAGAAATTTTGAAACCGGTTGCAAAATGATCGAATTTCTTCAAACTAACGCCAGCTCGGTTTTGAGCCGTAGCCAATCAGATTCGGCATAGCCGGATGATCGGGGTTGGTCCCCCGACTGAAGATCAGACTGAAATCATGGGAGGAAACTGAAATGAATAAATTTGTGAAAGGCGCACTTGCTGCAGGGGCTCTCGCCCTGGCAACACCTGCATTTGCGCAGGAAATCGTGGTTGTGTCGCATGGCCAGGCCAACGACGCGTTCTGGAACGTCGTGAAAAACGGTGTTGAGCAGGCCGGTAAGGACGTCGGTGTGAACGTGGAATATCGCGCGCCTGAAACCTTTGACATGGTGGCCATGTCGCAGCTGATCGATGCCGCTGTGAATCAGGAACCGGATGGTCTGATCGTTTCGATCCCGGACGCGGATGCGCTTGGCCCGTCAATCGAACGCGCAGTTGCCGCTGGTATCCCGGTGATCTCGATCAATTCGGGTTCGGACGTGTCGAAGGATCTGGGTGCCTTGCTGCACGTGGGTCAGGACGAGTTTGATGCCGGTAAAGCCGCTGGTGAAGAATTGGCATCGATGGGCGGTAAAACAGCGATCTGTGTGAACCACGAAGTGGGTAACGTTGCGCTGGACCTGCGCTGCGCCGGTTTCACAGAGGGCTTTGGCGGTAACGTTGAAGTGCTGCCGACCTCGAATGATCCTTCGGAAATCGAGTCGAAAGTTGCCGCTGCTTTGGCTGCGAACGAAGCGGTCGATACCGTTATGGCATTGGGTGCAAGCTCGGCCGGCGAGCCGACCGTTGCGGCCGTCAAAGGCTCGGGCCGTGATGTGAACGTCGCGTCCTTTGACCTGTCAGCCAACTTCCTGCAGTCGATTGCGGACGGTGATGCTGCCTTTGCCATCGACCAGCAGCAGTACCTGCAAGGGTACCTGTCGGTGAACTTCATGGGCCTGCACGCGAAATACGGCCTTATGCCCGGTGGTAACGTTCCTTCGGGTCCGAACCTGATCACTCAGGACAAGGCCGCTCAGGTGATCGAGCTGTCTTCGCAGGGCATTCGCTGATCCGCACTGGAACCTGGACCAAACGGGGCGGCGCAGCAGCGCCGTTCCCACCCAAACGGGAGGAAACGATGAGTGACTCAGCTCAAATCGCCGGGGACGAAAGGGTCAAAAAAGAACCTTTCATGACCAAGCTCATGAAGCGGCCCGAACTCGGTGCGATGGCCGGTGTTGTCCTGGTAGTCATTTTCTTTGCCATCACAGCAGACGATTCGATGTTTACACTGGCCGGGATCATGAACTTCATGACACCTGCAGCACAGCTGGGCATCCTGGCAATCGGTGCCGCTCTTCTGATGATCGGGGGCGAGTTTGACTTGTCCATCGGTTCGATGGTGGCATTTGCAGGATTGTTCTTCGGTGTCTGTGTAGTCACCTGGCAATTGCCCCTGATCGTTGCCATCCCCATGACGTTTGTTTTCGCCGCCTTCGTTGGCGCGATAAACGGCAATATCGTAATAAGATCCGGCCTGCCGTCCTTTATCGTGACGCTGGCCTTCCTTTTCATCCTGCGCGGCCTGTCTCTGGTCGGTCTCAAGGCCGCGACTGGAGGCTCGACCCAATTGCGTGGCGTGCGTGACGCGGTTGAAAACGACTGGCTGGCACCGTTCTTCTCGGGCGAGGCGTTCGGCAGCCTGTTTGCCTGGCTGGCGGCTAACGGCATGATCGACACCTTCAAAAGCGGCGCCCCAAAAGTGCCTGGTGTTCCGGTAGAAATCCTTTGGTTCATCGTTCTGGCACTGGCGGCGACCTATGTGCTGCTGCGAACACCGGCAGGAAACTGGATTTTTGCGTCGGGCGGCGACAACACGGCGGCTTCAAACTCTGGTGTTCCAGTGAGCCGTGTGAAGGTTTCGCTGTTCATGCTGACGGCGTGCTGTGCTGCACTGGTTGCCATCATCACGGTAATCGATGCCGGGTCGACGGATGCCCGCCGGGGCTTTCAGAAAGAGTTCGAGGCAATCATTGCCGCCGTAATTGGTGGCTGCCTGCTGACGGGTGGCTACGGCTCGGCCATTGGGGCGTTCTTCGGCTCGATCATCTTCGGCATGGTGGTCATTGGTCTGACCTATACCGATTTCGATCAGGACTGGTTCCAGGTCTTCCTGGGTGGAATGCTTCTGATCGCCGTTCTGTTCAACAACGCGATCCGTAAACGCGTAACCGGGGAGCGCTGATATGACCGAAGATACCAAGTTCCACCATGGTGATGCGGCGGCCGATCTGGCACCCATCGTGGAAATGAAGGATATCGAAAAGCACTTTGGCAATATCATTGCTCTGGCAGGCGTTAGCTTTGACGTCAAACCAGGTGAATGCCACTGCTTGCTGGGTGATAACGGCGCCGGTAAATCGACCTTTATCAAGACCATGTCCGGGGTACACAAACCAACCAAGGGCGAGATCTTTTTCGAAGGCAAGCCGTTGCATTTCGACACCCCTCGGGATGCGATGGAGGCGGGCATCGCGACCGTGTTCCAGGATCTGGCGATGATCCCGCTGATGAGCGTGACGCGCAACTTCTTCATGGGGCGTGAACCGACCAAGGGCAAAGGCCTGCTGAAACGGTTCGATGTCGAGCGGGCGAATGAGGTCTGCATGGAAGAGATGCGCAAGATGGGCATCAACCTGCGCGGCCCGGATCAGGCGGTAGGCACCTTGTCAGGTGGTGAGCGCCAAACCGTTGCAATCGCCCGTGCCGTTTACTTCGGCGCCAAGATTCTGATTTTGGACGAACCAACTTCAGCCCTCGGTGTGCGCCAGACCTCGAACGTTCTGGCAACCATTGACAAAGTGCGCAGTCAGGGCGTCGGAGTTGTCTTCATCAGCCACAACGTGCGCCATGCGCTGGCGGTGGGTGACCGGTTCACCGTGTTGAATCGAGGCAAAACACTGGGCACTGCAACGCGTGGTGAAATCACACCCGAGCAATTGCAGGACCTGATGGCAGGTGGACAGGAAATGGCCGAGCTTGAAGGCTCACTGGGCGGTACGGTCTAAAACACAACATCCGGATGTCCCTATGGGGGCATCCACCGGGCGGTGGCACCTGACGCCACTCTGTTTTCAGGCTCTGGCAAAAGGCCTGACACCTTCGCAAATGAGAAAACCCGCGGACCGCTAGTGGCGGCTCCGAATTGAAAGGGATCATGATGAGCAAAACAGTCCGATTGACCGCGGCGCAGGCTCTGGTGCGCTATCTTGGGGCGCAGATGAACGAGGCCGGAGAGCCCTTCATAGCAGGTGTCTGGGCGATTTTCGGCCATGGTAATGTGGCCGGTTTGGGTGAGGCGCTGCATGGCGTGAAAGACAGCTTGCCCACCTATCGCGGTCACAACGAACAGACCATGGCGCATAGCGCGATTGCTTATGCCAAGCAGTTGGGCCGGCGACGCGCAATGGCCGTGACCTCATCGATCGGACCGGGGGCTACCAACATGGTCACTGCGGCTGCTTTGGCCCATGTAAACCGCCTGCCTGTTTTGTTGCTGCCTGGCGACGTGTTTGCGACGCGTGGTCCCGATCCGGTTTTGCAGCAACCCGAAGTTTTCTCGGATGGAACCATCAGTGCGAATGACTGTTTTAGGCCGGTCAGCCGGTATTTCGACCGCATCACACGCCCGGAACACCTGTTGACCGCTCTGCCGCGCGCCTTCCGCACGATGACGGACCCGGCCGATTGTGGCCCGGTGACGCTGGCCTTTTGTCAGGATGTGCAGGCCGAGGCTTATGACTATCCCGAAAGCTTCTTTGAACCGCGCGTCTGGTATCGGCGCCGCATTCGCCCGGATGAAGGTGAGCTGGCGCGTGCTGTTGCTGCGATCAAGGCAGCGAAGCGTCCTGTGATCGTCGCTGGGGGTGGCGTGCATTATTCAGACGCAACTGCTGCGTTGCAGCGCTTTGCCGAGGTGCACAATATCCCGGTGGCCGAGACACAGGCAGGTAAATCTGCGCTGGCGTGGGATCATCCGCTGAACCTTGGTCCTATTGGTGTGACTGGTGGCGAACCCGCCAACGACATCTGCGCCGAGGCTGACCTTGTTCTGGGTGTTGGCACCCGTTTCCAGGATTTCACCACCGGATCGTGGGGTTTGTTCGCCAACCCCGAGCGTGAATTGATCAGCCTGAACACCGCCGCCTATGACGCGGAAAAGCATGGCGCGATGCCGCTGCAGGCTGATGCGCGGGTTGGTCTGAGTGAGCTGACCGAAGCGATGGGCGACCACCGCGCGCCGGATCTGCCTGCGACGTTGAAATCTGATTGGTTTGGCAAGGTTGACGCGCTGACCGATGCCCCCACGGACAGCAATGCGCTGCCCACGGATATGCAGGTGGTTGGTGCCGTGCAGCGGGCTGCGAATGAAAACACCGTTGCAATGTGTGCCGCAGGCACGATGCCGGGCGAGTTGCACAAGCTGTGGAAAGCGCCGCGTCCGGGTGCCTATCACATGGAATACGGTTTCAGCTGCATGGGTTATGAGATCGCAGGTGCCATGGGCATCAAGATGGCCCAGCCCGAGCGTGATGTGATCTGCTTTACCGGCGATGGCACCTACATGATGGCCAATTCGGAAATGGCGACGGCGGCAATGATGGGGATTTCGTTCACCGTTGTTGTCACTGACAACCGGGGGTTTGGTTGCATCAACCGTCTGCAAATGGGCACGGGCGGGGCCGAGTTTAACAACCTTCTCGACCACACGGTTCATGCGACGGCATCAGCCATCGACTTCGCGGCTCACGCGGCAGCGATGGGGGCGACCTCGGTCAAGGTCAGCTCGATTGGCGAGCTTGAAGACGCGCTGGCCAAACGTGGTGAGGTCAAAGGCCCTTACGTTGTGGTGATCGACACTGACCCGTACCCCTCGACCGAATATGGCGGCACGTGGTGGGAAGTGGCGGTGCCCGAGGTCAGCATCCGCCCCGAAGTGAACGAAAAACGTGCGGCCTATGAAGTCGCCATCAAGGAAAGAAACACGAAATGAGCGTGAAAATCGGTATCTCTCCGATTGCCTGGCAGAATGATGACCTGCCGGACCTGACTGCAGCCTACACGATGGAGCAGGCGCTGAAAGAAGCGCGTGAGATCGGCTATACCGGTGTCGAGCGTGGCCAGCGGATGCCCGGCGACACCGAAGGATTGCGCGCCTATCTGGACGAAAACGACATCGCGCTTTGTGGTGGTTGGTGTTCAGGCGGTACTCTGGTCAATGAATTTGACGCCGAGGTCGCGGCCGTGCGCGAACAGGTCGAACAGTTTGTTGCGCTGAACAGCCCGTGCATCGTTTATGCCGAGTGTTCCAATACCGTTCAGGGGCAGATTGGAACGCCGGTCAACGACCGCCCCAAATTGTCAAAGGACGAAGTTCTGGCTTACGCGGCCAAGCTGACCGAGCTAGCCAAATGGAAGGCGGATCAGGGTATGCCGATGGCATATCACCACCACATGGGCACGATCATCGAAAGCGAAGATGAGGTGAACTGGCTGATGGAAGGCTCTGGCCCGGAATTGAAGCTGTGTTTCGATACCGGCCATCTGCTGTTTGGTGGCGGCGATGTGATGGCCACGCTGAACCGCTGGGGCGACCGGGTGCATCACGTCCATTTCAAGGATATCCGCCCCGAAGTCGTGCAGGGCACGCGTGAGAACAATCGCAGTTTCCTGGATGCGGTGATCGCAGGCGCATTCACAGTTCCAGGTGATGGTTGCATCGATTTCCAGGCCGTGGCCAACGCATTGAAAGCGATGGATTACAACGGCTGGATCGTGGTCGAAGCAGAACAGGACCCCGCCAAGGCGCCGCCCTACGAGTACTCCAAAATGGGTTACGACCACATCGTCGAAGTCTGCGGCAAGGCAGGGTTGGAGATCACCACTTAAATCACCGCCCCAAGGGGCAACACCGAAGCCATGAGAGAGGAGTAAGTCATGGTACATCGAGAACTTGGATATGTCGGCTATTTCGACCGGGAATCCTGTGATCTGGATGAATTCAAGGTGTTGACCTCGCAGAACCTGACCTCCGATGCGGTCCCTCATGCCGCGTCGGTACAAAAGAACGTTCCAATCTACGACATGCGCGCTCTGCGCTCCAACTTGGAGAATGCAGATCAACGAAAAGCCCTTCTGGCAGAGTGGACATACGTGCTGGACAAGTCGGCGGGCGTGATCGTTCTCAAGGGCGCTTTCGCGGATACGTCGGTGATAGACCGGGCGACCGGTGTGTTCCAACAGATTATCGAAGAAGAACGCGATGGCGCAGGTGGTGATGGTGACCACTTTGCGGCCTCAGGTGCTAATGACCGGATATGGAATGCACTGCAAAAACAGTGCTTGCGTGATCCCGAAGGCTTTGCGCTCTATTTCGGGAATGTGGCTATTGCTGCGGCGTGTGAGGCGTGGCTGGGGCCGAATTACCAGATGACCGCGCAGGTCAATCAGGTGCGTCCCGGCGGCAATGCACAACAGGCGCACAGGGACTACCATTTGGGCTTCCAAACCGCGGATAGTGCCGCCCGGTATCCTGCGCTTGCGCATCTGGTGACGGCTTCGCTGACATTGCAGGGGGCGGTTGCGCATTGTGACATGCCGGTGGAAAGCGGGCCGACCAAACTATTGCCGTTTTCCCAGCTTTACCGACCGGGATATCTGGCCTTTCATGACAAGGCACATCAGGTGTGTTTCGAGGAAAACTACGTTCAGTTGCCACTCGAAAAGGGTGATGCGGTGTTTTTTAACCCAGCGCTGTTCCACGCCGCTGGGGAAAACAGCAGCGCGGATATTCTGCGGATGGCGAACCTGCTGCAAGTCTCATCCGCCTTCGGTCGCGCGATGGAGATGATTGACCGGTATTCCATGTCGCAGGCGGTGTTCCCCTCGCTTCTCTCTCTGAAACAACGCGGAGCGTTTGGTGCGGCAGAGTTGGATGCAGCGATTGCTGCAACTGCTGAGGGCTATCCGTTCCCGACCAATCTGGACACCGATCCGCCGGTTGGCGGTAACGCGCCTGACAGCCAGGCCGACATCTTGCGTCGGGCCGTATCGGAAGGATGGGTAGAAGCACAGCTATCCGACGCGCTTTCGGCCCTGCAAAAAAGGCAAGCTGCCTAAATACAACACAGGCGGGCCTTTTGGGCCCGCCCAATAAGGAGAAAAAGAATGGCAGACTTGCTGAAGAAACCTTTTGGAACCCGCGGCAAGGTACACGACATCACTCCGGCCAGCGCCGGATGGCGATATGTGGGCTTTGGGCTTTATCATCTAAAGGCAGGGGATCGGATTGCCGAAGCGACCGGGGATCGCGAGGTCATTCTGGTGATGGTCGAAGGCAAAGCGCTGATCACCGGGGCAGGTCAGAACTGGGGCGTTTTGGGTGACCGGATGAACGTGTTCGAAAAAACACCGCCCCATTGTCTCTACCTGCCGAACGGAACCGAGTGGGAGGCTGTGGCGGAAACTGATTGCGTTGTGGCGGTATGTTCAGCTCCGGGAAAGGGAGGCCATGAAGCCCGCCGCATAGGGCCAGACGGCATCACCCTGACCGAACGCGGGAAAGGCGTGAATGCGCGATACATCAACAATATCGCCATGGAAAATGAGGACTACGCAGACAGTTTGCTGGTGACTGAGGTCTTCACTCCAAACGGGCACTGGTCTTCTTATCCCAGTCATCGCCATGACGAGGATGATTACCCCCGTATCACCTATCTGGAAGAGACCTATTACCATCGGCTCAACCCTGCCAATGGGTTCGGAATTCAGCGCGTTTATACGGATGACGGTCAGCTGGATGAGACGATGGCCGTATCCGATGGCGATGTTGTGACCGTCCCGCGCGGTCATCACCCTTGCGGCGCGCCGTATGGGTTTGAGATGTATTACCTGAACGTCATGGCCGGACCGCTGCGGAAATGGCGATTTGTCCCGGCCCCCGAGGTCGAATGGATCATGGAGCGTGACGGATGAACAGAGATTTCGCCAATTACCCATGCCTTGCAGGCAAGACGGTTTTCATAACCGGCGGTGCCGGGGGAATTGGCGCGGAAACTGTTCGGGCCTTCGCTGACCAAGGGGCAAAGGTTGGGTTCCTGGATCTGAATGCCGACGCCGGGCTCTCCCTGCTGTCTGATCTGGACGGTGAGTATGCTTTTGCCCAATGTGACCTGCGCAATATCGATGCCATGCAGGATGCATTAGGACAATTGGTAGAGGAGCTGGGCGAGGCGGATGTACTGGTCAACAACGCCGCTCATGACGATCGTCACGACTGGCGCGAGGTGACACCCGAGTATTGGGATGAGCGCATGGCGACCAATATCCGCCATATGTTCTTTTCCATTCAGTCGGTGGCCCCCGGAATGATCGCAAAAGGCGCGGGCTCGATCGTCAATATCGGGTCGAATTCGTGGTGGGAGGCCGGAGCGGGTTTCCCGGCCTATGCCACCGCCAAATCCGCTGTACACGGTCTGACCCGTACCATGGCGCGCGAGCTGGGGGATCACCGCATTCGCGTGAACACGGTCGTGCCGGGCTGGATCATGACCGACCGCCAGAAAGACCTGTGGGTCACGCCCGAGGCATTGGCCAAGCAGGTGGACCGGCAGTGTTTGCCGGACCCGATTGAACCGGTTTTTGTCGCCCGAATGGTGTTGTTTCTGGCCTCTGACGACGCCGCCATGTGCAGCGCTGGGAACTTCATGGTCGAGGGCGGCTCGATCTGAGCAAGTCTGAACAATCGGAGAACTAACATGCCTCAACCCTTTCAGCTTGCGGCCTGTGCCGAAATGCTGTGGCTCGACAAGCCTATGGACTGGCGCGCTGCGCGATTGACCGAGATGGGGTTTGGCGTAGGTCTTTGGAATTGGCCAGCGTGGGATCTGGACAAACTTGAACGCGTTGGCGCGGACTACACGATCATGAATGGTTATCTTCAGGGCCGTCTTGCAGATGATGAAGGGGCTGACATGTTGCTGTCATCCGCGCGTGAGACAGCGCGGATTGGCAAGCGTCTGGGCGTGGATCGTCTGAACCTGCATGGCACCGGCTTGGGTGATGGTGGAATCCCGATCTGGCAACACGACGTCGTGACAGGTGAAATGTGGTTGAAAGCATGGGACACTCTGTGCCGTGTCTGTGAACTGGCCGAAGAAGAAGATGTCGTATTCACGCTGGAAAATCTAAACCTGCTGGATCATCCCGGCTGTCCATTTGGATCAACCGAAGATGTTCTTGCGCTGGTTTCATCAGTCAATCACTCGCGTCTTCGGATCAATCTGGATCTTTATCACACGCAGATCGGCGAGGGTGATCTGATCCGCTGGTGCGAGAAATGCCTGCCGTGGGTCGGAGAGGTTCAGGTTGCCGACAACCCCGGTCGGTGCGAACCCGGGACCGGAGAGATCAACTATGCAGCCATAGCGCGGGCGCTGAATGACATGGGTTACCGTGGACCCGTTGGCATGGAGGCATTTGCAGGGGGCGACCCCGAGAAAGCACTTGAAGCCTTCCGGGTCGCCTTTACGATTTGAGGATGCTTGGGCGCTTCACCGTCGGGGTGGGGCGCCAAAGGCGCGGATCACTGCGCGCGCGGCGGCCTCGACCGGGCCGTGAGTTTCTTTCAGGATCGTGACGCGGTCAAACCTTTCAGGGTCGCGATTGACGGCCTCACGCATGGCATTTCCGAACGCCATACGCAGCTCGGTGCCAATATTGAACTTGCAGATCGAAGTTTCGCGGGCCAGCTTCATACGCTGTTCCACTGGCACACCCGATCCACCGTGGATGACAAGAGGAACCTCGGTCATGGCGTCGATCTTGGCGATACGCGCCTCATCCAGACCGCCTTCCTTGTTCTGTTGCAGGTGAACGTTACCAACCGAAATCGCCATCGCGTCCACACCGCTTTCGCGTGCGAATTTCGCGGCTTCCTCAGGGTCGGTGCCGTTTGATCCTTCGCCGCCGGAGTACCCGACAAAGCCGATTTCGCCTTCGCAAGAGATCCCGGCTGCGTGGGCCATTTCCGCAATCGCGGCGGTCTCATCAATGTTCTGCTGCAAAGGTTTGCGCGACCCGTCAAACATCAGGGACGTAAAACCGCTGTCGAGTGCGATCTTGCAGTCTTCGAATGTGTAGCCGTGATCCAGATGCGCAACGACCGGAACCGACGCGTTTTCGGCGAGATACCGGAACATCTTGCCCAGAACGGGCAGCGGTGTGTGGTCGCGGCAGCTGGGTCCGGCTTGCAAAATAACGGGCGCATTTTCAGCCTCGGCCGCCGCCACATAGGCGCGCATGTCTTCCCAGCCGAGGGTGACAAGACCGCCCACGGCATAGCCTTGTTCATAGGCGGGTTGCAGGACGTCTTTCAGTGTGACGAGGGTCATTTGAATTTCGCGATCATGTCTTTGATGCCTGGGATCGTTTCGATCTGATAGGCATGTGTGGGTTGGAAATACTGAACCAGAGAGCGCTGCGACAGGCCGCCAAGGATGGTGAAATAGTACATCTCGTAGCCCGGCAGAACGCAGCACGGGTGGTAGCCTTTGTCGATGCAGATCGTGGAACCATCGACGATATGATAGGCGTCACCCGGTTCGTTATCTTCGCGCTGCAACATCTGCAGACCCGAGCCCCAGTTGGGTTTAAACCGAAAATTGTAGGTCTCGTCATGGCGAGATTCGTCCGGCAGGCGGTTGGTGTCGTGCTTGTGGCTGGGAAAGCCCGACCAGCCACCCTGGCCGACGGTAAACAGTTCGCTCACCAAAAGGCGGCCGACCTTGTCGTGCTGCTTTTGGCCGAGGATGTGCTTTATTTTGCGATGCGTCTTGGTGTCATCGCTGCCATATTGCACCAGATCATGTTCGCGCACGTCGAACGGGTCCAGCACCTTGTCGTATCGGGCCCCGGCAATGAACACTTCGGTCTCATCCGACGCGCAGACCATTTGCACTTTTGCACCGACGGGCACATACGCGCCTTCCGGTTCGCCATCCCATACATCTTCGCCGCGCTTGCCCAGCTTCGCGAAGGTAACGCCTTCGACGTCCACATCCACGCTGCCGGTCGCGGGTACGATGCAGGTCTCATAGCCCGGAACCTGATACTCAAACGCCTCGCCTTTCCTGAGCTTGACGATGTTGAAATAGTTCAGCGGAACCGTCGGATCATCAGCATCGACGATGGGTTTGTTCTGATTGTCATAGGGCGCGATGTGCATGGCGATCTCCTACGTTGTGGGGCCGGGATGGTCAGCCAGAAACGCATCCAACTGAGTCGTTGTGGGCATTGCAGGGGCGCAGCCGGGCTTGGAAACGACAATGGATGCGCAGGCTGAACCACGCATCACTGAGTCTTTCAGCGAGTGGCCAGCTGCGATCGATGCCAGAAGTCCTGCCATGAAACTGTCACCAGCGCCAACCGGCTTGATGGCATCCACGGGATAGATGCCGGTTTTGATTTCCTGCCCATCCACCAGAGTTACGGCACCTTTTTCGCCCATTTTGTAGATGACGATGCGGCCCGGCTTTTCGGCAAGTTCCTGGGCCTTGGCAAAGCCCTTTTCGAGGCCACCGGCCATAAAGCCGAACTCTTCGTCGTTGCCGACTATCAGATCGCTGGCTTCACCCGCACGGGACAGAACGTCGGCGGCAACTTCTGGCGAAGGCCAGCTATAGGGGCGGTAATCAACATCAAAAATGATCGGAAGACCCGCCTTGCGTGCGTTTTCAAACCCTCGGAAGGTAGCGCTGCGCGAGGGTTCAGATGCAAAGACAGTTCCGGCGGACAGGACAGCAGAAAAAGTGCTGAAATCTACTCGATCCATGTCTTCCTCAGTGACTTGAAAGTCGACTGCACCGTTTCGATAGATGACATTTTGGAAATCTTGTGTGCAGCTTTCATAGATTGCAACAGACATGCGGTATTCGCCGCCAACGACACGGATATGAGAGGTATCGACGCCGTAATGTTGCAGGCGTTTCAGGCAGAACCGCCCAATGGCGTCATCTGATATCGACGTGATCAAAGACGCCTGACTGCCCAACTTCACCAAACCGGCACCGATATTGGCAGATGAGCCACCCAGGTCGGCCTGGAACGAACTGGCGTCTTCGCTTTTGACGCCGATTGGGTCCGCGAACAAATCCATGCCTGCGCGCCCCAAGATGGCGAACCGGCTTCCTTTGATGCCATCAATCAAAGCGTTCACTTTATTTCCTCCGGTGAGATGGGGTCGGCAAAGTTTGGACCTTGCGTTGAATCGATTCACACGATACTGATTTTGCAACCGGTTGCAAACACAATGTGCGAGGCCAAGGCAGATGCCTGAAATCGGAGTGGGAATCGTGGGTGGCGGCTATATGGGCAAAGCCCATTCCGTTGCCATGTCAGTCGTCGGTGCGGTGTTCAATACGGTGTTGAGGCCCCGGCTTGAGGTCATCTGCGCATCGAGCCCGGAAAGCGCCGAACGCTATAGGACAGCCTATGGGTTTGACCGCGCGACCGAAGACTGGCGCGTATTGGTTGAAGACCCCAGGGTCGAGGCTGTCGTGATCGCTTCGCCTCAATCCACGCATCGCCAGATTGCCGAAGCAGCGTTTGGACTGGGCAAACCGGTGTTGTGCGAAAAACCATTGGGTGCCTCCCTTGAAGACAGTCGGGCGATGGTCGCCGCGGCCGAAGCTTCTGGCACGGTGAACATGGTGGGGTTCAACTATATCCGCACACCTGCCAGCCAGTATGCCCGCCAGTTGATTGCCGACGGTGAAATCGGTGATCTAACGTGGTTTCGGGGGGAGCATACCGAGGATTTTTATGCTGATCCGCTGGCCCCGACCTCGTGGCGTACGACGGGAGTGGCCAACGGTACAATCGGTGATCTCGCCCCGCATATGGTCAATGGTGCATTGGCCTTGATCGGGCCTATTGCACAGGTGATGGCGGATGTTGAAACCGTTCACAAAACCCGCCCCGGCGGCGAGGTCACGAACGATGACCAAGCCCAGGTGATGTGTCGGTTTGAAAACGGGGTCATGGGAAACCTGCATTTCAGTCGCGTCGCGACGGGTCGGAAAATGGGCTATGCTTATGAGATATCGGGGACCAACGGCGCGATCCGGTTTGATCAGGAGGACCAGAACGCGCTGTGGCTGTACAAGCGCGAAGGGCCCGAAGCCGCACGTGGGTTTACCAAGATCCTGACCGGCCCCGCGCACCCGGATTACGAGCCATTCTGCCAGGGCCCGGGCCACGGGACCGGCTACCAGGACCAGATCATCATTGAAGCCAAGGACTTCCTGCAGGCCATCCATACGGGACAAGCTACTTGGCCAACCTTCCGTGATGGGCATGAGGTTAACCGCGTGCTGGCCGCCGTCTTGGCTTCGTCAGACCAGCGGCGATGGCAAGACATCAGCGATTTTTGATCGCTCAACCTAAAATTCTAACGAGAGACGATGACCATGGCTAAGTTGAGATGGGGCATGATCGGTGGCGGTGAAGGCAGCCAGATAGGTCCCGCCCACCGCTTGGGGGCACAGGCTGACGGGTTGTTTGAGTTTGCCGCTGGCGCGCTGGATCACCGGCCTGAAGCCGGCCGGGAATACGCGCAGCGATTGGGCGTTGCCGCCGAGCGGGCCTATGGCGACTGGCAGGAGATGCTGGTGGGCGAGAAAGACCGGGAAGACCGGGTCGATCTGGTGACCATCGCCACGCCCAACTCGACTCATTTTGAAATCGCAAAGGCGTATCTCGAAGCTGGCTTCAACGTCTTGTGCGAGAAGCCGATGACCATGACGGTGGAAGAGGGCGAAGAGATTGTTCGCGTCGCCGAAGCTTCGGGAAAGATCTGCGCGGTGAACTACTGCTATTCCGCGTATCCCATGGTGCGGCAGGCCCGCGCAATGGTTCGGGCTGGCGAGATAGGCAAGGTGCGCCTGGTCGTGACCAACTTCAGCCATGGTCACCACGGCGATGCCACCGATGCGGATAACCCGCGTGTCCGCTGGCGTTATGACCCGGCGATGGCAGGAGTTTCTGGGCAATTCGCCGATTGCGGCATCCATGCGTTGCACATGGCCAGCTTTATCTGCGATGATGAGGTGAAGACCCTTTCCGCTGATTTGGCCTCGACCATCCCCAGCCGTGAACTGGAAGATGATGCAATGATCAACTTCCGAACGGAACGCGGCACCGTCGGGCGTCTCTGGACATCATCTGTCGCAATTGGGCGGCAGCATGGCTTTGACATACAGGTTTTCGGCGAAACCGGCGGACTGCGCTGGGCGTCTGAGCAGCCCAACCAGTTGATCTATACACCCGTCGGTGGGCGTACACAGATCATAGAAAAGGGTGAGGGCGGTCTGCACGACGAGGTCCAACGCTTGTCTCGGGTCGCCATTGCGCACCCCGAAGGTTTCCCGCTGGCCGTCGCCAATATCTATTGCGATCTGGCAGACGCAATTCGGGGTGAGAGTCGGGACGGCCTGCCCGGAGCGGCGGACGGAGTACGATCGATCGCGGCGGTCCATGCAGCTGTGGCCTCTGGCAAGGCCGATGGCGTTTGGCAGGATGCTCGCCCGCCAATGTTCCGCTGATTAGGGGCGGGGCCGCAAAGTGCCCCGCTCGATCACGCGACAGGGAAAAATGCGGGCCTCGGGATAACGCTGAGGCTCTTTCAACATCTCGACAACCAGATCTACGGATGACGTGATGATCTGCTTGATTGGCTGGTGGATCGTCGTCAGATCGATATTTTCCCAACGCGACATTTCCATGTCATTCAGGCCGATGATCCCGATATCCTGACTGGGCTTCATTCCGCGGTCTTTTAACGCTGACAGCGCGCCGATGGACAGGATGTCATCACCGCAGAAATAAGCCTCGGCGGGAGTGTCGGCCAACAGGCGCAGCATTTCGGCCCGGCCAGCTTCAAAAGAGTAAGCCCCGGCAAAACAATAGCTGACTTGTATATTTGGGTGATCAGCCAGCTCCTCCATGAACCCGCGATGCCGGTCCAGGGCCGAGGTTGCGTCCTGAGGGCCGCCCAGATAGCCAACGTGCTTGTACCCGCGCGCCAGAAGCTCGCGTGCGGCCATACGTCCGCATTCCACATTGTCGATGCCAACCACATGCACCTCGGGCGAGGTGGCCGACCGGCCAAACGTGTGCACCACTGGTACGCCCGCATCATGAAACGCTTTGGCAAAACTGGGCGGCAGCGTCGAAGATGCTACGATAGCTGCATCTACCGAATATTGGCGCAGCATTCGGACGGAGTTGGCGGGTTCGGTTTCGTCCGTCAGATTCACGATCAACGGACGCAGGCCGCGTTCCTGCAAGGCACGTGTGAACTGATCGAAGACTTCCAGGAAAATCGGGTTGTGAAAGTTGTTTGAAATCAATCCAATCAGCTTGGTGCGTCCGGTCGTCAGAGACGAGGCCAGAGCATTGGGACTATAGCCAAGCTCGCGGGCCGCCTTTTCAACCTTGCTGCGTGTTTTTGCGGAAACCGACGCGCCTTCGGTAAAGGTGCGCGAAACGGCGGATCGCGATACGCCAGCCAGTGCGGCCACATCTTTCAGCGTCACGCTCACGCCGAGTGCCTCTGATGGCCGCAGGGCCGGGAAGTGGATAAGTAGGGCATTGCCGCAGCATTATGCATCATCGGCCTCAACTTGCAACCGGTTGCAACACAGCTTCAGCAATTCGATCTTGTTGGAATGCCGATGCTTTGAGGAGAGAATGGTGGGTGATGAGAGACTCGAACTCCCGACATCTTCGGTGTAAACGAAGCGCTCTACCAACTGAGCTAATCACCCGTGACGCTGCATTTAGCCAAGCCAGCGGGCGGGCGCAAGAGGGTCTGGAAGATTTTCTTGCTTTCCTTGACCTCCAGCCGATCAGCGCGACATCGCTTTGACAGTTGAACGAACATTCGAGACCCCGAGATCCTTTTCAGACCAAGGAATGTGGAGCTCAAACTTTTTTCAGGTAAATAGAGGCCGTTTCAGTAAACGTTCAGCGCTGAAGCGGGTTTAGCGTGTGTAAATGGTCAAAGGCGCTTGCGCGCCACCTGTGGCGTCCGATATTCCCGGAGAGACTGAAACGATCCGGTCAGGGAGTGTACATGACCCTATCCTTCGCTCGCAGATTCTGGATGGTGGCACTGGTTCTTGGCGTAATGGCGCTGGCACCTATCCGGGCCACGGCCGAAGGCGTTCTGGTCTTTGCAGCGGCAAGCCTCAAGACCGCATTGGACGAAATCGTGGTGGGGTACGAAAATCAGACTGGCCAGAGAGTTACCGTTTCTTATGCTGCGTCGTCGGTTCTGGCCCGGCAGATTCAGCAAGGCGCACCTGCGGATATGTTTATCTCGGCCAACCCGGAATGGATGGATGTGCTGGAGGAGAGCGGTTTTATCCAAGCGGAGTCACGGGTGGATTTGTTGGGCAACGGTTTGGTTTTGATCGGGGATGCTGATCGCGTGGAAGGGGGCGACATCCAACCAGGATATGATTTCAAAGCAGAGTTGAAAGATGGCTATCTGGCCATGGCACTGGTCGATGCGGTACCTGCTGGGATCTATGGCAAAGCTGCTTTGCAGAGTTTGAACCAGTGGGACGCATTGCGGGATCAAGTGGCGCAGGCCGACAACGTGCGTGCTGCGATGGCACTGGTGGCGGCAGGCGCCGCGCCTCTTGGGATCGTCTATCAATCAGATGCTAGAGTGGAGGAAAGGGTTCGCGTCGTGGCAACATTTCCCGCCGACCTGCATCCCCCGATAATTTACCCTGCAGCGGTAACAACCCGTGCAAAAAATGGGGCAAACGCGTTCCTTGAACATCTACAAACGGATACCGTCACGGTTATGTTTCTGGAGCAGGGGTTTACCCTGCCGGGCAGGTGATTCCATTGGATTGGTTGGGCCCTGCCGAAGTTGAAGCCTTGAAGCTCTCTCTGCGCGTGTCCTTCTGGGCGACGCTGGCGACTTTGCCATTTGGAATATTTGTAGCTTATGTTTTGGCGCGTTGGCGGTTTCCCGGCAGGCAGGTTTTGAATGGTCTGGTGCATTTACCTTTGATCCTGCCGCCGGTGGTCACTGGCTACCTGTTGTTGCTGACCTTCGGGATTCAGGGGCCGCTGGGCCGGCTTCTGGCCGAGTTCGGGATCGTCGTGGCCTTTCGCTGGACAGGTGCGGCGCTCGCGGCCGGGATCATGGCGTTCCCTTTGATGGTCCGGGCGATACGTTTGTCGATCGAAGCCGTGGATCCAAAGCTGGAACAGGCAGGAGCCACACTGGGCGCGTCGCGCCCGCTGGTGTTTCTCACGGTGACCTTACCGATGATTTTACCCGGCGTCATAGCCGGGGCCATTTTGGCTTTCGCCAAAGCCATGGGTGAATTCGGTGCGACGATTACCTTCGTGTCAAATATACCGGGACAGACGCAAACATTGCCTTCGGCTGTTTACGCCTTTTTGCAGGTCCCAGGCGGCGAGGCCGCTGCGACCCGGCTGGTATTGATCTCGATCGTCATCGCGATGAGCGCTTTGTTGCTGTCGGAATATGTGGGACGCCGCGCCGCAGCGAGAGTGGCTGGATCATGAGCCTGTCTGTTCGGTTACATCACCATCTGCCGGGGATCGATCTGGACGTCAGTTTTGATGCACCACCGGGCGTGACGGTGCTTTTTGGGCGCTCTGGATCAGGCAAGACCACCATCGTCAACGCAGTTGCGGGGTTGGTGCGGCCCCAGATGGGCCGGGTGGCAGTAGATGACTGGGTTTTATTTGACACAAAACGGGCGCACTGGCTGCCGCCGCATCGGCGTCGATTGGGGTACATTTTTCAGGAAGGTCGGTTGTTCCCCCATCTGACAGTGCGCCAGAACCTTGCTTATGGCAGATGGTTCGCCCCGAAAAACACACGAAGGGAAGACCCCGACAAGGTCATCGACATGCTGGGTATCGGTCACCTTCTGGACCGCAGGCCTGCCGGGTTGTCAGGCGGCGAGAAACAACGCGTGGCTATCGGGCGGGCCTTGTTGGCAAGCCCTAGGCTGATTCTTGCAGATGAACCTCTGGCGGCGTTGGACGATGCTCGAAAGGCGGAAATCCTGCCTTATTTCGAACGTCTCAGGGATGAGGTTTCGATTCCTATCCTCTATGTGACCCACTCGGCTGCTGAAGTGGCCCGATTGGCAACGTCCGTTGTTGCGTTACAGGACGGCAAGGCCGTTCGTCACGGGCCCGCATCCGAAGTTCTTGCTGATCCGTCGGTGGCCCCTGCGGGCGTCCGTGCCGTTGGGGCCGTGTTGGAAGTTCAGGTCCTGAAACACCATTCCGATGGGTTGACGGAATTGAACGCCAACGGCGCTCGGTTGTTTCTGCCTCGCATCGCGCACGAAGTCGGAGCTCAGTTGCGTATTCGCATACCCGCTCAGGAAGTGATCCTGTCTAACCAAAAACCCGAAGGGCTGTCCGCGCTGAATGTGCTCAGAGGCACTGTCGACTCGATCCGGTCGGGCGAGGGGCCGGGTGCGATCGTGTCCGTAAAGACCCCTGCGGGCAATGTGCTGGCGCGGGTCACGCGCCGATCAGTTGCGGCGCTGAACCTGCAGCCGGGCAGCACATGTCACGCAGTGATCAAGACAGTCGCTTTGGCCCCGCAGGATGTCGGTGGGCGCATTGTGACCGAAAATTAATCTCAGGCGAGCGCGCGAGCTTCGTGCTCGCGCAGAATCAACCGGGCTGCGCGCCCGAACCCGGTATGATCAGAAGCCGGCCTATCCGGGAAAATTGCAGCCAGTTCCCGCAATGCGTCAGAGGACAGCGTATACAGGGCCTCTTCCCCCAGAAACAGGCTTTCGGCCGGCGTTCCTTCGGCGCTCAGGATTTCATGCCGATCCAGCAGGATGTGGAGATATTCGATCGTTTCAATCGATGTATCAATGTCTATTCCAGGCCATCCGCACAGGTGTTTTGCTGCAACCAGCACTTCGGTTGCTCCAAAAAACAACTCGACCTTGGGCCCCTTCACCAGAATGCGGTGCTGCTGCGATACCAGCAGATCCCTGGAGGGCGTTTTCGGACCCAGACTGCCTGCGGAAATACGAACGGGCCGCATCGCCGGTTCATCGCATAATCGTTCGGGTGCAATCGTACTGCTTTCGATCCATCGAATGGGTTGCAGCCCGTGATCGGCGGTTTCCACTTTGTGCCCCACGCTCAGTGTTTCTATGGCGCGAGGGCCGTCTTCCGTTTCGATCAGAGTTCCGGCCGCAAAACAGACACCTTCGATCGTAATGGAAACTTGTACTGGGCCGCCGGAATACGTGCCGAATTGAAATGTGCCCGAAACGCTGATGAAGAAAGAGTCAGTTGCAATTTCACCTTTATCCAAACCTGCGAAAAACGTCGGATCGACGGTATAGGTCCATTCCCCCGTGTCGGGATCTATTGTGGCCGTGCCGTTTGCGGGAGGTGTTGAAATCACCCAGTCTTGGGTGATCGCGTTGAAATTCCCGTTATTCAGCGTGGGTTGTCCCATCTCTACATTGGGCGGGAATCCAGTCACGTTACCGGTCAGTTCGCCCGTGATCGGAACAGTAATCGAAACCATTTATTCGCGGCCCTGCTGTAGCACCTGTGCAAATTCCTTCTTCCGATACAGGCGCATATGGATCTCGCCTGCCTCATCCCGCTTCCATTCGACAATCCGGTTGCGTGTCATGTCGCTGTCCATCCGGTTAGTGCGCACACGAGGATGCGGGATTTCCTGTTTGAGGATATCAACAATTTGACTGGTCTGTCCAAATGGGGCCACCAGATCAACAATCCAGAAAGAAGGCCCGCTGGTGAAGTCTGAGTCCGTCAGGGGTTTTTCTTTCACTGCATAGCGGAGCTCGGCCTCGGGGCTGAGCCCGGCAAATGTGACAAAGCCGCGGGGGAATCCGTTCTGTCGGAAGATCTGGTACTGGCCCAGGCGAAACGGAGTTTCGAATGCATACAAAACCTGCGCCAGACTGCGTTTCTGATGTGTTTTCGTCAGCCCCGCCAGATAGAACATCGCACCCAGATCGGCATATTTCTCGGGTGTGAAATCGAACCAGTCTTTTGGAAAGCTCTTGCTCAACGGGACAGCCAATACCTTGATGTGAACCGAAATCTCACAATCAGTGTACCGCTTTCCCTCAATATGGGTAGAGGAAATTCCCTGATGCAGTCGACGTGCGCGTATAACAGGCTTGTCGCACTTTACTCGCAAGTCGCCCCGACTATGGTAATGGTATCGGAACCCTTTTTTCGGGATACCTGAATCATGCGCGTTGTTAAGATCATTGCCCCTGCAATACTGGTGTTGGTGCCTGCTCTGGCTGAGGCCGTTGGCTTCGGCCTGTCTGTCAGGCCGCAATTCCGTACCGAGATCACGCCTCTGCCGGACGGTGTCTACGAGGTTAAAGCCGTCGGGTCATCAGCGCCCGTCAACTATTGGTGCGGTATTGGAAATTATGCGATCCGCGCGCTGGGCGTTCCAAACAATCAGCGGATATACATCTGGCGGGCCTATGAACCCGGTGTCCGAACCGTGCAATTCTCGCTGACCCCGCCGCCGGGAGCGGATACCAAGCCGGGGTATTCCATCACCGTCAGGAAGGTTGGGGCAAACATGTCGGCCGTGTCCGCGCAGAACTACTGCTATGACAACTTCATCATGGATACGTTCTGAGCGTCAGACCCATTTCGCCATCGGCGGCAGGCTCATCAGAACGGCATCCGGGTCATGTCCGGTTTCCAGCCCGAATTTGGTTCCCCGGTCGTAGACAAGGTTGTATTCCGCATAGAGACCGCGGTGCACCAGCTGAGCGGTTTTGTCGGCATCCGAGAAGCCCTGTATGCGCCGCTTTTCAACCAATGGCAGGAAAGCGGGTAGGAAAGCCTGTCCGATATCCTGCGTCAGAGCGAAATCCGCTTGCCAGTCCCCGGTGCAAAAATCATCCATGAAAATCCCGCCCACGCCTCGTGCACGTTTGCGGTGGGGGATATAGAAATACTCATCTGCCCAGTCTTTCAAACGCGGATAATGCCCGGGGCCATGCGGGTCCAGATGAGCCCTTTGGGTGTCGTGGAAATGCGCCGTATCCTCATCATATTCGATGCAGGGGTTCAGGTCTGATCCGCCGCCGAACCACCATGCATGCGGGGTCCAGAACATTCGTGTGTTCATATGCACGGCCGGGACATGCGGGTTCTGCATATGCGCCACCAGACTGATCCCCGAAGCCCAGAACCGCGGATCCTCGGTCATTCCGGGGATGCCTTTGCGCGCTGCCATTGCCTGTTGCGCACGTTCCCCCAGTGTGCCGTAGACGGTTGAGACATTGACGCCGACCTTCTCAAAAACACGGCCGCCGCGCATGACCGACATAAGCCCACCGCCTGCGTCCGATCCGTCCTCGGATTGGCGTTTGGTTTCCTTGACCTCAAACCGGCCGGATTTCGCGTCAGAGAACGGGCCGGTGTCGTGGCTGTCTTCCAAAGCTTCAAACGCGGCAACAATGCCGTCGCGCAATTGGCGAAACCAGGCAGAGGCGGTGGATTTTTCTGTATCGAACATAAGGCTTAATGTGCAGGTGCTGCGACAGGGTCAAGCAAGGTACGACCGCCATCGATTGTCAGGATCTGGCCCGTGATGAACCCGGCTGCATCGGATGCCAGATACTGCGCGGTTTCCGTCAGCTCGGTCGCCGACGCGATACGGGCAAGTGGTGTGTGCTTTTCGATATCGTCGCGGAAATCGCGGTTTTCTTTCAGCGTCGATTGCAGCGAAGCACTCATGACCGAGCCGAGCGCGATCGAATTGACCCGGATGCGGTTTGGCGCCAGCGCCACGGCCAAAGACCGGGTCATCTGATCCAACGCTGCCGTCGAAACGGAATAGGCCATCAGGTCCGGATGCGTGCGGCGGGCTGCAATGGACGACAGGTTGATGATCGACCCCGCCGGGTTTTCATCGTCATCCCCGGCTTGTTTTATCATGCGTTTTGCGGCCAATTGGCTGAGTCTCAGGGCGGGCATCAGGTTCTGGTTCAGCAAGGTGCGCATCGAGTCGTCATCGGGGTCCAGCGGATCAGACGGGATCACCTGACGCGCGCCGTTGATCAGAATATCCACCTGATCAAAGGCGTCCAATGTTGCCGATAGCAGGTTTGCAATGGTCAGCTTTTCACGCAGGTCGCCTGCGAAATAGCGGATGTTGCCGTCCTCGGCCTGTTCGCCCAGCTCATCGACCAGGCGTTTTTCGTCCATGTCGGCGAACATGACATTTGCACCTGCATCCGCGAAATGCCGCCCTATGGCCAGACCGATGCCGTTGGCCCCGCCTGTTACGATTGCTGTTTTGCCTGCGATGGAAAAGGACATCCGAATCCTCCTGAATTGGGGGCAGGTTAGCTGGCCTTATCGCCGAGGGCGAGAGGCCTGAAACACCTTGAACCGGTTGTCGCCGGCGACTTCATCGACCTGAGCGAAATATTCGTTCAGAGTTGTCTCATAGGGAAGGTGGCGATTGGCGACCATCCATAGGGTTCCGTTGCGCGTCAGATTGCGGGCCGCTGCAGTAATGAAACCTTGTCCCAGTGCCGGGTCGGCGCTGCGTGAGGTGTGAAACGGAGGGTTCATTACCACAGTGTCGATGGGCTCAGGCGCGGTCCAGTTGACAGCATCGGACCAATAAAACTGAGCCCTTGGGTCCGATGCATTGATGCGCGCACAGGCGAGAGCCGCGTGGTCTGCTTCGATCAGATGCACGGATTTCATCCCGTCGCGCTTCAGTATCTCTGCGGATAAATACCCCCAACCCGCACCCAGATCAGCCAGCCGTGGCCCGAGCTTGGCAGGCAAAGCTTTCAGCAACATGGCCGAGGCGGGATCGATCCCGTCTGCCGAAAACACCCCCGGCGCTGTATGGTATCCATCGACCACCTGCGCGTTTGGCGCGGCCCAGTCGGCAAAGGTGTGAGCATCTGCTCGAAACCAGAAAATCTTGCCATGCGCTTTTGAAAGCGGACCTTCGACAGCAACACGTTTGCGCACATCTTTCAAAATGCTGTCCACTCCATCTGTCTTGGCGCCATCAATCACGACAACGCCTTGGGCTCGCGAATTAGCCTGATGGATCATCGCCCGTGCCAGCGCCTTGGCGCGTGGCAAAAACACGATTGCGTCCCGACAAGGACCATCTGTTTCGGGCACCGTGTCAAAGCCTTGCGCAGCAAAATGGTCGTGAAAAGGCCTGAACGGTTGCACCACCTGCGCTTTATGGGGAAACGCTGACAAATCATGGTCTGGCACAGGGCAGATCACGCTAAGGGGCAGCGACAGCGACAGGCCGTTTTGCAAAGCAAGTTCCAAACGAGGGGACATGGGCAATTCCGGCAGAAAGTGGGTGAGCGTCAGGCGAAAAGCCCTATTCTTCGCGTTCCATGGTGCATTGTAGTGGGTGCTGGTGCCTGCGGGCAAAATCCATCACCTGGCCAACTTTTGTCTCGGCAATCTCATGACTGAAGACGCCGACGACGGCCACACCTTTTTTATGCACGGTCAGCATGATTTCGAACGCCTCTGCGTGGGTCATGCCGAAGAATCGTTCCAGCACATGAACCACGAACTCCATCGGAGTGTAATCGTCGTTCAGCAACAGCACCTTGTACAAAGGTGGACGCTTGGTTTTTGGGCGCGTCTGCAGCAGGACGGACGCGTCATTGTCGTCGTCCGGTTCCTCAGACATCATCCAGGTCTTTTCCAGCATCGTAGGCTACTGTCCGATTCAGGCTTGGGGTTTATCTTGGCGCTTATATAACGTGGGCATGGCCGGTGAAAAGAGCAAGCGGACGTAAACAGGATGACTAAAAAGCTGACGACAATCGGTTTCGATGCGGATGATACCCTTTGGCATAATGAGCGGTTTTTTCAGCTGACACAGGCGCATTTTGCCGAATTGCTGGCCAATCACGCTGACCGGGACCATCTGATGGAGCGCCTTCTGGCGGCGGAAAAACGCAACCTTCGTCATTACGGCTATGGCATCAAGGGTTTTGTACTGTCGATGATTGAAACCGCTATCGAGGTCACGGATGACCGCGTTCCGGCCTCGGTTATTCGGCAATTGATCGAAGCTGGGCAAGAAATGCTGGCCTATCCGATCGAGCTGTTGCCCCATGCTCGCGAAGCCGTAGAAGGCATGGCCGACTTTTGCCGGGTTGTTTTGATCACAAAGGGCGACCTGATCGATCAGGAGCGCAAACTGGCTCAATCCGGTCTGGGCGATCTGTTCGACGCGGTGGAAATCGTGTCGGAAAAGACGCCCGATACGTATCGGGCCATATTTGAGCAGTACGGTGATGGCCCGGCGGCCGCGATGATGGTGGGCAACTCCATGCGGTCGGATGTCGTGGCCCCGATTCAGGCCGGGAGTTGGGGGGTTTACGTCCCACATGGCCTTGTCTGGGAGGTGGAGCATGCTGATGCCCCGGTCGACAGCCCCCGATTCCGGGAGTTGAGGGATTTAGGCGAGCTGGCCGATCTGGTGCGCGACCTGAAGTGATGTTGCCTTTTGGCCGCAGTTTCACAAAAACCCTGCCGGGCACGGGCGAAGTTCTGCCTTAATCGCGCATCTGGTGGGCTCTGAGCTGGTTCTGTCTAGATATAGTCCTGTTCGGACAGCGTAACGAAACCGCGAAAAGCTCAGCTTTCAGTTTATTTCATAGGGTCTCTGTGATAGCCTTGTGGGTAATAAAACAATTATTGCTGACCGGGAAAACCCGGCGGCGCGAGGCAGACAGAGGCAAAGATCGTGCAGATTCGGCGGACAGTTCCGGCCCGAATGGGCTTATTCCTTATAGCGGTGCTATGTGTGCTGGCCTTTGCGCCGCTCAAATCCATGGCGGCACCTTACGCGGCAATGGTGATTGATGCCCGAACCGGAGAGGTTCTGCATTCGCGCAATGCTGACACACGGTTGCACCCGGCGTCGCTGACCAAGATGATGACGCTTTATATTGCGTTCGAAGCGGTGCGAAACGGTGAAATCACGCTGGATACCCAGGTGCGGATCACCAAGAAGGCAGCGGCTGAACCGCCGTCGAAGCTGGGCCTGCGCTCGGGCCAGACGATTGCATTCCGATATCTGATCCGTGCTGCGGCTGTGAAATCGGCAAACGATGCGGCCACGGCCATTGGTATTGCCATCAGCGGATCCGAAGCGGCCTTTGCGCGACGCATGACCCGGACCGCCAAAGCAATGGGTATGAGCCGCACGACCTTCAAGAACGCCCATGGTCTGACCGAGTCGGGGCATCTGTCCACCGCGCGCGACATGACCACGTTGGGGCGGCATCTGCTGTATGATTATCCGCAATACTACAATCTGTTCTCGCGCCAATCGACGAATGCCGGGATCAAAACCGTTCCCAACACCAA
Organism: Ruegeria sp. AB9; assembly: GCF_056542585.1. Lineage (NCBI taxonomy): Bacteria > Pseudomonadati > Pseudomonadota > Alphaproteobacteria > Rhodobacterales > Roseobacteraceae > Ruegeria > Ruegeria sp. AB9. Next base: position 5,206 of record NZ_JBQGAA010000004.1, on the reverse strand, counting down.
CCGCCGCCTGCTGGCCGCTTACAAAGGTGCCGATGGCATCAAGACCGGGTACACTCGTGCGGCGGGCTTCAATCTGGTGGCTTCGGCGAAACGCAAGGATGAACGCATCATCGCAACCGTCTTTGGCGGAAAATCCGGAGCCTCAAGGAATGCCAAGGTTGCGGAACTTCTGGATATGGGTTTCCGTCGTGCCCCGTCGCGCGCCCCTATTCGCAAACCTGCCCGCCCGACCTACGCGGGCAATGTCGGGCTGGGTGGCAGTACGCAGGTGGCAAGCGTGAGCGGGGCGCCAAAATCCAGCCTGCGCCCGATTGTGCGTCCGAGTGCGGCAACGCAAGTCGCAAGTGCGGTTGTCGCAGCAGCCGATGAGAACAGCGACCGCATTACCATCGGCATAGCTGCGGCCATTGCCGAAGCCGATATAGCACCAACTGCGCCGCCTGTGGAAACATCTGACACCCGTCCGGCATTGCGCCCTGACAATCTGGTGCTGGCCTCGACTGATACCACCAAACAGCCAGAGCCCGAGCAGGAGGTGGTCACGCGCTTGTCTTCGTCAGGTGGGCATCTGTGGGGCGTCAATGTGGGTCGCTATACCACGCGATATGAGGCCGAGAAGATTTTGCTGAAAACCGCATTGTCGGAAATGACCACGCTGGAAGGCACGTTGCGCAAAGTGAACCAAAGCTCGCGTGGGTTCGACGCAACCTTTCAGGGCATGACCCGCGAACAGGCCGATTTGGCCTGCCGCCGTCTGCAAGCCCGCAACGTCACCTGTTTCATGATCGGGCCATCATAAGGCTCGGCATATTCTCTCCTGAATGGGTCTGGGCTGCGGTGTTCCGCAGCCCTTTTTTCAATCGAAAACGTGCCCGTGCTGGTATTGTTCGTCTTGCCCGGCAGCAGCCGTCAGGGCGGCGACATTGTCTTTGGTGAAGAACCCGTCATACTTGTGACATCGCTCGATATATTCGGTGATCAGCAGCGTATGCTTTGAATGTTTCGAGAAGATCTGTTTCAGATTCGGATCGTCTTTGCACTCGCCCACCACATGAGCCAGGAATGGCACGCCCTTGTCCTTCAGGGTGTTCACCACGAAATCGACGTTCTTTTCCCCGGCGCCGTGATCGCCGTCTTGTATCTCGACGGCCATGTGATGCAGGCGGCGGCCGAAATTACGCACAAAATCCTCGGTCGGCATTGGCAGTTTGGCGAAAGAGTTGACAAAGGATGGCGTGTTATTTGCGGTGAAAACCTTGGCCGGGGACTTCTTGTCATCGTTGACATTGCCGTTGCGGTTCACGTTGGTCGACGAGTTCATGTCGAAGATGTTGTAGGCCCCCCAGAAATAATAGGGCACCATGGTCAGGAACTCGAGGATTGCATCCTCGCGCTCACCCGCCAGTACGCGCGTCGCAAGATGGTCTATACCCAACATGAGCGGGGCGATCTTGCTGTCTGATCCGAAGTCTGCCGCCTGTCTCAGGCGGGCCTGTTCCGCATCGCTGAGCAGCACGCGATCCCCAAGACCAAGGCTGTCGGTGTCGTTAAAGTCGTGGGTCGAATACCCAATCCGGTTACACGTGAAATCGGATGGGGTGGTGAATCGGAACCCTTCCGATGTGTAGAATGGGTTCTCGGTGTCCCCGGAATACTCGAAGCGAATGTTCTGATCCTCAAGTGTTCCGGTCAATGCGTTCAGATCACAAGCGGCGAAAACCTCGCCAACATAGCGCGTTTGCGGCGTATTGCGCGCCAGAGGGTACATGCGATTGATGCGAGGAATGAAATCTTCAAACCCCGGGCTGAGCGGGGCCATAAGGATCAATGCCGGGTAATCGGGATGCGAATGCAGGACCGAGAATCTGTGAGTTTGCCCCAGATAGCTGGCGGTGTGACGATAGGGCGTCATCACATAAAGCTCGACCATTGTTTCGAAAACCGCATCTGGTTCGACCTGAATGATGATGGCCCGCATTGCGCCGACCTGATCCGCAATGCCCGCGCTTGTCCGGCGTTCATATATCTTCGGAAGGTACTCGTTGAAAAAGTCCGAGTTCTTCTTGTCCCCCCTGGGCTGATAAGACATCAGATCAAATGACATTCGACGACCTCCTTGCGCTTGCCCGCTGCGGGTCAAGGTATTGTTTGAAATTGTAGTATTCAGAACATGCACTTGCCCACCATGCTAGGCGCTGTCGCCTGTACGGGCAACAGTCGTGAATTAAGAGTGCAGATGTTAAAGCGGGGTGGCTAGCGGATGAATTTCGTGACCTCGACACCGCCGCCAATCAGGCTTTCGCGAACTGAACGCGCGATCTGAACCGCGGTGGGTCCGTCCCCGTGCAGGCAAATTGTGTCGATTGATGTCTCCAGCCGCTCGCCGCTTTCTGTGATGATCGCGCCTTCGCGCACCATGTTCAGGATACGTGGCCCGGCGACATCGGCGTCGTGGATCACCGCGCCGGGCAGGCTTCGGTCAACCAACGTGCCGTCGTCATTATAGGCACGGTCGGCAAAAATCTCGCCCACCCATTTGCACCCAAGCTCGCGCACGGCCTGTTCCTGTTTGGTTACCGCAAGTACCATCACGATGATGTCGGGGTCGACGTCCAGTGCAGCCTGATAGCACGCTCGCGCCATATCGATATCGACCGAACACATATTGGCCAGTGCGCCATGCAGCTTTAGATGACGAACTCGGGTGCCAACCGTCTTGGCCATGCCCATAGCTGCGCCCAACTGATACCGCACCAGGTTGCAAAGGTTGTCATGAGACAGCTTCATGTTGCGACGACCAAAGCCTTGCAGGTCGGGAAACCCGGGATGCGCGCCGATGCCAACATTGTTTTCGGCAGCCAGCTTCATTGTCGATGCCATCACATCCGGATCACCTGCGTGAAAGCCGCAGGCAATATTGGCGGAAGTGACAATTTTCAGCAGGCTTTCGTCATCGCCCATTTTCCAGGGGCCAAAGCTTTCCCCCATATCGGCATTCAGATCGACGCTTGGCATTGGCACATCTCCTTAGTCGGTGGCAGAGATCACTCCGCCGATCAATTGGTAGGACAACAGGTCCGGTATGTCATGCGGGTCACGCACCAGCGCCTCGACTTTTGATGGCAGTTTCGCAAGGTCTGACAGAAAAACCCTGTGCAATTCGGTGGCCTGATCCATGCTGACGAATTCGAACCTGATTGCTCCGCCTGCGGGTGTCTGTGCTGCCCGGGGCAAGTCGCAGGGCAAAACGGTTGCGATGCGGGGATACCCACCCGTGGTCTGACATTCCGGCAGCAGGATGAACGGGTCTCCGGTACCGGTCATCTGGATATCGCCGGGGGTGATCACCTCGGACAATATGTTCAGCTGGCCCGAGGCTGCAAACCCGTCGCCGTTGCTGTCTACCTGCATCCCCATCCGATTGGCGCGCGCGCCACGGCGGAATTCGGTGCGGGCAAAACGCTCAAGGGTCGCCTCATCAAACAGAGACGTCTGAAAGCTGGCCACAACACGCAGCACGCCGCCTGAAAAGCGTTCGAAAGGGGTCAGTTTCAAACCGGCGTCGCCTGCGTCCGGAGCACAGGTCAGCTTGTCACCGCTCTGCACCGCCCTTCCAATCCGGGCAGTCAGATGCGCGGATCGCGATCCCAGAAAGACTTCGGATTCAATTCCGCCCACCAAGTGTAGATAGCCGTAGTTGCCTTGCAGGGCGGCGCCAATGACCAACCGTTGTCCTGGCTCCATGAGGTGAGATGCGTTCCAGGTCACGGGGCTGCCATCAATACTTGCCTGCATCCGGGCACCGGTCAAAGCAATGCGTATGTTCTGTGTGGCCTCAAACTCGCCACCCACTCCGGCCATTTCCAGCGCGGCGAGTTCCGGGCTCTGACCGAGCAGCGCAGCTCCTTCATATAGGGCCAGAGTGTCAGCGGCACCGGACCGGGACAGGCCCTGGTCCAGATAACCAGTGCGCCCTTGATCCTGGATGGTGCATGCCGAGCCAATCTGGTGGACGATCAGGCTCATTGCGTAATCTCCTCGCAGGTTGCTCCGCCTGTACCATCCTCGTTGTTGGCTCTTATGTGTTCCAGGTCTTCGCGGGAAACGGGCTCGAACATCAGTTCATCCCCGTGTTTGAGGGCAAAAGCCTCTTTCAGCTCGGGTTGGAAACACCGAAAGGCGGTTTGCCCTACATGTCGCCATCCGGTTGGGGTCGGTCCGGAAAACAGAACGAATTGAGAGATCGCCAGAACCAGAGCACCCTCGGGAACCATGGGGGTCAAGGATTGCAGTCGTGGAATATTGAACTCAGGACCCAATGGCCCAAGGTATGGCTGCCCGGGGGCGAACCCGATTGTCAAAACCCGCACGCGGGATTGTCCAAGCCGTCGTATTGCTTCTTCCGGTGTCAGACCGGCAGCGGCAGCGGCATCGTCCAACTGAGGCGCAAGATCGGTGCCATAAACAGTCGGAACGCGCCACAACCTGCGACCTGTTGGCAGTGGCGTGTTGTACCAGTCCTTTTGGTCAACCAGGTCCTGAAGCTTGTGCAACATCTGCTGATGGGTAATGCATTGCGTGTCGAACCGAACAAAAGCCGATCCCAATGAAGCTGAAGATTCGGTGACCTCTGTCCATTGAAGCTGATCCACTTCGGATCGAAACGCCAGCGCCGCGCGGTTTGCAGCTTCAGACATTGAGTCCGCGAACGTAACAAGCGCTCCGTCATATCCGACGGTTCTGACCAGAGGATACTGAAGGTGGCGCGCCATGTCTGTCTCGCTACTGAAACCGAAAAGGAATTGCTGCGACCAGAACGCATCCCGTTGGGATGTGCAAGATAGGTGTTCAGAATGTCAGCGCTCTGAAGGTGCAGTCGGAGTTATATGAGGCATTCCGACTCGGCATGGTCCGAATTCTGTCGTTGAAGGTTTTCGATGCCGAATCCAGTGGAGTCCCGAGTCGATTCACTGGTTTGAGTCGCGCAGCCTTGTGTCCAGTATTGGTCGACTCCCTATATATGGTAGTTTCACCTTTTGCCTCTCAAGATGCTCAAAGGTTACCACTGGAGAAAAGTTTCAATTGGCATAATGGATAGGTCCCTCGTTGCTAGGCAACCTATTGGTTTTAAAGTATTTTTGTGGAAACTTCAAAAAAATGCTCAGCAACGTCATTTTCTGCTTGCGGCTTGGTGTGGTTATACTTA